>JBEKOW010000092.1:0-16054 GCA_049521375.1 Terriglobales bacterium
ATCGCATTCTCCATCGCCATTTCGGCCTTCAATGCTCTCACCCTCTCGCCTGCACTCGCGGCCCTCCTGCTCGGCCGCATCCACGGCCCGAAAAATTGGTTCTCACAGAAAGTCGACAGCATCCTCGCCGCCGTCACCAACGCCTACGTCCGCGCCCTGCGCGCGTTTCTCCGTTTTGAAGTCGCCGC
Source organism: Terriglobales bacterium (assembly GCA_049521375.1). Taxonomy (GTDB): domain Bacteria; phylum Acidobacteriota; class Terriglobia; order Terriglobales; family Acidobacteriaceae; genus Acidiflorens. Next base: position 189 of record JBEKOW010000092.1, read on the forward strand.
CCTCATCCTCTTCGTCATCGGACTCGGCCTCGCCTTCTTTGTCTACCGTCACGTCCCGCAGGGTTTTGTCCCCAACGAGGACCAGGGCTATCTCATCGTCGCCATCCAGGCTCCCACCGGAGCCTCGCTCGAATACACCCGCGACATCGGCCGCCAGGTTTCGGCCATCACCAAAAACATCCCGGAAATTCAGGGCACCTTTTCAATCGCCGGTTTCAGCTTCGGCGGGGCCACGCCCAACTCCGGCCTCGTCTTCCTTCCCCTCCGTCCCTACAGTAAGCGCAAGGGCGAAGAGCACACCGCCGCCGCCATCATCAAGCGTTTGCGCGGCCCTCTCTTCGGCATCTCCGGAGCCATCGTCATCCCATTCGAACCGCCCGCCGTGCAAGGCCTGGGCCAGTTCGGCGGATTCCAGTACGAACTCGTTGACCAGGGCAATCACACTTTGCAGGACCTCGACAAAACCACCCACGATCTCATCCGCGCCGCCGCCCAGCGCCCACAAAAAGATCTCACTGGCCTCTTCAGCACCTACACCGCCAGCGATCCGCAGTACGTCGTCACGGTCGACCGCGAAAAAGCCAAGAGCCTCCACATTCCGCTCAGCCAGATCACCGACACCCTCAGCGTCTACATGGGTTCGGCCTACATCAACGATTTCGATTTCAATAACCGCTCCTACCGCGTGTACGTACAAGCCGACAAGCAGTTCCGTTCTAATCCCAAAGATATCGCCCAGTACTACGTTCGCTCCGACTCCGGAGCCATGATCCCATTGCAAAACCTGGTTACTATTGTCCAGAGCATTGCGCCTCAGGTCATCAACCACTACAACCTGTTCCGCTCGTCGGAAATCGACGGCTCTGCCGCCCCCGGCTTCAGTTCCGGACAGGCCATCGACGCCATGCAACAGCTTTCCGCGAAAATTTTGCCGCAGGGTTATTCCTTTGAATGGTCTGGAATCTCGCTGGAAGAATTGGCCTCGGGCTCCACCACCCTGCTGCTCTTCGGCCTGGGAACGTTAGTCGTCTACCTCACCCTCTCCGCGCAATACGAAAGCTTCGTGCTCCCCTTTATTATTTTGCTGGCCGTCCCCATGGCCTTGCTGGGCGCGCTCTCCGCCCAGTGGCTCCGCAGCCAGCAGAATGACGTCTACTGCCAGGTCGGACTCGTCATGCTCGTCGGCCTCGCCAGCAAGAACGCCATCCTGATCGTCGAATTCGCCGAACAACTCCGCCAGCGCGGCATGACCATTCTCGATGCCGCCGTCGAAGCCGCCCGCATCCGCCTCCGCCCCATCCTCATGACCTCCTTCGCCTTCATCCTTGGAGTCGTCCCGCTGGTAGTGGCCACCGGAGCCGGAGAAAACGGCCGCCACTCCGTTGGTACCACCGTCTTCGGAGGCATGATCATGAGCACCGTCCTGAACCTGTTCTTCATCCCCGTCCTCTACCTCCTGGTAGAAGGCTTCCGCGAACGCCGCAAAACACCCAAACCTGAATAAACCCCACGCAAGCCACAGAAGCAGCCCAGTAATAGCAGCGCAGTAACAACAAAGATGTCATCCTGAGCGGAGCAGTCGAAGGATCCCTCTTCCCGCCACCGCCCTTCCGTTCGCACGACGCACTGTGCCTCAACTTTTTCCGCCAACCCCCGAAAAAAGTAAGCAACTAACCGCCCCCATTCCGCGTCTTTACAACTGCGCAGAAGTCGGGATTCCTTTGTGAAATTGAACATCGCGAGGTCCACCACATGAAGAAGTCGCTATTCGTCGTTCTGCTGTTGCTGTCGCTTTTCGTCGCAGCCACCGCCCAAGCCCAACCCGATCAGAAAACTCTCGCTCGCATCGTCAAGGAAGTCCGCCACGAGCTCGTCATGCTCCCCTACTACGGAGTTTTCGACAACCTGAGCTACAAAGTCGATCCCGACGGAACCGTGACGCTGATGGGCCAGGTAGTCCGCCCCACTCTGAAATCTGACGCCGGAAATGTTGTGAAGCGCATTGAAGGAGTCGAGAAGGTCGTCAATAACATCGAGGTCCTTCCCACTTCCATGATTGACGATCAGCTGCGCGTCGCCGTCTACCGTGCGATCTACGGCAACAGCGTGCTCAACCCCTACCAGCTCCGCGCCGTTCCTCCCATCCACATCATCGTGAAAAACGGACACGTTACCCTCGAGGGAGCCGTAGCCCGCGCCATGGACAAGCAAATCGCTGGTATCCAGGCCAATGGCGTCCCCGGAGTCTTCTCCGTAACCAACAACCTGGTAGTCGAAGAGGACGACAAAAAGAAATAGCAAATAGCAAGGACAATAACCGGGTCCGGCCCTGAGCTTTGAAATGGCGCGGCTGCAGCCGCGCAGCAACGCTCCTTTTCTTGTTTGGAGGCTTTGGAGTGTGCCTGAGAACCAGGTTCTCAGTGACGCGGTAGAACAAAATAGCTGCTGTTCCCGCAGGGACGCGGTGGAACAGATCGCCACTGTTCCCGCCCCGGAGGGGCGGCTGACAATAGCCCGGCGCTTCAGCGCCGGGAACCCGCACCTCTTAGGATTCAAGTCCCGGAGGGACGACTGAGCCCTCACGACCGCTCATCGCACCGCCTGGGGGCTTTTGTTTCAACCTGCGCTGTGCGCGACGCTACACACGTCCCTCCCCCGCAATCTAAAATGATTTATGCTGCACCCGCCCACTCCGTCTGAAATCGCCGCCGCCGCCCGCCTCCTGCGCGCCGGACGCCTCGTCGCTTTCCCCACCGAAACCGTCTACGGACTCGGAGCCAATGCCCTCTCCGCAGAAGCCGTAGCCCGCATCTACCAAGTCAAACGCCGCCCGCCCACCAGCCCGCTCATAGTCCACGTCGACTCGATCGAGATGGCAAAATCATTAGTAGCCGAGTGGCCCGAAAATGCCACCCTTCTAGCCAAGAAATTCTGGCCCGGCCCGCTCACCCTGGTCCTGCCGAAACGGATGGCGGAGAAAGATGCAGGGAAGAGCATCGCCACGAACGTCGGGCAAACTCCCCTCATCCCCGACATAGCCACTGCCGGACTTCCCACCGTGGCCCTCCGCATGCCCGCGCACCCGGTCGCTCTGGCTCTGATCCGCGCCGCCGCACTCCCTCTCGCCGCGCCCAGCGCCAACCGCTTCACCGAGCTTTCTCCCACCTCCGCCGACCACGTCCGCCGCAGTCTCGGCAACGACGTCGACTACATCCTCGATGGCGGACTCTGCCAGGTAGGCATCGAATCCACCGTCCTCTCTCTCGTCGATCCGCAGCCCGTCCTCCTCCGTCCCGGAGGCATCTCGCGTCACGCTCTCGAATCCCTCATCGGCCCCATCCGCTCCGCCTCCGATCCCCAAGCCGGACCGCATCCCTCTCCCGGAATGCACGCTCGCCACTACAGCCCGCGCACGTCCTTGTTCCTGGTTTCAAATGGAAAGCTGCCCGAACCGGGCGAAGGAATTTACCTGCAGCACACCACCCCGCCGGATCGCAAAGCAGTCACCCACCAGATGCCACCGTCCCCGGAGGATTACGCCGCCGTCCTCTACCGCGAGCTCCACGACGCCGATGAATCCAACCACGCCTGGATCGCCATCGACCTGCCGCCCGCCACTCCCGAATGGGAAGCCGTCCACGACCGCCTGCGCCGCGCCGCATCGCCGAAGCCATCCTGAGAAGTTGTGACTTTCTAAGCGCCCGAGGTCGCGCCGAAGTCATCCTGACCGCCGAGTCATCCTGAGCGCAGCCAGAGCCTCACGAAGTGAGGCTTTGGCGGAGTCGAAGGACCCCTACCCCCACACAGCAAAACCTACAGCAGCCCGTACACCACCACGCTGTTATTCGTCCCCACGTAAACCTTCCCGTTAGCGATCATCAAATTCGCAAAGTGCGGAAGCGCAGGAAGCACATCCCGCTTGTTCGGAGCCTCCGAGCTTTGATAAATCGTCGCCAGCGTCGCCGCGTTGTACGCGTTCAGCGTGGACCCGTTCAGTTGCCACAACACTCCCGCCGCGCTCCCGTTGGCCGAGATCACCGGCGAGTGTCCTCCCGTCACCTTCTTCGATTGCGCCACCGGAGCCGTGCCCAGCGTCCCGTTTGTGACCGCAATCGCCGTGATCGGAGAGCTGTTCGCCGACGTGTAAATCATGTTGTTCCAGTACACCAGCGCCCCCGTATTAGGAGCGTACCCCGCCATCTCCTGCACAATCTGCGTATCCGCCGTCTTGCAAGTGCTGCAGAAATGTCCCATGTTGTCCCGGTTCAAAAGGTAGATCGTTCCTTCCTTTCCCACCGCCGCCGCCAGATGCGGATACGTTCCCGTCTGGTCTGGCAGCATCAGCACCGGTTCACTCATGTCCATGTCGTGATCGTCCAGATCCGCCTCGTTGTACGGAGTGAACCAGTCCGCCAGTTGCAGCGTGCTCCCGGATTGCGAGAGCTTGATCACCGACTGCCCGAAATTACTCCCCGCCGTGAACGGACCATCGGCCGTGGCGCCGTAAATATATCCTTCGCTATCCGCCGAAAGCCCGCCCCCTCGTTGCCAGATGGCCGCCGCCGACTTCGATGGCTCAACGTCAAACGCTCCCGCCGCCGCCAGTGTCGACGCGTTATACGCCAGCACCCATCCTGATTCCAACCCGCTCCGGCATCCATTCGATCCAAAAGCGATATACAAAATGCCATTCGCCAAAAGCAATGCCGGACGGTTCACCTGCATATAATCCGCGAACGTGTTCGTGATGCCGTTCAATGCATAACTCGCCGTGATCACTACCGGACTGCCCGCCTTTTCGCTCCCGGTCGTCACATCCAGCGCATGCAACCTGTGTACATACGTCGAATTCTCATGCGTCTTCGCCACCACGTAAATCGTTCCCGCCACCGGATCGATCACCGGCGTCGATACAATTCCCACCGTGCTCCATCCCGTCGTCCCTCCGCACCCTTGCGACGCGATCGGAACCGGAGTCACCCCTGACCCCAGAAAACTGGTCTGCCACAGTGGGCTGGAGTTCGCCCCCGTAGCGCCGTCTGCGTCAAACGCGTACACGCTGTCGTTCATCGTCGCCACATACACCACGTTGTGTACGCCTTTGTTCGGAATCGTTACCGCCGGCAGGTATAGCGCCTGCCCAACCACCGCGCCATCCACCGTCTGCGTAAACAGCTTTCCAAACGAAGTCCGGTTCACATTCTGGGGAGTCAGTATCGTTTCGTTAGGATTAGTGCCCGAATGAAGGTTGTCGAAATGCCAGGTAGTAACTGGAGACTGCGCAATCCCCAGCTGGATCCCGGCGATCGAAAAGATGATGCTGCATAAAAGCCCGCGCAAAACAATGGCGGGCACGCGCATGTTGAAACTCGGCATAGGTCGTCTCCTGAGCGGCGCGCGTTTCTTTGATGCAGGGAGTGCGTTAGGGGTCTACAACAGCGGCCCGGGAGCAGGCCGCGCCCGAATCGGAACTTACTACGGATAATAGGGTAGGGCCCACGCCCAGTCAACCATTTTGAGCCGGGGTCAAAGAGCCCGAATCCCTCCAAATCAGGCTACAGAAGCCACATTTCGACGGCGATGACACCCTACCCTTACCATCCAGTGGAAGCCCCAAGTCGGAAGGGAACGCCGAAAAATAACCCGGCAGGAAGTTACCGCAAGTAACGAGACAGCCGGAAGCCGGAAGTCGAGAGCCAGGAGCCGGAAGCTGAGCGCCGAGAGCCTAAAGCCTAAACACTAAATCCTGACCCTAACCCGCACCGTATGCGGCACGCTTCTCAACTTCTCCAGCAACTCCGTATCGCAGCCGCGATTAATGTCATAAATCGCATACCCCAGGTTCCCCCGCGTATCCAGCACCTGCCGCTCGATATTGATTTCCCGGTCCGCCAGAATGTCGTTGATCGCGCGCAAAATTCCCGGCACATTATGGTGGATATGCATCAGCCGGTGCGATCCCGGCTCGTAATCCAGATGGCACTGCGGCAGGTTCACGCTCATCAGCGAGTTGCCGCTCTTGAAATAGTCAATCATCTTCGCCGAAACAAACTGCCCGATATTCTGCTGTGCCTCTTCCGTGCTCCCGCCCACATGTGGAGTCAGAATTACATTCGCCAATCCCCGCAACGGGCTCGAAAACGCCCCGCCCGTCTCCGGTTCCGAAGGAAATACGTCCACCGCCGCGCCTCCCAGCTTCCCACTTTTCAAATGCCGCGCCAGCGCCTCATGATCCACCACAAACCCGCGGCTAAGGTTGATCAGGCACGCCCCTTCCTTCATGGCCTGCAATTCCTCTTCGCCAAACAGGTTCTGGTTCTGCGGCTTGCCGTCCACGTGCAGAGTAATCACATCGGAACTTTCCAGCAGCTCGCGGAAACTCACCGCCCGTGCGTTCCCTCGCGCCAGCACGTGCGCTACATCGTGAAACACCACCCGCATCCCCAGCGCTTCCGCCAGGTCCGAAACCTGCGATCCGATCTTCCCGTAGCCCACAATCCCCAGCGTCTGTCCGCGCACCTCGTGCGATCCCGCCGATGACTTGTTCCATTCCCCGCCATGCAGCCGCGTGCTCGCCTCAAACGTCCGCCGCATCAGCAGGATGATCTCCCCCATCGCCAGTTCCGCCACCGACCGGCTGTTCGAATGCGGATCGTTGAACACCCCAATCCCGCGCTCGCTCGACGCCGCCCGGTCAATCTTGTCCACCCCGATACAAAACGCCCCCACCGCCACCAGTTCCGGAGAAGCATCCAGCACCGCCGCCGAGATGTGCGTCTTCGACCGCGCCCCCAGAATCGCCACCCCGCGCACCTTCTTGATCAGCTCCGCCTCATCCAGCGCGCCCTTGCGCGCTTCCACTTCGAACCCGGCCTCCTCAAACTGCGAGACCGCCACCCCGCTGATATTTTCCAGCAATAAAACCTTCAAGCATCCTCCCGGAAAACAAACCGTAACGCTGAAACGCAACCGTCGGCGCTGCCACGCGCCTCTGCATGAGAACTAATTGCGCGGCGCGTGGGACGACATAGCCACTCCCCGCCCCTGAGGGGCGACCGGCAATAGCCGGGCGCTTCAGCGCCGGGGAAGCGAAGTGCGAGTTTCCAGTCCCGTAGGGACGACTGATCGCGGGCCGGGTGCTGATTCACCGGCTACTCGGCAGCCGTCTCGCGCTCCTCGCCTCCTGCTCCAAAACGCCGCCCAACTACCACGAATTATAACGGCCACATTTGCGATCCCCGCCCCACCCCACGATAATGTCGACGTGCCCGACGTAACCATCTATCAGGCGCTTCCCGCGCAAATCCCCCAGGTTCGCGAACTGTTCCTCGAATACGCCGCCTCGCTGGGCTTCAGCCTCTGCTTCCAGAATTTCGACCAGGAACTCGCCGCATTGCCCGGAGACTACGCGCCTCCCAAAGGCCGCCTGTTGCTGGCCGAATACGAGTCCCAGCTAGCCGGATGCATAGCCCTCCACCAACTCGACCTCGCCATCTGCGAAATGAAGCGCCTCTACCTGCGTCCAAATTTTCGTGGAAAAGGAATAGGCCGGAAGCTGGCCGAAAATCTCATAACCGAAGCCCGCCACATCGGCTATCGGATCATGCGTCTCGACACCGTAGAGCCCGTAATGAAAGACGCCATAGTCATGTACCGCAAACTGGGATTCCACGAAGTCCCGCCCTATCGCCCCAACCCGATCCCGGGCGCCCTCTACATGGAAAAAAATTTGCAAGCGTAGCGCCGGCGATCAGAAGCCTCTCGAGTGTGTGAGAGAACCGAGTTTCTGGGAGACGCGGAATTCGGTTCCGTTTGACAAGCTGGGCCGAATAGCCGTCGTCTACGACCGGGACGGGCGCCTCGACTGTGAGCGAGAACTAAATCCTGGGTGTTGTCCTAAATCCTCCGAGACGCGTTTGGAACAAAATAGCCCTTACTCCCGCCCCGGAGGGGAGGCCGGCAATAGCCCGGCGCTTCAGCGCCGGGAAAGCAGAACCCGACATTCCAGTCCCGGGACGGCTGATTTCTCACCCGTCCCCGGCCGCGCTCACTTCTCAACCTTCTGCAACCGGAACAAGAGCGTCCCCCATCCCAGCTTCGCCCGCATCTGCACCGGAGTGTGGCTCGCGTCTTCCGAATACCACACCCACACTTTGCCTTTGGACTGCAACGGGCCCGAGGTCGCTTCCGCCGTCACCAGCAACGCCGGGTACGTTCCCGCCGGAACCCTGATCTGCTCGCGCTTCTCCACCGTGGCCCGCACCATGGTGGTCTTCCCGTCGCTGATCGGAAACTCGTATCGGGCGCCGAGTTGCAGCGGCAGCGATTGCAGGTAATAGAACCCGGTGATCACATCCGTCGCGCAACCCTCCAGATCGTTCTCAACCTTCTTGGTCTCGCCGGTCTTGAGATTTTTTTCGTCGAGCACACTCTTCTTGCGCTCGTAGTCGAATTTGATCGAAGTCTCCCGCCTGTGCGCTCCCTCTTCGCTGTGTTTGAAAATGGAGAGCGAGCAGAACGTGCGCGGATCAAACAGTGCTTCGAAATGATCGTGGACCGGAAATATGACGTTCACCGCTCCCTGCGATTCCGCGGTCGCAATCACCTTGCGCTGGTTCCCGGCCGTTTCCATCCGCACCACGCCCGTTCCGGCCGAGATCAAATGCCACTCCGCCACATACACATAGGATTTTCCATCCGGAAACGGATAGTTTGGCGGAGGCGGCGCGACCCGGCTGGGCGCCGGACCGATGGATGCCTGCGAGGATCCCTGCTGACCATACAAAACATTCGCCATGCGGCCGAACAGCACGGAGAGCGCAAGCATGGAGAGAACACGATACCGGCGTTCGAGAGTCAGCAAGATGGAGCCCAATTCCTGACGTTCAGCAAAGAATGTCCCGCAAAAAGCTCGAAGAAAAGTTCAGCAAAAAATGTTCCGTGGGTGTGCATGTTACAAGATCGTGCGGCACCCCTTGCCACCGAAATCCCCCGGCAGACTACCACATTACCGCCATATTACTGCCACACGCCTGCCATATCCACCGCCACAGTACCGCAATATTACTAGCCACACGCCAGCCCTATCACCGCCGCGGAACTGAAACGCACGACTTCCAGTATGGCAACGGCTAGCGCAGTTTTACCGCCACTCTGCTGCAGTCATTCTTCCGCCCCGGAGGGGCGGTCGATAATAGCCGGGCGCTTCAGCGCCGGGAAAAGTGCCCACCCTGATTCAAGTCCCGGAGGGACGGCTGAACCTGCCGCACACACCGGGCACTGGGGATCACCTCAATTTACCGCCCACTACCGGATGAAGAGCTTCACGATAAGGATGCCCATCACCAGTACGCACCCAAGGCTTGCCTGGTATTCGCGGTGCTTCCAGAACCGCGCGGAAGAGTAGGAACTCTGTCCTCTATCGTACGCCGTGAGCCGGGGAAACAGGCGCGGGACGTGGCGCGCATAATCACCGTATTCGGGAAACGCCAGCCTCAGAAAGCGTTCTTCCCCCGCGATCACGGGCACATAAATCAGCGCGAACATCAGCGCCATCACCGCAACGATCCACCAGTTGCGCGCCGCAATCGCAAAGCCCGCCGCCATCATGAGAGAGCCCAGGTAGAGCGGGTTGCGCGTGTAGGCATAGGGTCCGCTGGTCGTCAGTTGCTTATCTTTTTGCACGTGTCCCGAAGCCAGCCCGCGCAAGAGCAGCCCGGGTATCATCACCAGGCCCCCTGCGACCAGCGACATCGCGGTCGGGCGGGCCAGCCATACGAACAGAACTGCCGCCAAAAAGCCTACGGGGATGCGGATCCGGCGCGCGACCAGCGACCAGCGGCTGTGCGTCGTCCGCCATTCGGGTTGTGGAGCAGCGCTCACGCACAGTTCCGCAACAACGTCTGCGCTGCGGCAATGACTTTTTCGGGCATGATCTCCAGCAGCCCTTGCTCGGGCTCGCGACGCCGCGAGTGGTCGGTCATGCTGCTGGCGCTGCGCAATACGATGGACCGCGTACCAAACGGCCCGTTGCGCGCCGGGTTCGTGGGCCCGAAAATCGCCACCACCGGAACCTTCAAAGCCGCCGCCAGATGCATCGGACCGGTATCGCCTCCAATCAGGAGACTGGCCCGGCGGGTCAGGGCAATCAACTCGGCAATCGAGCAGGACACCTTCTGCGCCATCCCATCGCTTGCTGTCTCCACTGCCGTCGCCAGTTCTTCTTCCCCCGGACCGTAATTTACGATCGAACGAATCCCATCCCTGGCCAGCGCCTTGGCCACCGTGCCGTAGCGCTCCACCGGCCATTGTTTCGCTCCCCAACCCGCGCCGGGATTGAGAATCGCGAACTTCGCCACACCCGCAACCAGGTCGTTGACTTTCCCCTCCGCGTCCGCGTCCACCGGGAACTCGACGTTGGTCTCGGGCTGTTTTGCCGCCATCGCGACGGCCGGCAAGGTAGAGATGACGCCTTGCGCCAAATCGAGCGCCTGCTCTACCACGTGGCTGCGATTCGCCTCAATCTGTCGCGAATAGAACATGCTGGCCGCATTCTCGCGCGGCTGTGCATCCCCAAACACAATGGGCGCGCCCGACCAACGCGCGAGCAACGCGGAGCGCACCGCTCCCTGGAAGTCGATCGCGGCGTCATATTGCACGCCCCGCAACTCGCTTAACCCCACCGCCATCTGCTGCCAGGTATTGAACGAAAACATCGCGTGACGCCATTCCGATGTCTTCACCGTGTGAATCCGGTCGACCAGCGGCCGTTCGGCAGAACGTCTCCCCGATCGTGGATAACGGAGTGTGCACAAAAGCTCTGCCCACCGTTCCTCCACCAGCCATCCCAAAGTGACGTGCCGGAACGCCGCGCGCAGTGCCGCCACCGCCGGCAGCGTGTGGATGATATCTCCCATGGCACTGAGCCGCACCACCAGCAGGCTTTCGATTCGCGGCGCGCGCTCCAGGTCGGGGGCAGTTCCCGTCATCCCCGCGGCCTCACGATTTTGGCGGACTCAGCCGCCTGCGAATGATCTCGCTTGCCGAATGATCCTTCGGATCGCCCACGATCACCACCCGCCCCCCGCACGCTTCCACCTGCTCGCGCTCCGGAACGCTGTCCACGGTGTAATCCGTCCCCTTGGCGTGGAAGTCGGGACGTATCTCGCGGATGATCGCGCGCACATCTTTTTCCACAAAGATCACGACCGCATCCACGTCCGCGAGCGCCGCGAGAATTTCCGCGCGTTCTGCGGCGGGCATCAGCGGGCGGCCTTCCCCCTTCAACGCGCGCACCGAATCGTCGCCATTGACGGCCACCACCAGTTTGCCGCCCAGTTCCCGCGCCGCATGCAGGTAGCGGACGTGACCGACGTGCAGCAGTTCAAAGCATCCGTTCGCCAGCGTGATGCGATGCCCATCGCGCCGCCAGTCCGCAACCAGTTGCTGAACTTCCGGCCGCGACACGATCTTTGAATGAAGATGAATTGGTATGCCCAACGCTCTCGATCTCACCGGTCATCAACCGCTCCTCAGGCAATGTCATCCTGAGCGGAGTGGCGGATACGCGAAGCGTAGCAGCCACGCAGTCGAAGGACCCCTACCCTTCCCCAGCTCCGGAAGCCTTGACCATTCAGCGTCTCCCTAGTGTTCGCGCGCCACCACCGGCGTCTTTTCGATGGCCGCGAGCAGTTCCTGCTGGCTGACCGTAGCCGTCCCGCGCTTCATCACCACGATTCCACCCGCATAGTTCGCCAGGTGCGCCGCTTCTTCTGCGGTCGCGCCCGCGGCCAGCGCGGCAGTAAACGTCGCAATCACCGTGTCCCCCGCGCCGGTAACGTCCGCAACTTCGTCGCTCCCGTAAATCGGAATATCCACCGCCTTATGCCGCCGCGGAAAAGCCACCATCCCATCCTTCCCGCGCGTGATCAGCAGCGATTCCAGATTCATCTCGCCCACGATCTGCTCTCCCGCCGCCAGCAGCCGCTCCCAGTCGTCGCCGATCCGGATGCCGAGCGCGTGCTCCACCTCCGACTCGTTTGGCGTCGCGGCCGTGATCCCGGCAAATTGCATCATGCGGTGCCGCGAATCGAGCATCACCGGCACCTTCTCCAGCCCGCGCTTTTCCCGGATCGCGTTCAGCAACGCGGGCGTCGCCGCCCCGTATCCATAATCGGAAATCAGCAGCGCATCCGACGCTCGGCCATATTCGCGCGCCGCCAGGACAAGCTCTCTCCGCAAATGCGAATTTGGACCTTCCACCGGCTCCCGGTCCAGCCGCACCACTTGTTGTCCCGCCGTGTGCGCGAATCCCGCCAGGATCCGCGACTTCGTCACCGTCGGATAAGTCTTGTCCTTCAGAACTCCGCTCACCGGAATCTGTTTGTGCCGGAATGCCCGCAGCAAAAGCTTCCCCGGCTCATCCAGCCCGACGATTCCCACCGGCAGAACATTCACGCCGAGGTCGGCGAGGTTGTAGATCGCGTTCGCGCCGCCACCCGGCAAGACCTTCCGGTCGCGGTGTTTCAGAATCAGCACCGGAGCTTCGCGCGAGACCCGCGAAATTTCTCCGAACACAAATTCGTCCGCGACCAGATCCCCCAGCACCGTGACCGTCACCTTGGGGAACGACTCGACCAGCTTCCGCAAACGATCGTTTTCTTTAGCGTGCTTGGGCATCAAACAAAGATTCTCTCACGATCCGGCCCTTCACTTTCCGATTCTCTTCAGGATCGAATCCACAATGCCAGCCGCGTCGTCCAGCGTAACCCTGAGTGCCGCGATAGCCATGGGCTGCAACTCCGCGAGCAGCACGCCCAGATTCACCGCATCTTTTTCCGTAGTCACAAATCCATCCGCGCCGAGTTTCGCCTTCGTAGCCAGCAGCCGCTCCACATCCCCTCGTCCGTACGCATGATGATCGCGAAAAATAATTTCCGCGGCGGGAGCAATCGCGGCCCCTCGCACCTGCGCGAAAAATTGCTCTGGGCGCCCCAGCCCGCAGAATACAACCGAGGACTGCATCGCAATGGATATCGAGATCTCCCGCCTCATCCGCCATACCGGCTTGCCGCGCAATGCCGCCGCGGGAACCGCGACTTCGTTCGGCAGTACGATCGCATCCGCCCGTTCAATCGATGTCAGCGGCTCGCGCAAGCGTCCCGCTGGCAGCAGCTGGTCCTCGAAGTCGGAGCCCGTCATCAGTACGATGTCGAAGTCGCGCGCCAACGAGCGGTGCTGAAATCCGTCATCCAGAATATGCAGTTGGGATTCGAATTTTGATTCTGCGACAAGCCCTGCCTGGTAACGGCTCTCTCCAACTACCACGGGCACGCCCAGCCGTCGCGCGATCAGCAGCGGCTCATCTCCAAACTCGCTCGCGCTCCCATTCGGCTCGACCACCAGCACGCCCCTCGTTCGCCGTCCGTATCCCCGCGAAAGCACATCGCAGCGGATGCCCCTCGTCGCAAGCAGTTCCGCCAGCGCCATCACAAACGGCGTCTTGCCGGATCCTCCCGCCGAGAGATTTCCCACGCTTACCACCGGACGCCCTAACCGCTGCGACCGGAGTACGCCCCGATCAAACAGCGTGTTCCGCAGAGCGCTCGCTGCCCCGTAAATTCCACGCAGCGGATTCATTCCCCCGCCTCACCCCGAGGAATCAGCGGCGCGCGCCTGTCCATCAACTCCACCAGCGAACTAACCGTCCGCGCCGTGGCCCCGCGTTGCGATTCCAGCGCAGCCAGCGCGTTGCGTCCGAGGGTCGCGCGTTCCCCGTCGTTTTCGATCAGCTCCAGGAAATTTTCATAGTGATTCCCCGTAACGATCGGGACGCCATAAAGCGCGGGCTCCAGAATGTTGTGTCCCCCGCGCGGCACCAGGCTTCCGCCCACAAACGCGATCGTCGCCACCGCATAGAGCGCGGCCAGTTCTCCAATGCTGTCCAGCAGCAACACGCCGCCCGCCAGAGATTCGCCGCTCCACAGCGATCGCTGCTCCATGCGAAAGCCTAATTGCTCCACCAGGGTCGCGACCTCCGCAAAGCGCTCGGGATGCCGCGGCGCCAGGAGCATCACCGCCTTGGGGTAGGTCGCCAGAATATTGCGGAACGCCGAGAGCAGCGTCGCTTCCTCGCCTTCAAGCGTGCTGCCGCATACCAGGATTGGCCACGCCAGCACGGGCCCGGCGCCCGCTCGCTCCGTGGCGTTCGACTTCGTGTTCGATGGATCGAATACCGAGCGCAGGCTCGCCACGATCGCCGGAGCGGCCGGCGGAGCGACATCAAACTTCAGGTTCCCGCTCACCCTGACTTTCTCTTCCGCCGCGCCAATTTCAACAAGCCGCCGCGCATCCTCGTCCGTTTGCGCCAGAAAAAGATCGACCGGCTCCAGCACTCTCGGCAGCCAGAAACGCAGCCGCCGGTAGCCGGGAAGCGACCGGTCCGAGATGCGGCAGTTAATGACCGCAATGCGCGCTCCAGCGCTTTTCGCCAGCCGCAGAAAATTCGGCCAGAATTCCGTCTCCACGATCACGCACAGCTCCGGCCGCAGCGCGTCCACATAAGGCCGCACCGCAAATGCAAAGTCGAGAGGAAAGAAAAAGACGTTCTCCGCGCAGAACCTTTTCGCCGCCAGCTTTTGCCCCGTGCTGGTCGTGGTCGAAATCACCACCCGATGCGCGGGGAATTGCTGCCGCAGAGCCTCCACCACCGCGCTCGCCGCCACCACTTCGCCCACCGCGATACTTTCCATGGCGCAGCATCTGCAGCAGCCAGTAGGGCAGCGTGAGCAGCAGCACCAACCCGAGCAGCGCACTGTAAACCGCATACATGAATGCAGTCATTCTAACTGCCGCCCGCCAATCCTCAGACGGCTCTCATCGACGCTGCGCGCATCCTATAATCCACCTATGCAAGATGTCCCTCGTCAGGCCAACCCACGCGCGCACACTCCCGCCGTTCTGTTCCCTCTCATCCTGCTCGCGAGCGTGGCCGCGATCGCCGCGAAAGATTTCGTCATGCCCGCCGCTCATCCCGCTCGCACCTACCCGGCCCACGACGAACACCCGATGGAGAAGGTGACGGTCGCGGCCGATCCTTATGATGTCGAGTACAAAGCCTCGATCTTCAGCGTCAACTACCGCAAATTCGGATTCATGCCCATCTTTCTTGTCATCACCAACGACGGCGATCAGCCCATTGCGCTTGCCGATATGAAGGCTCAGTTGAACACCGTCGATCACAGCAAGCTGCCCGCGCTCGACGGCGAGGATCTGGTGCGCCGCATCTCCCATCCCTCGCACGAAATCGATCGCTCCCAGTTCGGAGCCAAAGCGGTCGAGCCGCACTCCACCGCACGCGGATTCCTGTTCTTCGATGTCTCCGGTATCTCGAATCCGCTGGCGGGGGCGCATTTTTATATAACCGGAGTCCGCGACCCAAACGGCACCGAACTCATGTATTTTGAAATCCCGCTGGAAAAGTATCTGAGCGCCCCGGAGTCGAAAAAGCCGTGACCACGCCTTTCGCTCAAGGGCGCGGCATATTCATCGGCTCGCCCAGGGCAGCAACTGACAATAGGCCTGGGCGCTGCGCCGCGGGACGGGAGCCAAAAATTCGAGTCCTGAAGGTCCGACTGATTTCTCCCGCACGCTGCTTCAGCCGCTGACCAAAGGCAAAACCTGCACGCTCTCCCCGAATTTCTGGCACAGCGCGCGCCCCGCTATAATCTCACCCTATGGCGACCACTCCAGCCATCTCCCCAGCTCTCCTCGCCAAATACGAGCCCGTCATCGGACTCGAAGTCCACGTCCAACTGCTGACCGCCTCCAAAATTTTCTGCTCCTGCTCCACCCGTTTCGGCGATCCG
>JBEKOW010000093.1:0-14506 GCA_049521375.1 Terriglobales bacterium
GCGACGGAATCCGGCGAGCGCTCGCTTTTGTCACCTCGGCTTACAGTTCGTATTCGAGCTGCCGCCAGTATCGCGAAGACATTGCGCGAGCGCAGTCCGCGGCGGGCGAGGGCGCGCCGATTGTCGACAAGATTCGGGCGTTCCACAATCATCCCGGATTTATCGAGGCGGTCGTGGATCGGGTGCGACAAGCGCTGGCGGAGCTACCGGAGAAGCGGCGCGCGGGAGCTCAACTTATCTATACCGCGCACAGTATTCCATTAGGGATGGCGCAACATTGCGACTACGAAGTGCAACTGGAGGAAACCGGCCGTCTGGTAGCGGATGCGCTGGGGCACAAAGAGTGGAGGCTGGTCTACCAGAGCCGAAGCGGGCCGGCGTCGCAACCATGGCTGGGACCGGACATTCTCGACTGCTTGCGAACGGTCAGAGCGCAGAGCGCGAGTGCGCGGGGACGGCGGGCACGCATCCCAGATTCATCCGCATGATTCGCGAACTGATTTGTGAGCGGATCGACGGCAACACAGCCCGGCTTGCGCTCGGGTCGCTCGGCCCGCGTCCTGACGTTTGCGCAATCGATTGTTGTCCAATGCCAACGCGCCCGGCGACCTGATGCAAGCTTTGGAAATTTGCTCTGCCGAACACAAACAGCAAGAGATCAGCGATCCCGAGGAGCCATATGCGTGAACTCGATCCACTCACTTTTCTGGTAGCAGAGTCATTATTTCGAGGCGACCTCAAGAAGCGCCCCAAAGCCGCGAAAACCAGCGCCGGGCGCAGGGCTCGCAAGATTGTGTCCGATGAAAACGTGTGCCTGTTGTTGCTGGCCCACGGGAGTAAGGATCCACGATGGTGCGCGCCATTCGAGCGGATCTCCCTTGAGTTGCAAAAGGAGTTGGGGCCGAGCAGGGTGCGGCTGGCCTATATGGAATTCATGCGGCCAAACCTGGTGGATGTGGTTTACGAATGCGTGCAGCAACGAACCCTGAATCTCAGACTGCTGCCGCTGTTTATGGCCGTCGGCGCCCATCTCGCAAGCGACATTCCCGAGCAGGTGGCCGATGTGCGGCGGCAATTCCCGGAGATCTCACTTGAGATTCTGCCGCCCGTTGGCGAGGACGCGCGCATGATGCAACTGGTCGAACAGATTGCGATTGAAGCTGCCACCGAATGAAGCGGCAGCGGGGTTCACGTCGATACGTCTGACCTCTAGTGCACTGGAGCTGGCTGCGGAGTCGCTTGCGGAGCGGTTGCCGCCGGGGTTGAGAAATTCACCTTCGGAACTTCGCGCGATCCCGGGGAGGCCTCAAAGTAAGCTTCGTTCGGCTTGAATCCGGCGAATCCCGCGAAAAAGCTGTTGGGGAACTGCTGAACATAGGTGTTGTAATCCTGCAACGTGTCGTTGTAGCGCTTGCGCTCGACGGCGATGCGGTTCTCGGTGCCGGCGAGTTCATCCTGCAGGCGGAGGAAATTCTCGTTGGACTTCAACTGCGGATAGTTCTCGACCACGACGAGGAGGCGGCCGAGCGCTCCATCGAGTTGTCCATTGGCCGCAATTTTTTGCTGAGGCGTGCCGGCGGAAAGCAGCGCGGATCGCGCTTTCGCAATGTCGCCGAACACCGTCACTTCCTGCTGCGCATAGCCTTTCACCGTTTCGACGAGGTTCGGAATCAGGTCCGCGCGACGTTGCAGCACGATGTCCACCTGCGACCACGCTGCCTTCACGGCCTCGTTCTTGCTCACCAGCGTATTTTTCACGCTGACGTACTGTCCGAAAGCAAAAAGCACAACCAGCAGAAGGATGACTACGACGGCAATGACTCCGATTAAACCTTTACCCATGCGATTCTCCTAAAAGAACTCTGTTAGAAACTCTATGCGGGATTCACCGGACCCGAGCCCAGCATTCTATCAACTGCCGTCGCTACCTGCTCCAGCGCCAAAAGATATCTGGAAAAAACATCTTTCACACCGAATTTCCTGCGGTCCGTTTTCTGCTCTCGGACGTCCAGAACCTGCATAAAAGACAGGGAATCAAACTGGACATGCGTTGACAGCGCCTGCACCGCTGCGCGCTTGCCGGCCGGAGCATCGTGGCCGAGCACAATCAGGACGTGGCGGAACAAAGTGACAAACGACGAGACCGATCTCGTCAGCAGATCCCACAGGCGCGAATCGTTATCGTTGGCCAGCAACACATGCTGGCGGAGCACGGCGAGCTTTTCGCGCAGCTCGTATTCCACCTGGGCGCGGTGCAGATTCGCCGGGATCGATAACCCTTGCAGAACTTCTTTACCGAAGACCACCCGATGGTGCTGCTGCATGTCGAGAAACTCGATCGCGAAAACATCGGTGGACCGCTTGATCTCGTCGAGAGTCATGACCAGAGGCGGAGGCTGCTTCCGCTCGCTCCACCATTTCACGGCGGGTGCCAGAGCCTGCAGCGCGGCAAATGAGCTGTCCCGAACCACGCAGAAAAAATTCAGATTTGAGAACTCAGGATGAAAATCTCCCGCCACCGCCGATCCGAAGAGGATCACGCTCTCCAGATTTTCTCCGGCTGCCGCTTGCAGCCGGCTGACAAAGTCGCTAATCTTTTTCTCCGGAACCATTCGTATCCTCTCTGGCTACCAACTACTGCTGGCGCCGCCGCCACCGGAACTGCCGCCGCCGAATCCGCCAAACCCGCCCCCGCCGCCAAAGCCGCCTCCACCCCAACTTCCGGCGCCTCTGGATCCGCCTCCCCCAAACATGCCGGAAAAAATGATCCAGAAAAGCACGCTGCGCAGCGGAGTGAAAAGAACGATCAGCACCACGATTATGATGAGAATGATTCCGCCGACCGAAATCCCTCTGCTGGGCTGCTCCGCAGGCTCGGGGGGAGCCGGCTCCGGTTGCGGCGTAGTGAGTTGGACTCCGGCATCCTGCGCGATTACGGCCGCGACCCGCGAAGTTACCAGCAGCAGGGCCTTGCTGTAGTCCCCCGTTTGCATGATCGGGATTGCTTCGCGCTGAAAGCCGCCGACTTTGCCATCGGGCAGGATCGGTTCCAATCCGTAGCCAACTTCAATGCGGGCCTTGTGGTCGTCGATCGCATAAAGGATGAGCACTCCGCGATTGGTGGACTTGCTTCCGACTCCCCATTGGTGGAAGAGATCGACGGCGTAGGTCTCAATGTCGGACCCGTCGAGCGATTTGACGGTCACGACCGCGATCTGGGCGTGCGCTTTCTCGTCGATCTGGCGGCAGATCTCATCCATTTGCGCGATCGTGTTGTGATCCAGCACATGGGCAAAATCATCGACGTAATCGGTTGCCTTGAGCTGGGCCACGGGTTCGGCCTGTGCTGCTGCAATCGTCAGCAGCACGGCGCACGCCAAAACTTGCAACCATCTCGCGAGGGAACTCATCGGAGGGGAAATTGTACAGGACGCGCTTCCGGCGCGAGAGGATGAAGGCGGTACAATGGCAATCCTCTGGCGACGCGCAGGAACGCATGCTCATACCGTGCCGTCCGCAAGGCGGATCATGTTACATCGACGTCGAACCATCATCCCGTTACTGCTGCTGACCCTGATCGCGTCTTTTTCGTTTGCCTCCAAGAAGGAGAAAGAAAGGCCGCACCTTCTTCCAGTCGGATTCTCACTCCGGCAGTTCTCGGCGCCCCGGGACTATAACTGGCGCGGGTCTGACGATCGCACGTTGACTGGCATAGTCTGGTATCCCGCCGAGAACGGCGCTGACGCCAAGGACCAGTATGTCGGGCCGCCGGATGCGCCCCTGTTCTACGCTGGTCGCGCTGCCAAGGACGCGACTCTGGCCCCTGCGTTCGCCAGGTTTCCGCTGGTCGCGCTCTCGCACGGCACCGGAGGCAGCGCCATGCAGATGGCATGGCTCGGCACTTATCTGGCTGCGCGCGGCTACATTGTGGTTGCGGTGAATCATCCGGGGAACAATGCGGTGACCGGGTACACGACCCAGGGATTTGCCGAAGGCTGGGAGCGGGCAAGGGATATCAGCATCGTGATCAGCGATATGCTCGCCGATCCGCGGTTCGGCGGCGAGATCGATCCGGATCGCATTGGAGCGGCCGGTTTCTCTTATGGGGGATACACGATGATGGAACTGGCGGGCGCGACCACCGATGTAAATCGGCTACTGGCCTGGTGCGACGAACAAAAGGGCGCTTGCAATCCTCCCGAGATGCCGGACTTTCTGGATAAATTCAAGTCGATCCGGCAGCAACCCGAAGTGCAACATTCTATGCTGCATTCTGGCGATTCGTACCGCGATGCGCGCATCCGAGCCGTGTTCGCCATCGCGCCCGCAGTGGCGCGCGCGTTTACGGCGGAGAGCCTGCAGGAGATCGCTATTCCGGTGGATATTGTGGCTGGTGGGGCGGATACCATGGCTCCTCCGACGGAGAACGCGCGGTTCTTTGCCGCTAACATCAGGAACGCGCAACTCACCATTCTTCCCGGGGGCGTCGGTCATTACACGTTTCTGGACGTGGGCACCGATGCCGGAAAGAAGCAGCTTCCTGATTTGTTTGTCGATAAGCCCGGCGTGGATCGGGAGGCCGTCCACAAACAGGTAGCCGCGATGGCTGCCGACTTCTTTGATAAAGAACTGGTCCCGCCGAAGAAGAAACGCTGAAGGGACATTGTTCCTCTTTCGGTTTAGCTCAACTCCGTCAAAACCCCACTCCAGAGCCGCCTTTCGAGGGAGGTGAAAATCATTGCATGTTGACGCCCGCGGGTCCCTTGGGAGACAATCGCACACATTTTCGTTGTCGAAAATGAGATGCCGCTACCGGCCCGCAGCGGGGTGGTTGGTCCGCAGGCTGCCATGGTATCTGCAATCCCGTTCCAGCCAAGCACGCCTGGCCAGAAAGAATCTTCAATGCGCCACTCAAAGGTCACCATTGTCTGCAGTTGTGTAATCTTCACTGGCCTGTTCGCAACTCCTCAACTGGAAACTCCACGACTCTTCAAACCACCGCAAACCTATCCTGGGGGTGGTGCCGGCGGGGCTTTTCAACTCGCCACAGGAGATCTGACTGGGGATGGGAAGGTTGATCTGGTAGTAGCCGATTTGTGTCTCAGTGTTGCCGACTGTTCCACAGGAGGAGTTGGCATCTTGCTAGGCGCTGGTGACGGGACGTTTCAAAACGGCCAGACTATCGCTTCCGGGGGAGTGGAAGCGCTCTCGGTGGCGGTCGGCGACGTGAATGGTGACGGCCTGCTCGACGTAGTCGTAGCCAACCAGTGCCAGAGCGTCTCCAACTGCACCCGAGGCGCGGTGGGAGTTCTGCTGGGCAATGGGGATGGCACGTTCCAGGCCGTTCGCAGCTTCTACTCGGGCGGATATTACGCGAGTGCCATCGCGGTGGAGGACGTCGATGGGGATGGCAAACTCGACCTACTGGTGGTCAACTCGTGCGTCACCAACAGCGATTGCAAGAAGGGCGACGTCGGGGTTTTGCTGGGTAATGGAGATGGCACATTCCACGCCGCGCAGAGTTACTCTTCGGATGGAGCTTACCCGGCCGGGATCGCAGTGGCGGATGTAAACGGTGACGGCAAACTCGATCTGATCGTGGCCAACAACTCTTTCATTGGCAACCAATCGTCGGGCGCGGTTACCGTGCTCCTGGGCAATGGCGATGGAACCTTTCAACCCGCGGTGGGCTATGCTTCGGGCGGACAAGGAGCGAGCGCAGTAGCGGCGATCGATGTAAACGGAGATGGGAAGCTCGACCTGCTGGTGGCGAATGTGTCCGGGAATTCCGCTCAGGGCGCGGGTGCCTTGGGAGTCCTGCTGGGCAATGGCGACGGAACGTTTCAACCGGCGCAAAGTTACAGCACGAGTGGTTCCAGTTCGTTTTCGGTTGCAGTGGCCGATGTAAGTGGGGACGGCAAACCGGACGCCATCGTCTCGAATTATTGCGGCATCAATGATCCTGCCTGCACCTCACCCAGCGTGACCGTTTTCCTGGGCAGCGGGAACGGATCATTTACGGCATCGAAGACCTATAAGCCAGGGGGCCTGTATACGGAGTCGGTGGCCGTCGCGGATGTGAACGGGGATGGGAGACCGGATCTGCTCGTGGACAACTTCAGTCCTATCGGCAATAGTGATGCCAATATTGCAGTGCTGCTGAGCACCGCCCATTTTGCTACTACGACCAGGCTCTCCTCCGATCCCGACCCATCGGCATACGGCCAGCTCGTCACTCTGACCGCGAAAGTCAGCTCGGTGGATCCGGGAATTCCGATCGGCGGCGGAGTTACATTCAACATGGGGGAGCAGTCACTGGGGTTCGCGAAGATCAGTGATGGAGTAGCTACTCTGAAGACGACTAAGCTTGCGGTCGGCCAACGAACCATCACGGCGACTTATGGCGGCGATTCGGTTTCAGACAAGAGCGTCTCGCCGGAACTGGTTCAGATCGTGAAATAACCCCCTGTTACGAAGATTGGTAGTCTTGCCCGGACGAAATCTGCTCTTGTAACACTCCTCCAAGGTGAAAGACTTTCCTAGTCGGATTTCGACGCAAGGTCTCGACAATGCAAATGGGTGATATTATTAACGCACTCTATGTCGTTCCAGTGCAACCCCGTAACGAGGATGGGCGGCGGAGCATTTCTACGCGCAACGTCGGCTCGGATATCTGAGTTACCACGGTAGCGTCTTTATAGTCAGCTTGGTGAATGGCGCCGGCGGGTGAGTTCGACGACCCCTCACAGAAGCAGGCACATGCCGAGCGTTGCGTTAAATCCCGGCGAGCCAGGAGTAATCGAGACTCTTCGGAATGCAACGCGCTCATGCCACGCGAAGTTGGAGTTGTGTCCGGCCATGGTCCGGCTCTTTGACCCCGGCTACTCGCTCTCTGAATACCGCGCTCATCTTGGCAGGCTCCTCGGGCTGATCGAGCCGCTCGAATGGGCTGTCACTTTTGCCGCCCACCCGCCCGATCCGGTTTGTTCGATCAAGAGATCGCTCCAACTTCGCGAGGATCTTCAGCACATGGGCGTGACGCAACGTGAAATCGACAAGATCGAGCGCTGCCGGCGGCTTCCGAAGATCACGAACGCCGGATTGCGCGGGTACAACTATGTAATTCTCGGTTCTCTCTTAGGGGGAAAGGTTATCGCCAGGCAGCTGCGGGCCACGCTAGGGCCGGACGCAAGCCTGCAGTTCTATGGGGATGCAAAGGCTTGTTATGGCGCGCTCTGGGCGTCATTTTGCCAGGATCTCGAAGAAAACGGAAAGAGCGATTTACCAATCATCTGCCAAACCGCTGTGGCGCTATTTGACTTGTACGGCGAATGGTTCTCAGACCCCCTACCCGGAACAGGAGCACGCTGATGCCCGATGCTGACAATCTCCTGGTCATGGCTGACCATGAAAGATGCGCTCTCGAGCCGGTGCAACTCATCGGATGCATCCAGCCGCATGGAGTTCTATTGGCGCTTTCCGAGCCCGACCTCGTCGTGCGCCAGGTGAGCGCCAACATCTCCGACCTGCTTGGGATGCGTCCGGAAACAGTCCTGGGAAAGTCTGTCGAACAGGTGCTGGGAGGGCGGCAGTTTGAGGCCTTGCGGCCCATGATGCTGCGGGGGGAGCCGCATTCGGCCTGTGTGATTCGCATACCCTGCAGCGGAGGCCCGCTGTCCACCAATTGCGTGACCCACCGCCACGATGGCGTGCTCATAGCGGAGCTTGAACTGCGGGAAGGCGCGCACTCGCTCGAACCGCTCGACATCGACGGCCATATACGAGTTCCGCTCTATCGCATGGAACGGGCGACTGACATTTTCGAACTCTCGCAGCTGGCTGCAGACGAGATTCGGGGGCTGACCGGTTTCGACCGCGTCATGGTGTATCGATTCGATGAGGAGTGGAACGGGGAAGTCATCGCCGAAGGGGCAGGCTCCTCACCCGTTTCCTATATGGGTTTGCGCTTCCCCGCCAGCGACATTCCGCCGCAGGCGCGGCAACTGTTTCTGGTGAACCCGGTCCGGGCGATCGCGGATGTGGCAGCACCACCGGCGATGATCGTTCCCGAGATCGGACCGCTGACGGGAAGACCGCTGGATCTTACCCGTTCGCTGTTACGGAGCGCCTCTCCGATTCACCTTGAATATCTGCGCAATATGGGTGTGCAGTCCTCCTTGACTGTGTCCATTATTGTCGAAGGCCAGCTTTGGGGGATGATCGCATGTCATCACGACACAGCGCGGCGCGTTGATGGGACAACGCGAGCGGTCTGCGAATTGATCGGGCAGACGCTGGCGTCACAGGTGCTCTTGCGGGTCGACAATGCGGCGCTGCAGCAGCGCCTGACCACCCGCAAACTGCTGGAGGACTACATCTCACGGATCGAGACCAGCCCATCCGGCGTGAGTGTCGAGAATCTGCAGAAACCGGAACTTCTCGCGATCTTTGAGGCGGACGGCCTGCGATTGCACATCGACGGAGTGACATCCTCGCAAGGTGTCACGGTGGCGGAAGAACAGTTGATTCCAGTGATTGAGAAGCTAAGCGAGCTCTCGTCGCACGGCATATCCAGCTCCCGAAAACTGAGCGAACTGGACCCGGCGGCCGTCTCCTACGCAAGCCGGTTCAGCGGAGCGCTTTTCATCGCTCTGGAGCAGGGCAGCGGAGACCACCTTCTTCTTTCGCGGGCGGAACTTCTCGAGACGGTCGATTGGGCGGGCAATCCGAATACCTCGGTCACCGTCGACGAGCACAACAAGCTGCACCCAAGGACTTCATTCGAGGCCTGGCGTGAAACGGTGCGCGGCCGCAGCCGCCCCTGGACCGGCGCCCAATTGGAAGGCGCAAGCTTCCTTCGGGAGCAACTGTTGCGGTTACAGGCTGCGGAGAAAATCGCGCGCGTGAACGAAGCTCTGGTGAGTGAAATTACAGAGCGCAAAAAAACACAGGTGGAGTTGGAGAAGGCGAAAGAGTCCGCGGAAACCGCGAACCGCGCCAAGAGCGCCTTCCTGGCGAACATGAGCCACGAAATCCGGACGCCCATGAATGGCATATTGGGCATGACCGATCTCGCGCTCGACACCGATCTTACCGAAGAACAGCGCGGCTACCTGGGAATGGTCAAAAGCTCCGCCACCGCGCTGCTCACCTTGATCAACGATATCCTGGACTATTCCAAGATCGAAGCCGGAAAAATCGAACTCGATCCGCAACCGTTCAATCTTGAGGAATTGATCAATGATGTGATCACCAGGGTCGCAATTCTTGCTCACAACAAAGGTCTGGAACTAACCATGCACATCGAGCATCACGTTCCGCTCGAAATCGTGGGCGATTCTCTGCGCCTGGGCCAGGTGTTGCTCAACCTGGTCGGAAATGCGATGAAGTTCACCAAAAAAGGGGAGGTCGCCGTGCATGTGAGCCTGGAACAAACGACCGAACCGGCGGGACACGACGGCGTGAGGATGCACTTTGCCGTCCGGGACACCGGGATGGGAATTCTCCCGGAGGTTCAGGCAAAGCTGTTTCAGGCATTCGAGCAGGGCGACTCCTCGACCACACGCAACTTTGGCGGGACTGGTCTTGGGCTGGCCATCTCGAAACAGATCGTGACATTAACCGGCGGGAAAATCTGGGTGGAAAGCACGCCTGGGGTGGGATCGGTTTTTCACTTCACCATGGGCTTCCGTAGAGCCACCGAAGCCGTCCAAAGCCCGGCCGCCGCCGCCGCGCTCGAGGACCTGCGAGGACTGCCCGTGCTGATTATCGACGACAATGATACCAACCGGCGCATCCTCTGCAAGATCGCCGAGCGATGGCAAATGCAGCCCGCAGAGGCGGCTTCCGGGGCCGAGGGACTGGCACTGCTGGAACAATCGCTTGCTACCGGCCGCCGCTATCGCCTGATCCTGCTCGACCATCACATGCCCGGGATGGATGGCATCGAGGTTATTCGCCGGATCCACGCACAGCCGGCATGGAACGACGTGCACATCATAATGCTGACTTCGTCGGACCCGAGCTCGGCCATGAAACAGTGCCGGGAGTTGGGCGTGGACACGTGCCTGGCGAAGCCGGTTCGGCGCTCGGATCTGCTGTTGTCGATCCGCAAGGCGATAGGCAAGTCGGACGGGGTAAAGAGTTTGCAACCGAGCCCCGGCATCGAAGCCACGACCGTCTACCGGCTTCACATACTCCTGGCCGAAGACAATGTGGTCAACCAGAAACTCGCCGTCGCCGTTCTGACGAAAGCCGGCCACCGCGTCACACTGGCGACAACCGGTATTGAAGCCATAAACAAATGGCGAGACGATGATATCGACGTGATTCTCATGGACGTGCAGATGCCCGACATGGACGGACTGGAAGCCACGCGACAGATTCGCCAGCAGGAACGAACCACCAGAAGTCATGTGCCCATCGTGGCCATGACCGCTCATGCCATGGCCGGTGACCGGGAACGCTGCCTGCAAGCTGGAATGGATGACTACCTGACGAAGCCCATTCAACGCGAGGGACTGTTAGAGACGCTCGCCCGTGTAGGGAATCGGGCTGCAGGCCAGGCAAGCAGCCAGTGAGGGTAAAAAAGTGCAGAGACGGGGCGTTTCCGGTTTCGAAGAGGAATGTTCCCCCGTTCCCGGCTTTACCCAGCGTTCTACTCAGCGAAATAACGAATATGGGAAGTTTATGATTTCAATTACCTATGCCAGTTCTGCCACTCAGCGATTTTCCGAGGAAGACCTCAAGGCACTTCTGATAAAAGCTCGGGATAACAACACCAAACTGGGCATTACGGGCCTCCTCTTATATAAAGATGGCAATTTCATGCAAACAGTGGAGGGCCCGGAGGAGGCAGTTCACGAGCTCTATAAGAAAATAAACGCGGACCCTCGGCATGGTCACATCCTGAAACTGCTTGAATATGAAATCACTGAGCGCAGCTTTTCTACCTGGGAAATGGGATTTCGGAATCTGAGCGACCCGGATGTGAAAGAAATCCCGGGTTACTCCGAGTTTCTGCAAACACCGCTTACTTCTCCTTTCTTCCAGACGAACCCCACCAAGGCTCAAAAACTATTACTGATGTTTCGTGAGATTGTGCGGTAGGGGGCTTCAGTATTCAGAGAGACGGCGGCTGGAACACGGCAACAAATCGACTTTTGCGAAACGGGGAAAGATGGGAGAGGAAACCTGTCCGGGTGTCTGTACCCAATTTGGGGTTGACTTAGCGACTGCGAAGCGAAAAAACGGGCAACTTTAAAGGCAGTCTCCCGGGTGCGTACCGCAACACTCCACTACAATATTCCCGTGCCCGACTCCCCGCAGCTTGCTCGAGTTCTTGAGCACCTCCGCTTGTACGTTCACCCGCTGCTCACATTCTCCGCGCGCGAAACCCACGGAACGATCGAGATTCTGATCGATCTGAAGAACTCGTCTGTGCCCGTCCATACCTACGTGCTTCCCATCCATGCGCGCGATCTCGATCACCCCCAATTTGCCTGGCATTTGCAGCGGCAAATTTATGACGGCCTGCACGACTACTTCATCGAAATGTTCATCAGCACGCCACAGGACAAGAAATCAGGCAGGGCTCCGATCTAAGGTCGCACGGAAGAAATGCCTCGTGGCTGAAAAGAGCGACATGGAAGGTGCCGGCGTTATATTTTTAAATGGCAAGTCCGTTCTTGACGCACCGAACAGTTCCGTTGTCGCACGCTCAAACTCTTCTCTGACTCCGCCGCCCTCGAAACTCGATTCGCTTTTCCATGAATGTCACGTCCAGTGCCGACTGACGGGATTGGAACTGGTGCGCTAGCAGCGGGCGCGTGGCAAAGGAACGCTATTGGATGACGACCGCCGGCTGAGCTCCCATGCTCCAGTTATCGGGGGGCGGAGCGATCAGGGAAGGCAAGGCTCCCCCCCGAGAGGTGCCCGCCGATACGTCAATGGCAAAGCCCATGTAGGCCGCGGACGCTGCGAGCTGAGCGCACGAACTGGCGGCTTGGTATGTCGTCCGGCTTCGGCGCGGTGAGTACAGAGAAACCGAGCAATTTGTCGTCAATCCAAGATAGTAGCGTCCGGCTGGAAGAGTTGTTGACCCCTGCGACCATGCTAGTGTGTGGAACGCCTTCGAGGGTGCGAAGGCAGTTCCTGGAGTCGGTCCGAGATCCACGACCAGTTTCCCCGAATTATCGAAGATGCCTATGTCGTAGTTATCCGTCGTATCATCGGCGCCGGTGACGTCGTAAGTGATGTGCGTAGTGGTGACATTGTAGGGGAGGAGGAATCCCCAGAGCTGGGTGACGTTCTCTGCAAATCCCTGAAAGGCCCCTATCTGCGGCCCGCCCGTCACGAAGTAGGGAAGGGTAGTGGAGCCCCCGCCGGACGCGGAAATTGTCACGGAGCCGGGTTGGTTGGTGATGCTGACGTTCGCGCCCGCGGTCAAGGTAGCGAGTACGGGAGCGCTGCCCGTCGATCCAATCAGGATTTGACCATCAGTGGGGGCTGAAGTCGAAGTCACACTCGTTGGGCTGGAGAAGACGGCAATTCCCTGCGGTGTACCCGATAGATTGCTCGAAAGGGTGACCGTCCCGCCCAGGGCCACGGTCCCTCCACCGGACAATCCTGGCCCGGCCTGTACCGTCACCGAATTGTTGGCGAGCATGCTGTTGGTGACTCCGGCGGAAGGAATGCTGATGGTGCCGCTGTTGGTGATGGGGCCGCCGGTCAGGCCTGCGCCGGTATTGACGCTGGTGACGGTGCCGCCATTGATGCTGGGAAAAGTCTGGCCCGGAGCAAAGGTGACGAGTCCATTGCTGGCGATGGAAAATCCGGTTTCGGCCGGTGCGTTTCCGTTGGACCCAAAGAGCAGATTCAACGAACCGGAGGGGCTCGACGAGTTGTTTCCGGTGGGCTCGGCTTGCCAGCGGAAATCCTGTGTGATCGGCGTTGCGCTGCTGCTGCTGAACGAAGAGGCTTGCAGATCAAACGGGTTGGAGTTGTAACCTTGCGCGGGGGTCGCCGTGTTTGTTCCCGGCAAAAGAGCTCCGGCGGCTGAGAGAAGGCCGGTGAACGTGCCGCTGGTGAAGTTTGCGGTGGTCCCGCTCAAGGGGCCGGTCAGGGTGCCTCCGGCAAGTTGCAAGTAGCGGGCGTCAGTGAAATTAGTATCCAGATTGAGAGTTCCGCTGGTCGTGATCGGTCCGCCCGTCAGTCCCGTTCCGCTGCTGATCGCGGTGACAGTGCCTCCGGAACTGGGAGACGCGTTGGTGAGCGTGATCGTGCCGCCCAAGGCAACTGTTCCTCCACCCGACAATCCCGGTCCGGCCTGCACTGTCACAAATGGCTGGGCCAGTAGATCATTTGTGACGCCAGCGGATGGAATGCTGATCGTGCCGCTGGTTGTGATCGGGCCACCGGTGAGTCCGGCGCCTGTGTTGATGCCGGTGACGGTGCCGTTGCTGGTGCCGGGAAAGGTCTGTCCCGAAGCAAAGTTGATCAGTCCGCTGCTGGAGATGGAAAGTCCGGTCTCGGCAGGCGCACTTCCATTCGATCCAAACAAAAGATTTAACGAGCCGGAGGGGTTGGAAGAGTTATTTCCTGTTGCTTCGGCCTGCCAGCGAAAATCTTGCGTAACCGGCGTTGCGGTGGTGCCGCTGAACGAAGAAGCTTGCAGGTCAAATGGGTTGGAACTGTAGCCTTCCGTGGCCGTCGCGGAATTGATTACCGGCAACAAGGCTCCTGCGGTCGAGAGAAGGCCCGTAAACGTGCCACTGGTGAAGTTCGCGGTAGTTCCGCTCAGGGGGCCGGTCAGGGTACCTCCGGCAAGCTGCAAATAGCGGGCGTCGGTGAAAGTCGTATCCAGATTCAGAGTTCCACTCGTCGTAATCGGGCCACCCGTGAGGCCCATGCCGCTGTTGATGCTGGTGACCGTGCCTCCGGAACTGGGGGACGCATTGGTCAGCGTGATGGTGCCGCCCAGAGCAACGACTCCGCCGCCTGACAATCCCGGCCCAGCTTGGACCGTGACCGAGTTATTGGCGAGCATGGTGTTGGTGACTCCAGCAGCCGGAATGCTGATGGTGCCGCTGGTGGTGATTGGACCACCCGTCAGGCCAGCGCCGGTGTTCACGCCAGTGAGGGTGCCTCCGGAACTGGGAGACGCATTCGTAAGTGTGATCGTTCCACCGGGCCCGGCCTGCACAGTGACCGAGTTATTAGCGAGCATGGTGTTGGTGACTCCGGCAGCCGGAATGCTGATGGTGCCGCTGGTGGTGATGGGACCACCCGTCAGACCTGCGCCGGTGTTGACGCCAGTAACGGTGCCATTGCTGGCGCCAGGAAAAGTCTGTCCCGAAGCAAAGTTGATGACTCCGTTGCTGGTAATCGAGAGTCCGGTCTCAGTGGGCGCGTTTCCATTCGACCCGAACAGCAGGTTCAACGAGCCGGAGGGATTGGACGAATTGTTTCCGGTGGGCTCGGCCTGCCAGCGGAAGTCTTGCGTGAT
>JBEKOW010000094.1:0-16263 GCA_049521375.1 Terriglobales bacterium
GGCGTTCGAACAACTCGCGAATGCCAATCGGGCGGAAGCGGAATGGCGCGACGCGGTCCGCTTGAAACCGGACTTGGTGGAAGCACACAACAAATTGGCGGAAGTGGCCGAACGCCGGGGCGACTGGTCATTTCTGGCACAGGAAGCAGACCAGCTGATTCTGTTCCAGCCGGGCAGTTCGCAGGGCTACTCGTTGCGGGCGAGGGCCGACATCGGGCGCAAGCAGTATCCGAGCGCCGATGAATTCATCAGGAAATCGCTGGAAAGGGAGCCCGGCAATCCGACGGCCTATGTGGAATTGGGCGACCTGCGGGCGGCGCAGGGGCAGTTAGCAGAAGCGCAAAAAGCGTACCAGTCAGCACTGGACCGGGATCCGAATTCAAGGGAGGCGCTGGCAGGAATACTACAAGTAGAGCAACTGCAGCATCAGCCGGAGAAAGTGATGGCGACCTTAAGAGCACAGGTTGCCCGTTATCCTAATAATGCAGACTTTCACGTCATGCTCGGCGACTTTGTGCGGGTACAGACGCACGATCTCGCGGGGGCGCAAGCGGAGTTCAAACGAGCGGCCGAGCTGAGTAAGTACAACGTTGAAGCCCTTGAAAAGCTGGCCCTGATACAACGCGAACGAGGGGACAACGACGCGGCGTTGCAGACTTGTCTGGATGCGATACAAAACAATCCCAAAGAGCTCCATTTTTATTTGCTGGCAGGCAAAATATACATGGACAGGCAGAACTGGGATCCGGCAAAACAAATGTTTCAGAAAGCCCGCGAGCTCCAGCCTGACGACGCAGTGGCTTCGAACAACCTTGCGTTCGTGATACTAGAGCAGGGAGGCAATGTGGACGAGGCGTTCGCGATGGCGCAGACGGCGCGCCGCCAGCTTCCCGACGACGCCAATTCCGCGGACACGCTCGGCTGGGCTTTCTATCATAAGCACGTCTACAGTTCCGCCATCGGATTGTTTCAGGAAGCCGTTCACAAGGAACCGGACAACGCGCTCTTCATCTATCACCTGGGTCTGGCCTACGCCAAAAACGGCCAGGCGGCGCTCGCCAAGCAACAACTCGATCGGGTGGTCAGGATCAAGCCGAATTCCTCCGAGGCCGAGGATTTGAAAAAAGCAGTCGCCGAGATGAAGAGCTAAGCCGCGCTCGGCGGGTCACTCCGAACTATTTCCGGAGGCTGGCGATCCAGTGCGCTTCTCCGGCGACTTCACTCTCCTTCCTTCGTCCGGCGCGGGGTTCGATTCGTTTGAAATCTTGGCCAGGTACTGCGCGGCGCGCTCGGCACATAAGGTCGGGTCGGCTTCGGTGTCGAGGACGAGTTTCGGAGATTCAATTGACTCCCAGGTTTTTCGGATCTCGCGATAGAGATCTGGCGTGCGATTCGTCGCCGGGTGGATCTGCTGTCCGGCGGCCTCCTGCAAGCGACGAAGCGCGGTTTCTTCAGCGCAGACGCACTCCAGGATGGCCCATTGGGTCTTCATTTGCGCGCAGAACTCGAATACTCGCTGGCGCCGGTAACGGCGCGAGAAGGTTCGGCCATCCAAGATCACGCACAACGATGGGTTCTTTGCGAGCAGATAGGCGGCGGTCTGGAGCATGATCTCCTGACAGAAGTCATCCTGCTCGATCGAATATTCGACGTGCGCGGGCGCGAAGAGCGCGGCTCGAATGATGTCTTTATCAAGCAGAGCGCCCGGAAGCGTGTGCGCGAGAGCTTGCGCTACCGTGCTCTTGCCCGTACCCGGGAGACCCGCCATTATCACCAGCATCGACAAGCCCACATTGGCGCGAGTGTGGTCATGCAACAGTCTTCATTAAGGGTTCACTTTTGACGCCGCGAGCGCTTGACGAGGGTGGCATCGCCTCGCGTTTTCTTGGGGGTACCCCCCTCCCCCCGGTCTATTGGAATCATGGGGTTAGAGGAAATTTCCTGGCAAAGTATTGATTCGCATATCTTTAAAGGCAAAGTATTCATTCTAAGGTAGTTAAACATCGAAAAAGGGCGATTTCGAGCGGATCGCCGCAAAGTATTCATTCGACGGCACTTAAGTGTAAAGTATTGACGGATAATGAGTTATTTCCCAGACCACCTCAATCCTCTGCACTTGCAGGATGGGCGGCTTTCTGTTGTCAAAGAACGTCGGACCCAGGCAGTGGCCCGGTTGAACCGGGCGTCACCCGGACTCGGGCGCTTTGTAAGCCCGTGATGTTATCTGAGTCTGGTTCGGCGGCTAAGTCAAGATTTTTCTGAGACGGCTGCACGGGCTCGCGAGGGCCAGCGTGACGCCGGGAAAAAACCCGGTTTTTCAGCCTGCTAAACCGGCAATTCTTCCTGCATCCATCCGCTGGAGGATTCTGGTTTTGGTTCGCCAGCGAGATCGAGCACCAATTTTTCGAGGATGAGGCGCTTGCCGGGAGGATTCGAGCGCAGGGCGAGATCGGTTTTCGCAACCAGGCGGATGGCCCGGGTCAGTTCGCGTTTGGATTTGTAGCGGCGCGCCTGGCGAATGATGTCATCGGCGGCAAAGGGAGGGACGCGGAATCCTTGCCAGAGCGCGGCCCAGAGCATGCGCTGGTCGCGGACGTTGCGTTCGAGGATTACCAGCATCTGGCGAAAAGTTTTGGCCAGCATGTAGAGATGGCCGATGGCGGCCTCTTCGCCGTCGCCGGTGGACATCAGGGCATCGAGAACAGAGAGTGCGCGGACGCGGTCTTTGGCGGAGATGGCATCGGTCAGTTCATAGAGCGAGCGCTGCTTGGCCGCCAGAACCATGGTCTCGACATCGCCGAGCGTGATTTTCTTTTTTTCGCCGACGTAGAGCATGAGCTTTTCGAGTTCGTTGGAGACCATCATCATGTCGCCGCCGAGGGCATCGACCAGTTCACGAGCGCCATCGGGATCGATTTTAACGTCGCGAGTGGCGCAGTACTCGCCGATCCAGCGGACGGCCTCGCCTTCTTCGACGCGGGAGAGTTCGACGATGCCGCAGAAGGGGCCAAGATCTTCGCGGATCTTCTGGTAGCGCTCCTTGTCGGTCATCTCCATGCGGCGAACGTCGGCGGGAATGCTGATGTGATCGGCGACGAAGACGAGGAGCGCATCGGGATTGGGATTCCTGCAGTACTCCTCTATGGCGCCGATTTTTTCGTCGTTCGAGCCGCGTCCGAAGAGCATCTTCACTCCGCGCACGAAGAAGACCTGAAAAGGCGCCATCAGGGAAGGAGTGCGGGCGCGGTCGAGAACTTCGCTGAGCGAGGTTTCGCCGAGGTCATACTCGAAGACGCTGAAATCGCGCAAGTCGGGAGCGACCATATGTTCGAGGATGGCGTCGCGGCAGCGCTTGCGGAAAAAAGCTTCATCGCCCACCAGCACGTAAGCCGGGCGCATCTTGCGAGACTGGACTTCGGAGAGAAAGCGATCGGCTTGGGTGAAGGCGCGCATCCGGGTTTAGTAAGCTTCCAGTATATTGGCGACCAGCGTGCGCGCGAAATCGCGGGAGAGCCGATCGACGGCCGGAGAATCCTCCTCAAAGAAACGGGGGAGATCGGCCGAGATTTCGTACTGATCATGGAACAGGTAGGAAGGATTCTGGAAAACGATTTTGCCTTTGCTGTCGGTCAGCGTGACCTGCATGCTGACGGTTACCAGAGCGCTCACTGCGCGGCCGGTTTGCGAGTCGTAAGCGAGGGGCGCGGCGCTCGCGGAGAGAACCGTCCCCTGCAAAACGGCATCGGCATCGGAATGAAGATTGTGGACGACATGAAACTGTGTGCGCGCGTCGAATTCGCGTACTACCGCATCCGTGAGCAACTGCTCGATGCGAAAGGTCTGGCTATGGCTGACAAAGCCGGGAATCGCGATGGTGCGGATGGAGGGGGGCAATGCGTTGGCGCGGCCGACAGTGTGATAGCCGCAAGCGGCGGCGAGGAGGCTGACGGCGATCAGGAACGCGAGGCTGATGCTGGCCGCCAGCTTCTCCAAGCTGCCGCAGTGCTTCATTGAATCTGGCCTTTGGGCCGGGAGGCGGTCATGGTTTCGGCGCATTCGACCGCGGACAAGGCCGAGACGCGCAGGTTGTCGATCGTCGCCCAGAGCCAGACGCCGTTCTTGCGATTGGCATCGGGGGTAAGGGCGACGAGGATGTCCCCCTGGCCAGCGGCGCTCACATTGTTGGGCGTGTCGTCAGGGCTGGTGATAACGACGTGATCGCCGGCAAGAGCCTGGGAAAATTCCTTAGTGGAAACCGGCTTATCCATCTCCATGTAGATGGAGAACGCGTGGCCATGGAAGACGGGCGCTTGAATGGCGACCAATGAGGGCTCGACGGCTTCGGGAGCGAGCTGGCGGTAATGCCTCGAGATGCGCTGGGAAACGGCATCGAGCGAGTGATTCGATTCCGATCCGTAACGCGCGACCAGGTTAAAAGCTACCTGAACATCGAAAATTTTCCTGGGAAGATTCTGGAAGGCGAGCAGGTTGACGGTTTGCTCGTGGAGTTCGTCCATACCTTTCTGTCCGTACTCGGAGGCGGGCTCCAGAACAGTGGCGATCAGGCGCTCGACTTTGGAGAATTTCCGGGCGCGCAGGGCAAGCAAGGCAAGAGCCGTGGCGGCGGGATGCGCGACCACAACGGGACCGGGCTGCAGTTGGGGCGTCACGGGCTGGCTTGTCTGGCGCTCGATCCAGGGCGAACGGATGGTGGCACCGGACTCACCTTCGAGCGCGTCGGTGAGATCGACGATGGTATTGCCGAGATCGCGGGCGATTGTCCATTTGGCGCGAGTGGCGCGGGGGTCGGCTGCGAAGAAGGTGAAATCGACGCGCTCGAACTGCTCGGGGCGAAGGCTCTGGATGAAGGTCATCTCGTCGCCGACGGCTTCGAGTTGGCCGAGGGATTCGTCATCATCGAGCAGGCGAATGTCGACGGCGGGAAAGTTGCGGTCGCGCAAAACTTCGGCGATTTCTTTCCCCATGAGAGAAGCTGCGCCGACAATGGCGACGCGGTAGTGATCGGCGCCGCGGGAATCGAGCGGCGTTGTCAGGGATTTTGAGAGTGGAGTCATGAAGTAACAGATGCCTCTCGGGAGGGTGGAGGTGCAGGTGGAGCCTTGCGGCGGAAGATCCACTGCAGTCGCCAGAGGACGCCCGAAGCCATATAGAGGATCGCGATGCCGAACAGTACCGGGCCGGAAAAGTAGCGGATGGAAGCGATGAGCACGCCGAACAGAATGATCAGGCGAAAGGGATGGCGGGAGCGGAAGTCGATGTCTTTGAAGCTATAGAAGCGCCAGGTACATACCATAAGATAGCCGACGACTATCACCATCAGCAGCCAACTGATCGAAGTTCCCCATGACACGATGGGTTCGCCCTGGCAGAAATGGACGATGGCGGCAATGACGCCCGCGCCGGCGGGAATGGGCATGCCGACGAAATATTTCTTGCCGGGGCGTCCGGGATTGGAGGGCTGCGGGTTGCTGGTGATGTTGAAACGCGCCAGGCGGCTGGCGCCGGCCATGAGAAATGCGAAACAGGCAATCGTTCCGAGTTGCGTGATCTTCAGGCGGAGTTCGGGAGCGAGCGCGAGCGGCAGCATGTGGAAGCCCCACATCCAGGCGAGCAGAGCGGGCGCAACGCCGAAGGTGACGACGTCGGCGAGGGAATCCAGTTCTTTGCCGAAATCGCTTTCGGTGTGGGTCATGCGGGCGATGCGTCCATCGAGACCGTCGAAAAATACGGCGAAACCGATGGCCATGGCGGCGAAATCGAGATGCTGAGGCTCGTCTAAAGTGGCACGAGTCGTCTCAATGATGGCGAAGAATCCGGCGGCGATGTTGGCGGTAGTAAAGAGCGAAGGCAGGATGTACATGCCCTTGCGCATGCGTCCGCGGGGACGGTCGGTGTCGCGACGGCGAGGATTCAGCTCTTCCATGAGGAGGCCTCCTGGCGCGCGCCGGCTGCGACGGGCTGATCGACTGGCTGGCGGGCCGGCAACAGGGCGAGGATCGAGGATCCGCCCTTCACGTGGTCGCCGAGTTTGACCTGGATGGCAGCATCGGAATCGAAAAGGATGTCGACACGCGATCCGAACTTGATCAGCCCCACGCGCTGGCCGCGAGCGACCGTGTCTCCAGCTTTGAGGTTGAAGACGATGCGGCGGGCGATCAATCCGGCGATCTGCTTGAATACGACAGTGCGGCCATCGCCTTCGACGGTCACGATATTCTGCTCGTTTTCCTCGGCCGAGTTGGTGGCCATGGCGTTGAGGAATTTGCCGCGCTGGTAGGTCACGTCGCGGATAACGCCCGCGATCGGCGAACGGTTGACGTGCACGTTGAACACGTTCAGGAAGACGCTGATGCGGGCGCGCGGCGCGCCGCCGACGTTGACGATGGCGACGTCGGTGACTTTGCCGTCTCCGGGGGACACGATCGCGCCGGGATCGCTTGGAATCTGGCGCTCGGGATCGCGAAAGAACCAGAGACAAAAAGCGCCGAGCAGGATCACGGGAATGGCGTAGGGCCATGACGCCAGCCAAGCGATCAGGATGGCGGCGAGTGCGCTGCCGATGCCGTAGAAGTAGCCGTCACGAACCATGGGGATTGAGAAGATTATAGTAGAGGGGACAAGAATGATCTTTATTTCGTTCCCGCCAAGGTCGCCGCAAAGTGATCGATCCAGCGACGCTGCTCTTCAGTCTCGGGAACCGGAAGGCCGCGCGCAGCACTCAGGGTGCTGATGGCCGCACCGGAACTGAGACCTTTCGTGACTAAAAGACAGGCTGCCACTAACCCGGTCCGACCGATTCCCTGCCGACAGTGAATGACGACATTTTTCCCGGCCGAGAGATCAGCGCCTAGATTTTCCAGCGCCGCAACCAAAGCGGGTTGAGAATCGGGGACCTTGCGGTCTTGAATAGGAAGCGAGACGAATCCCATCCCGTGTTTCTTTACTTCGCGAGCTTCGCTTTTGAGGCCCAGGTCGAGTTCTTCTTCCGGAGTCAACAATGAAAGGACAGTATCGACTCCGGCTTGCCGCCAGCAGGCCATTTCATCCTCAAGCCAATCTCCGCCGCGTGGCCTGGCCGCCAGAGCTAGTTTTCCCGGCCAGGGCCCATCGGCCCAGTAGAGTTGCGTCGACATAATTCAACTATCCCTTTTCGATGATCTCTCTTGGCAAATCATTCACGCTTATGCCTCGCTTGCGTAGTATGAAGATTCTGTGATGCCCGTCGAGTACAGTGCCATCCGGTCTGACCTTTAAACAATGTGGCTGTCCGGGACGCAGGGAAACCTCTAAGATGTCGGTGGTTTGACGCTCCATCTCCTGCAGTTTGGCAGGGCTGAGCGATTGGTCGGAGTGCAGAGGCTTGAGGGGCGGAAGATGGGTATCGGGCATGACTGAGAGGCGCTTCGAAATCGATGCCGAAGGACCAGCTTTCTCTAAACTGTAAAGAAGAAAGGCGCTGGCAAGCACCCTTACTGTGACACAAATCCACCTTGGCCGTGCGTTGAATAATGTTCACGCCCTAAGGCTTATCGATTTCTTATGCCGACTGGCGCTGGGTTTGCCGCTCCAGGTTCTGCATTTGATCTTTGAGGCGCAGCTTGAGTTTCTTGAGCCGCACTTCTTCCAGTTTTTCGTCGTCGGTGAGATATCGTTTCTGAGTGAGGGATTCCAGTCTTTGTGAGTATTGGGAGTGCTCCTGAACCAGTCGCTGGAATTCTTCATGACCGGCCAGGAAAGAACCTTGTGGAGTCAGCATCCTTGCAGACCTCCTGAATTATTACTATACGGTTAAAAAGTAGCACAGGGGGAGCGGGGGTTTCAATCAGGGATTTCTGGCATTTTTGAGGGCGCACAAAACTCGCCAGAACGCACTGGAACTTGTGCAGAATGTGCTGCTTAGTTTCGCCTTCCGGTCACATATTGGGAGGAGACGGGAAGTTGTTGCCTTGAATTCCTTTGGATGAGGTGTGATCACTGCTGGCGTGCGAGCGCATACAAGACGGCAGCCTCATCTGGATCGCGATAATATGCGCGGCGGCGTCCGGTTTCGTGGAAACCGTGTTTTGCGTAGAGAGCGCGGGCAGCCGCGTTCGACTGCCTTACCTCGAGCAAAAGCACCGTGCCGCCCGACTTCTGCCAATGGGCGATAACACCGCGCACCAGTTGGGACCCGAGGCCGTGGCGGCGAGACGTCTCGTCCACTACTACATTTTCGATTTCCCACTCGCCCGCGACTATGTTGGCGCAGAGGAAACCGAGGATCCCGCCTTGAGATTCGGCCACCAGAAAGCACGCTTCCCTGTTCCCTATCCGCGCTTGGTACTGTTCGGCGCTCCAATGGGCGGCCGCTGGTGTGGACTGTTCGATGGCGAGAATCGCGGGAATATCGTCCGATACGGCGATACGAATTGACGCAGCTTTTGTGGCTCTCGGCGTTATGCGATCAGGCATGGGATCATCTTCTTACTTAGCGCGGGGCTGAGAAAATATTTCGGCATCGGAGCGGCGGATGTAGTTGGCTTCCAGATCTGCGGGACTTTCGGTTTGGCCGCGCCGGATGCGCTGCCAGCCAAGGCGGGCTATCACTGCACTGCCCGGATAGGCGATTTGCTCGCACTGCAGTCCTGCGGCGCGGAGGGCTTCGGCCAGAGGGGCATCGGGCGTGACGACCAGCTTTCCTGGCGCGTCCCTGCAGAATTCGTCACGCGTCAACAAACGTTCGCTGTGCTTCCGCAGTTCGGGATCGGAGTCGCTAGGCTGATGGCCGGAGTGCTTGCCGTCAGCGGAGGTGTTGTCTATACGCTCGTAGTCTCCGGCATAGATTTCGTTGCGGCCGGCGTCAAGCGCGGCCAATATGCGGCCACTCGCAGGGCCTGACTGTGCGACCGCCTCCAGCAACGAGATGGCAGCAACCGGCTTCCGCAAGACCTCGGCGAGGGCCTTAATGGCCGCCAGACCTACGCGCAGGCCGGTGAAGGATCCGGGACCGGAAACTACGGCGAAGGCGGCGAGATCGGACTTGTTGTGTCCGTTCCGGGCCAGCAGCGCGGCGATCTGCGGGACGAGCTGGGCGGAGAATGTGCCTCCGGCTAGCGGGACCGCCTCGATGATGCGGACTTCGCTGTGGTCCGGCGACACGCGTGCCAGCGCGATGCTGCCATTCTTGCCCGAGGTGTCAGTTGCCAGAAGGAGCATATTTGTAATTTTGTAAACGGAATTGCTGATTTGAATTCCGACGAGATTTGGATTGCCAAATTACCCGATTGCAAAATTACCAAATTAGTGGCCGCTGTCCACCAATTCGAGCAGCACGCCTCCCGCGCTTTGAGGGTGGACGAATACGTAGCGATGGCCTCCCGCTCCGGTTTTGATTTCCTCGGAGACGAGGCGAACGCCGTCTTGCTTCAGTTTGGCAACAGCTGCTTGGAGGTCGGGAACGCGCATGCAAACGTGGTGCAGGCCCTCACCGCGCTTGGCGATGAATTTTGCGATGGCCGAATCATCGGAAGTGGCTTCGAGCAGTTCGAGGCGACTTTCCCCGACGGGGACCATCACCAGACGGACTTTTTCCTGGGCTACGGTTTCTTCCGGAGAAATCGTCAGGCCGAGTTTCTCGTAGATATTCTTCGCGGCTGTCAGTGACTTTACCGCGATGCCGAGATGATCAATGGTGAACATCGTTTACCTCTGGGCGAGAAGCCTGTAATTGAGCGCCCGGAGAACTCCTCGAACCGGAGCCGGGGGTGCCGGGAGCGTAGGGGTCCTTCGACTCGCGCTTGGTCGCTGCGCTCCTTCGCGTTCGCTCAGGATGACGTTAGTAAAATTCATCGGGTTACAGTACTCAGGTGATTCTTGGAGAGCCCTTCAACAATCTCTTCCACCAGCGAATAAGGATCGCGCTTGTGTTCGGCTATTTCGGCGGCGTAGCGATCGAGGCTGGCTTCGTCGATCAGGGCACGCGCTTTTTCCAGCATGGCGTCCCGCAGCATTTCTACGAAGCGTTCACGCCAGTTCTCGACATTTTTCTGAAACGCCAGATTCCCTTTTGTGAGAAATACTTCATACCCGCAAATCGCTTCCGCCAATTCCCCCGTGCCCGTGCCGTCGCTAGCCACGGTTTTTACAATAGGAGGAGTCCAGCCATCTTTGCGAATGTCGAACGACTGCATCGCGCGAATCTCGCGCTCCACGCGCTCGGCACCTTCACGGTCGCTCTTGTTGATGACGAAGATGTCGGCGATTTCCATGATGCCGGCCTTGATGGTCTGAACATCGTCGCCCATGCCGGGGACGAGGATGACGATGGTGACATCGGCGAGGCGCACGATGTCGACTTCGTCCTGCCCGACGCCGACGGTTTCGATGAGGATGCGGTCGCGGCCGGAAGCGTCGAGCACTGTGGTCACATCGGCGGTGGTGCGGGCCAGTCCGCCGAGCGAGCCGCGCGTAGCCATGCTGCGAATAAAAATTCCGGGGTCAGAGTAGTGGTCCTGCATGCGGATGCGGTCGCCCAGAATCGCTCCGCCAGTGTAGGGGCTAGTCGGGTCGACGGCGATGATGCCGACGGTCTGATTTTGCTTTCGGTAGAGCTTCGCGAGCCGGTCGACGAGCGTGCTCTTACCTGCCCCCGGTGGCCCGGTCAGTCCGACGACCCTGGCTTTGCCGGAGTATGCGAAGAGAGCCTTGAGAAGATCGGCCGATTCGGGGCGGCGGTTCTCGACGATCGAGATGGCACGGGCCAGGGCGCGAGGATCTCCGGCGCGAAGGTTCTCGATAGATATTGGGGACGAGTGATGCAACGGTTCAGTTTAGCAGGACGAGCGTGGCACGAGATGCGGCTCAGCCGCGCTCAGAGTTTGTGACTCTCTTAAAATCGCCAAATGTCTAATAAAAAAGCCCCGGATTTTCGGGGCTGGGTGAGGCAGTAGGGATCCTTCGACTGCGCGGGGCGCGCTTCGCTTACCCCGCTCCGCTCAGCATGACTTCAGTTCTAGAATAAGAGGGCGGAAAAAAGTCACACACTCTTAGGCTAGTTGGAAAAGCTCGAACCATTCGGGACACGTGTCTTCATGAGGACTGTGTCCTATCAGCGCCGCGTTGCTTTATCACCCAATCGCCGTGGGATGCCTGG
This sequence comes from Terriglobales bacterium, assembly GCA_049521375.1. Lineage (GTDB taxonomy): Bacteria > Acidobacteriota > Terriglobia > Terriglobales > Acidobacteriaceae > Acidiflorens. The sequence goes on from JBEKOW010000094.1 coordinate 11,153, forward strand.
GCTCGTAGAGGCCGATGCGGCCGCCGCCGGGGAGTGTCAGCTCCGTAAGAATTCCCCAGCGCTCTTTCTTCACGGCGCCCAGCTTAACTTTATGTTCCTGCAGCGACTCCATAGTGGCCTTGAGGTCGTCGCACATGAGATAGAGTTCGTGCCGGTCGTTTTTTTCGTCAGGATGGAAAGCGGCCTCGGCGGGAGGCAGCGCGAAGATCAGCCATCCGTGGCCGGCGTCGACGGCGGGAAACTTGAGGACGTCGCGGAAGAAGTTGCGGTCGGCTTCGGCATCTTTGCTGTAGATGATGATGTGAGCGCCGTTGATCATGGGGGACCTCCAGTTTGACGGAGAGCACTTTAGCCTTTGAGCTGCGAACGCGCAATGCAAATCATGTGCCGAGTTCGCCGGAAAAATTCCCGCGGTGGCGGTGTCCTGTCAACCGGAATTTTGCTTACGTCTCTGCCGTATGATTAGAGTTGCCGTACAATTGCTGCACTTGGGCTCCACTTTACAGACCGAGAGATTTCCGGGTTTGTGGGCGTAAAACAGATTTGGAATTTTTCGAGAATTATTGCTGATGTCGACGGAAAAGAGTTCAACCCGGAATGCCGCTCAACACAGGCGTGATGGCGCGGCAAACCGGCATGGCGATGATGCGCGTCCTGAAAATGGACCGGGGGGCGCGATTGCCGTCCTCAACGGACGGCGTTTGCTGCAGAATACCGGCATCCCATTCAATCTTGATTGGGTTCGCGACGTGCGCGTGAATACGAGCGCCGTGGAGCGGCGTGCGCAATCCCAGACGGCGCGGCGCACGGTGAAGAAGGAATGGCAGGCCGCATGGCTGCTGCGCGCGATCACCTGCATGGATTTGACGACACTTTCCGGCGACGACACCGACGACCGCGTGCGGCGGCTGTGCGCGAAGGGGCGGCATCCGATTCAGGCGGAAGTGGAGCAGAAGTTGGGGATTGAGGAGCTGCAGATCAAGGTGGCCGCCATCTGCGTGTATCACACGTTCGTGGAGACCGCGCTGCATGCGTTGGAAGGAAGTGGCATTCTTGTTGCGGCCGTATCCACGGGATTTCCGGCGGGCCTCTCGCCGCTGGCCGAGCGCGTCGCCGAGATCCGGCGCTCGGTGGAAGCGGGCGCGGATGAGATTGATGTGGTCATCACGCGGGGGCACGTGTTTGGCGGGCGCTGGCAGGCGCTCTACGATGAGATTGCGGCATTCAAGCAGGCCTGTGGTCCGAAACATATGAAGGTGATCCTCGGGACGGGCGATCTGCTGACCTTGCGCAACGTGGCGCGGGCGAGCGTGGTTGCCATGATGGCGGGAGCCGACTTCATCAAGACTTCAACCGGCAAAGAAGCTACCAATGCCACGCTGCCGGTCGGGTTGGTGATGACGCGGGCGATTCGCGAGTACGCACAACAGACCGGAATGGCCGTGGGTTTCAAACCGGCGGGCGGGATTCGTACAGCCAAGCAGTCGCTGGACTGGCTGGCCATGATTAAAGAAGAGCTGGGCGAATCGTGGATGCGGGCCGAGATGTTTCGCTTTGGCGCGAGCGGACTGCTGGGGGATATTGAGCGGCAATTGGAACATTTTGCTACCGGGCGGTATTCGGCGGAGTACAGGCATCCGCTGGCGTAGCGCGATGGAACGCAGGGATGAAGAAGGAGTAGGGGTCCTTTGACTCCGTCGCTGCCCGCTTCGCGTGCAACGACTCCGCTCAGGATGACATCGGTAAAAGTTGGCTCGGAGAATCGACACGGTTTCTGAAAGTGAAACTCAATGAGCATCGCTGAAAAATTCGTGAGCATGGAGTACGGGCCCGCGCCCGAAGATTCGAAAGAAGTTTCGACCTGGCTGGACCGTCATGGACGACGGTTTGCGCATTTTATTAATGGCGCGTGGTCGGCTCCGGGGGCGGGAGAATACTTCGAGACCGTCGATCCTTCGAATGGAGAGCGGTTGGCGGCGGTGGCGCAGGGGTCGGCGGCCGACGTCGATGCGGCGGTGAAAGCGGCGCGGGCAGCCGCTTCTTCATGGCAGGCACTCACTCCGCATACGCGTGCGCGCTATTTATACGCGATCGCCCGGCTGGTGCAAAAGCACTCACGGCGGCTGGCGGTGCTGGAGACGATGGACAACGGCAAGCCGATTCGCGAGAGCCGCGACATCGACATCCCGCTGGTGGCGCGGCATTTCTACCATCATGCGGGATGGGCACAGATTCTGGAGCAGGAATTTCCGGGGCAGGTGCCGTGCGGAGTGGTCGGGCAGATTATCCCGTGGAATTTTCCGCTGCTGATGCTGGCGTGGAAGATCGCCCCCGCGCTGGCGACTGGAAATACCGTGGTGTTGAAGCCGGCGGAATTTACACCGCTGACGGCGCTGGCTTTCGCGGAACTTTGCCAGGAAGCGGATTTGCCGGCGGGAGTGGTCAACATCGTTACCGGAGACGGATCGACGGGCGAGGCGCTGGTGAAGCATCCGGACGTGGACAAGATTGCGTTCACGGGATCGACCGAGGTGGGACGCGCGATTCGCGCGGCGACCGCGACCAGTCACAAGAAACTGTCGCTGGAGTTGGGCGGCAAGTCTCCGTTCATCGTTTTTGAGGATGCCGATCTCGACAGTACGGTTGAAGGGCTGGTGGATGGAATCTGGTTCAACCAGGGGACCGGATGAGCACGTTGCGCATTGGGCCTCCGCTGGATAAGGCGATCGACATCGGCGCGATTGTGGCGCGTGTGCAGCTCGACCGGATTCGCGAGCTGGTCGATCAGGGAGTGGCCGAGGGCGCGACCTGCTGGCAGCCGCAGGTGACTTTGCCGGCACGCGGGTTTTATTATCCGCCGACGCTGCTGAGTAATGTGCATCCGACGTCGGTTGTGGCGCAGCAGGAAATTTTCGGTCCGGTGCTGGCGGCGATGACGTTCCGCACTCCGGCAGAAGCGGTGGAACTGGCCAACAACACGGCCTATGGACTGGCAGCCTGCGTGTGGAGCGAGAGCATCAACGTGGCCCTGCATGTGGCCGCGCAGTTGAAAGCCGGCGTGGTGTGGGTGAACTGCACGAATATGTTCGACGCCGCCTGCGGGTTTGGAGGGTATCGGGAAAGCGGATACGGGCGCGAAGGGGGACGCGAGGGACTGGTTGAATATATGGAGCCGGCATGGTTCAAGAAGCTCCCAGCTCTTGTTGAGTTCCCAGTTCCCGGTTCTCAGTTCACAGAAAAGGGGGGGGACGCTGGAGATTCACGGCAAGAACGCAGGGTTCCCGATGATTCGCCGGCGATCGACCGCACTGTCAAGCTTTACATTGGCGGAAAGCAGGCGCGTCCGGATTCGGGGTACAGCATGGAAGTTCGCGCGGCCGGCGGACATCTGCTGGGCGAAGCTCCCCTGGGGAACCGCAAGGATATTCGCAACGCGGTCGAAGCGGCGCGCAAGGCTGCGGCATGGGCGAAGGCGACGACGCACAACCGGGCGCAGGTTCTTTATTACTGCGCGGAGAATCTTGCGCTGCGGCGCGAGGAAATTGCGAAGCGACTGGCGGAGGTCGTCGGCGAAAAGCAGGCAAACGCCGAAGTCGAACTCGGCATCCAGCGCATCTTTTCGTATGCGGCATGGGCCGACAAGTTTGATGGCGCGGTGCATAGTCCACCGTTCCGGAATATTGCGATTGCGATGAACGAGGCGATCGGAACGGTCGGCATAATTTGTCCGCGGGAAGCGCCGCTGCTGGGATTTCTTTCGGTGGTCATGCCCGCGCTCGCGATGGGGAACACCGTGGTCGCCGTCCCGTCGGAGGCCTATCCTCTTATTACGGGCGATCTCTACCAACTCTTCGACACCAGCGATCTGCCGGCGGGCGCGGTGAATATTGTTACCGGGTATGTCTCGCAGCTTCTGAAGACACTGGCCGAGCACGACGACATCGATGCCATCTGGAGTTTCGCCGACGGCGCGAGCGCGGCCGGGGCGAAGGCGATGTCGGTCGGCAACCTGAAGCAGGTTTTCACGAATGAGGGAAGAGCGATCGACTGGTTCGACGCGAAAGTGGCCGAGGGACGCTGGTTTCTGGAGCATGCCGTCCAGGTCAAGAATGTCTGGGTTCCTTATGGCGAGTAGAGCGAAACAATTAGTCATCCGGTCATTGAGTCATTCAGTCATTGGCAACCCGGTGCGGACTATCGCAGCCGGCTATTCTCAATAATCCGTGGACTCGACGCGCATCCCCCGCGTAAAAATCTGTTGCATCGCGAATATCGCCGAGGCCGCGCTGGCGGTCGAAGCAGGTGCGTCGGCTTTGGGCCTGGTATCGAAAATGCCGAGCGGGCCGGGCGTTATCAGCGACGACGAAATTGCGCGCATCGCAGCGACGGTTCCTCCGTCGATTGGAACTTTTCTACTTACCTCGCGGCAAAGCGTCGACGAGATCGTCGCGCAGCAACGGTTCTGCCGCACCAATACGATTCAGATCTGCGACCATCTGACGCGCGGAACGCATCGCGAATTGAAGGAGGCGCTGCCGGGAATCGCAATCGTGCAGGTGATTCATGTGACCGGCCCTGAGTCGATTGCGGAGGCGGTATCGATTGCGCCGCACGTCGACGCGATCCTGCTCGACTCGGGCAATCAGAAACTAACGGTAAAGGAACTGGGCGGTACGGGCAGAACGCACGACTGGACGCTCAGCCGGAAGATTCGCGAGTCCATTGGCAAGCCGCTATTTCTCGCGGGCGGGCTGACTTCCGGCAATGTGGCCCGAGCGATTCATGAGGTCGCCCCGTTCGGGCTTGACGTTTGTTCCGGCGTGCGGACGGAGGGCAAACTGGATGGAGCGAAGGTGAAGGAGTTTATGCGCGCGACGCAAAGTGGCGACTGACCGGCCATCTCCTCCGATCAGGAGAACATTTTTTGTCCCCTCCGCAATTGACAGAAAGAGCGTTGGCGAGGATACTTTCCGCCACGAAGCATGTGTCAGCAATTCGCTTCGCCTATCCCAGGAGGATAATTCATGACAAAATCGCGCTTGGTCCAGGCCGCAGTTTGCCTGGCTTTGGTGGCCTTCTTTGTTTTTGGGCAACCGGCATTCGCCCAGGAA
>JBEKOW010000095.1:0-14318 GCA_049521375.1 Terriglobales bacterium
TTGTTTTCACAAGACTAACACGCTCTGCGCCGATCAGAATACTCAAAGGTTACCCCGGTGATCCCTATGGAACCGCCACCACTCCTCGCCCTTCCCCCAGGATATTCGCAGGCAGGATGCTAGAATTAGTGAAGGCCTGTATTACCCGCTGATAATTTCCCAGTGCCCATCAAAGAACCCATATCCGTGACGCGGCCGCCTGCCGCTCCCACCCCAGCCGCTCCCGCTCGGGTCGGATTTGTTAGCCTCGGCTGCCCCAAGAACCTCGTCGATAGTGAGGTCATGATGGGCATGCTGGTACAGGCCGGAGCCCAGCCCACCGCCGATCCCGAAGATGCCGACATCATCGTAGTCAACACCTGCTCTTTCATTGGCTCCGCGCAACAGGAATCGGTAGACAAAATTCTGGAAATGGCCCGCCAGAAAACTGCTGGCAAAGCCAAAAGGCTCGTCGTAGCCGGATGCCTGGTAGAGCGCTTCCGTGACGAGATCCAGAAAAATATCCCTGAAGTAGACGCAGTAGTCGGCACTGGCGAATTGAACAAAATCCTGGCCGCCGCGGGCTTGCATGAACCCGCGCCCCCCAGCCCATTCAACATCCTGACCTCGCGCCCCGAGGGCGACCACCGCCGCGCCAACGGCCGCTTTACTCGCGACTCATGGGACGGCGCCGTCTCCGATCTGCCCAACTATCTGTACGACCTTCTGCATCATTCCCCAGCTTCGCGGACAGTTCCGCTCCCGCCGTTTCGAATCCGTGATCGCCGAGGCCGAGCGCCTGGCCCAATCCGGCGTCCGCGAAATCACTCTCATCGGCCAGGACACGACCTGCTACGGCGAAGACCTCGGCCTGAAAGATGGATTGGCCCTGCTCCTCGAAAAGCTGGCTGGAGTCGAAGGCCTGCAGTGGATCCGCTTCCTCTACGCCTATCCCAACAAAATCACCGGCCGCCTGCTCGACACCATCGCCGCCCACGACAACATCTGCTCCTACATCGATGTCCCGCTCCAGCATGCCTCGGCCAGCGTCCTGAAGCGCATGAAACGCGGCGGAGGCGCCGATGTCTTCCTCCGTTCCATAGAAAAAATGCGCCGCGTCATTCCCGGCGTCACCCTCCGCACCTCGTTTATCGTCGGCTATCCCGGCGAGACCGAAAAAGAGTTCGAAGAACTGCGCGCCTTCGTAAAAGAAGCGTCCTTCGACTGGATGGGCACCTTCGGCTATTCCGACCAGGAAGGAGCCCACGCCTTCGAAGACGACAAGAAACTCTCACCGCGCGAGATTGAGAGCCGTCGCAAGTCCCTGATGACGACGCAAAGAAAGATCAGCCGCGCCAAAAAGAAATCGCTCATCGGCCAGGAATTCGACCTCCTCCTCGAAGGCGAGTCCACCGAATCCAATCTTCTTCTGGAAGGCCGCACCGCCATGCATGCCCCCGAGATCGACGGCAAAGTCTTCGTGAACGACTTCCCGGGGAGTGGCGATCCGCAAGCATCGGCGCCCGGCAAAGGCGAATTTTATCGCTGCCGCATCACCGCCGCCCACGATTATGATCTGGTAGCGGAAATTATCTGAAAACCAAGTCAGAAGTAAGAAGTCAGATCGAAGAATTCAGATCGAAGAATTGAAGCACCGCGTGAAAAACGCAAAGCAGCCAGCAGTCGGCAAAATATTAAATTGAAGAAGCGGCCAGCACTCATCTCGGACTCAAGGTTTCACTTCTGCAATCTGACTTCTAACTTCTGACTTTTTTCCCATGCCCTCAAAACGCGCCCTCAAGCTCCGCTGCCCCATCTGCAAGAAGACCGTAAAGGCCGGCGAACCCGACTTCCCTTTCTGCAGCGACCGCTGCCGCTCCATCGATCTAGGCAAGTGGGCCACCGGAGCCTACGTAATTCCGTCCTCCGAAATCGACGAGGCCGAAGACACCATCCCCCGCAATCACCCCGACGCCACGGAAGAAGACTAGCCTGGCCCGAAGATATGCGATAGAAGAAGAAGAAGAAGAAGAAGGAGTAGTAGCAGAAGTAGAACCGTGGCATCCGTCCCCGAATCCGTAAACCCACCCGCCCCGCCGCGGGCAACCGGGTCCGACCGTAGCGCCGGCGTCCCGCCGGCTGTCGCGGGGGCGTCTCGCCCCCGCGCCCCGCTCTGGGCCACACAAGTCGCCACCTTCTTCGGCATCGGACGCCTCAAACCCGGCCCCGGCACCTGGGCCTCGGTGGCCACCGTCATTCTTTGGGCGCTGATCGGCTACCACATCGCCGCGTGGCATCTCGCCTGGGCAACTCTCGCAGCAGCCATCGTCGTCACCCTCATCGGAATCCCCGCCGCCACCCGCGTTGCGCGCGCCACCGGCATCAAAGATCCTCAATTCGTAGTCATCGACGAAGTCGCCGGCCAGTTGGTCGCGCTCGTCGCCGTCCCCTTCGCCTGGAAAACGTTTCTCGCGAGCCTTATACTCTTCCGTGTCTTCGATATTTCGAAACCGTTTCCCATCCGTCGGCTGGAGCGGCTTCCCGAAGGCACCGGTATTGTGGTGGATGATTTGGGCGCGGGGCTTTACGCGTTCCTGATCATGCATCTCTTGCTTCGCTTCGTACCTCTAATAAGATAGATCTGGCCCCGCCGGAAAAAGCACTCATGAGCATCTCGGATCGCCTGTTGGGAAAGAAGGCCGTCAATGGCAAGCCGCACATCGATGCGGTCGCACCCCCTCTCGCCTTGCCCGGCGGCGATGTTCGCATCATCGGCAAGGGTCTCAGGCCGGCTGAACTGCGCCGCCCCAGCGTGCGCTTCGGCGAGATCGAAGGCTCCATCCTCATCAGTTCCGATGATTTCGTCATCGCCCGCGTTCCCGAAGGAGCGGCCTCGGGATCGGTCGTCGTCGGCACCAACGGACACGTCAGCAATCCTCACGCCATCAAAGTCGCGACCGCCATCGTTGACAATCTCCATCCTGTCACCAGTCCCGCGCTCGATCCCCATGGCAATCTCTTCGTCACATTCTCCGGACATCGTGGAGAAAAGGTTCCCGTCGCCATCTTCAAGATCGACACCAATTATGAGACCCGGCCTTTTCTCGAAGAAATGATGAATGCCACCGCCATCGCCTTCGACCGTGACGGCCAGATGTATGTCTCCTCGCGCCACGACGAAACCATCTACAAGGTTGCGCCCGACGGAACCGTTTCCTCCTATGCCGAGGGTATGGGCGTCGCTACAGGAATCGCTTTCGACCGGGATGAAAACCTCTACGTCGGCGATCGTAGCGGAACCGTCTTCAAGATCGCTCGCGATCGCCAGATCTTCGTTTTTGCCACTCTCGAGCCCAGTGTTTCCGCGTACCACATGGCCATGGGTCCCGAAGGCGACTTGTTCGTGACTGGACCCACCACCTCCAGTTTTGACGCGGTTTACAAGATCGATCCCCACGGCAGCGTCTCCGTGTTTTATCGCGGACTCGGCCGCCCCCAGGGCCTGGCCTTTGATATCGACGGCAACCTGTATGTCGCCGCCTCGCTCGCCGGCAAACGAGGCATCGTGAAGATTACCCCTCAAGGCAAGGCCAATCTCGAACTCGCCGGTCAGGGCCTGGTCGGACTCGCCTTCGCGCCCGGCAAATCCGCCTTCCTCGCCACTAACAGCGGTATCTACCATATCGCATGGAATATCGAAGGCCTTCCCTTACCGCCGGTCTAGTATCCCGTCCGAAATTCGCAGAACTCACTAAACTGACACCACGCCCTTGGGGTCACCCATGCGTGGTCATCCTGAGTGAGACAAGACCGTCCCGACGAAGTCATCCCGAGCGGGACATGACCATCCCGACAAAGTCATCCCGAGCGAGACAATCCTTCCCGCCGAAGTCATCCTGAGCGTAGCCAGAGCCTCACGAAGTGAGGTGCTGGCGGAGTCGAAGGACCCCTACCTCTCCCAACTTGTTCCCACCTTCTTGGGGACTCATTTGAATCTCACGTTTCCCTCTTTCCGAAACGTGGGCTCCCCTTATCCGCCTTGAGAGAACTCTACCCGCTTTTCTCAGTTCTCCAGATACTTCCACGCTCCCGGCACCAACAAGAACTCCTCCTGCTCCAGTTCCCGAAGCCAATCCTGAATTGCGTTCTCCGCAACGGCCGACAAGGGATAAAACTCAAATCCGGATCTCGCATTCGTGCTGTGCCGTACTGTTGCCAGAATCTCCACCGACTCCACCTTCATGCGCGGCGCAATCACCACTGTCTCCCCCACTCGCGGAGCGCCACAAACCAGCGCCGACATGCCCGACCGGCTTACATCCAGACTCATACCCCGCGCCACTGCCGGCCCAAATCGCAAATACCGCGTGACCCCGACCGCAATCGAGGAAACATATCTGGGTTCGCGCCGGCGCAACCCGGCCGGCGCGTCACCTGTCAGATTCCGGGTTTTAACATACATTTCGAACTGCCCTCCAGGAGATGCCCCCTGTATCCTGCCTCACAAAAATCATGCGCAGCCGGAAAGCCCCTCTATGACGGCAGTTTCCCGCCCCACGCGCATCCCGCCTTCAGGCATACTCGAATCACCTCCAGCAGTTCGTCGTTGTCCGCCGGCTTCTGAAAGAATGCGACCGCCCCCGATTCCAGCGTTGGTTTCTCATTGGCTTGCGGATCCCTCGCCGTCAGCACGATCACCGGAATGGCCGCCAGCGCCGGAAACTGCTGCAGGTGCCGCATCACCGCAAATCCGTCTCCCGCCGGCAATCCCAGGTCGAGAAGAATCAGGTCGGGATGTTCTTTCTGCGCCAGCGCCAGCGCCGAATATCCATCGCAAGCCGCTACCGTCTCGTAGCTGTTCGCACGCAGTCGCAGATTCAGTGCCTGCCGCAGCGCCGGATCGTCGTCGACGATCATGATCTTCGCTCGCCTCGCCAGCTTCGGTATTTTCTCTTCTTCAATTGCCGTTAGAACTTCCATGTCCACCCTCCTTTGTATTCCCGCCCTCTACGTCTGCCTGCGTCTGCTGGTTGCCCAGACTCGTCAGTATCATTTCGTTCACGCGATTCGCGATCGATCGCACCTGTTGTTCAAGCGTCTGTCCTGCCGACGCCAGGTTTGGCCCCACCGCTTCCGCCGTCAGCCGGATCGTGCCCGTCCCCTGCAACTGCGGCAGCCCGCTCATTTGCTCCCGGATGCGCCGGATCATGATGCCCACCCGCTCCATGTCGGTCGAGGCCATCACAAAATAAGTCTCCGCCGTCCGGCCGCTCCCCATCGGGGACAGCACCACGTCCTTGTCCACGTACACGCACCGCCGCAACAACCTCAGTACCTGGTCGCAGGTCTCTTTCCAGTTCCCCAAAGGCGGGTTGGTCAAAGGAGTCACATCCACACGCACCAGCACAAATGACTTCCTCAGTTGCCCATCTTCCGTGATCACGGGAGAAAACATCGTCGCCAGCGAATACACCGGCAGGTGAAACGAAAACGTAGTTCCGCTTCCGGGCTCGCTCGCCGCCCACATCCGGCCGCCATGCAAGGCGACAATCTCTTTCGCCAGGTAAAGCCCCAGTCCGAGCCCGCTGCGGTTCCCGTCCACCGTCTCCGGATCCTGAAACAGCCGCTCAAAAATTCTCGGCAGCGCCTGCGGGCTGATTCCCCGCCCAGTGTCGCTGACCGACACATACACCGCGTTCGGATCGGTCTCCACCATGCACGCCTTCGCCATCACCGAACCTTCCGCCGGAGTGAACTTGATGGCATTGTCAATGACGTTGATCAGCACTTCGAGAATCCGGTCGGGATCGGCAAACACCAGCGGAATGGCCGGATCGACTGTCCGCTCCAGCTTTATGCGTTTCTGCTCGGCCGTCGGCCGCATCATCGAAATCGCCTGTTCGATCAGTTCGCCAATCGAGATGCAGCGCTGCTCAATCCGCAGTTTCCCGCTCTCCGCCCGCGTCGCCTCCAGCAGATCGCGAATCATGGCATGCAATTGCGTCACACTCTTCAGCACCGTTCGCAGGTGCTCGTTCTGCTCCCCGGACAGCGGCCCGGCCAGCCCGTCCAGCAGCAAAGTGACGTATTGGTAAATACAGGTGAGCGGCGTGCGCAATTCATGGGACACATGCGAGAGAAACTGGTTCTTGAACTCCAGTTGCTGCTTGCGTGTCATCTCCAGCGCGCGCAGCAGCCCTTGCCGCTCGATCGCATAGCGCACCGCCCGATCGAGCTGCTTGCTGGTGATATCCCCCTTGATCAGGTAATCCTGCACCCCCAGATGCATCGCCTTCATCGCCAGCTCTTCGTCGTCCTCCCCCGAAAGAATGACCACCGGAACGTTCGGAGCACCCTTCAGCACGCGCCGGAATGTTTCCGCTCCATGGCTGTCCGGCAGGTTAAGGTCCAGCAGGATCAGCGCTGGAGTCTGCGCCTCCAGACACCGCAAAGCCTCCGAAAGTCGCTGTACGCAATCCACCCGCACCGGAGGATCGGTCTCCACCAGCCGCAGTCGCACCAGGTCCGCATCTCCCGGATTGTCCTCAATCAGCAAAACGTTCGTAGACGGTGTTCCCATCGTTGTTCCTCCTTAAGGTAGGCACTGCCTCAGAGTTGGCGCTGAGCCAGCTTCGGGTCAGTCGCGCCTTTTCCAAACGAAAACCGTCCAGGTCCCGGCTATAGTCGCGAAGGGACACGCCTCCACTGATTTCCTAATCGGAGTGATTCCAGCGACCTTGACCCTCGAAAGACAAAACCCACCTGCCAGCAGGACATCAGAAATCAGTCCACAAGGCCACGCGCGAAGGGACGTAGGAGGGGAGATACGCAGGCCTCGCACATTAACCGCAAAAATCCACGCCTCCCCCAATCGGGTCATCCTGAGGGTGTGTGGTGTGTCACTTTTTCACTTCTCCGCCCTTTCATTTGGAACCGAAGTCATCCTGAGCGAAGCGGGGTAAGCGAAGCGCGCCCCGCGCAGTCGAAGGACCCCTATTCGCTCCACCAGCCCCGAAAATCTCGGGCCCTTCTATCCGACCTTTTGCGATTTTAAAAATCAGAGACTCTGAGCGGAGCGCCGCAACCACGGCAGCGCAAAGTTGAAGGATCTCTACCACACCAGCCGGCTGCCACCATTACCCTCAAAGATCGTGCAAACGCTGAGCCGACCTTCCACGCATGAAAAGAGCGTGGCGCAGGGGGAGCACTGAGCGGAAGCTGGGAGCTAACAGTTAGTAGCCAGGAGCTAGGAGCCGATCTTCTCACTCCCACTCAATCGTCCCAGGAGGTTTCGAAGTGATGTCATACACCACGCGATTCACCCCGCGCACTTCGTTCACGATTCGGTTGGAGATTGTCTTCAGCACTTCGTATGGAAGCGGAACCCAATCCGCCGTCATGCCATCTTCGGAGTGGACCGCGCGAATCGCGCAAGTGTAAGCATAAGTTCGCTGGTCTCCCATGACTCCAACCGACATTACCGGTAACAGCACAGCGAATGACTGCCAGATTTTTTGATACAACCCGGCCTTCTTGATTTCGCCAACCACAATCTCGTCGCACTCGCGCAGCAGGTCGGCGCGCTCTTTTGTCACTTCGCCCACAATTCGCACAGCGAGCCCGGGACCAGGAAACGGTTGCCGCTGCAGGATGTCTTCCGGCATGCCGAGATCGCGGCCAATGCGGCGAACTTCATCCTTGAACAGATCTTTGAGCGGCTCGATCAGCTTGAGCTTCATCTTTTCCGGCAGTCCGCCCACGTTGTGATGCGACTTGATCACCTCCGACGGCCCCCGCACCGAGCGCGATTCGATCACATCCGGATAGAGCGTGCCCTGCACAAGCCATTCAACATGCCCCTCGGTTTGCTCGATCCGGTGAGCCTCATCGTCGAAGACTTCGATGAACTCGTTGCCGATGATCTTGCGCTTGGTCTCGGGATCGGTCACGCCCGCCAGTTTCTTCATGAACCGGTCGGTCGCGTCCACCGCGACCAGGCGCAGGCCTAGTTTGTCGTGCAGGTTCTGCTGCACTTTCTCGAACTCGTTCTTGCGCAGAACTCCGTTGTTGACAAAGACGCAGGTAAGCCGCGATTGACCCGGCTCATCGCGCATGGCGCGATCCACCAGTACGGCTGCGACCGACGAATCCACCCCACCTGAAAGAGCGCAGATCGCGCGCCCGCTGCCCACCTGCGCCTTGACCGCCGCAATCGTCGCATCGATAAAGTGCTGTCCCGTCCAGTTGGGCGTAGCGCCGCAAATGTTCAACACGAAGTTGCGCAGGATTTCCGTTCCCAGCGGCGTGTGCTGCACCTCGGGATGAAACTGCACGGCCCACATCCTGCGCGCGGGATTCTCGATCGCTGCCACCGCATGCGGAGTCTTCGCCGTCTGGCGGAATCCAGTCGGAAGTTCTTCCGCCGAGTCGCCGTGCGACATCCATACCGCCAGCAACTTGGGCAGTCCCTGAAACAACTGCGAGTCGCCCACCTGCAACTCGACCTTCGCATGTCCGTACTCGCGCTTCTCCGCCGGCCGCACTTTGCCTCCCAGCGCGTAGACCATGAACTGCAACCCGTAACAGATTCCGAGCACAGGCACGCCGAGTTCGAACACTTTTTTGTCGGCATGAGGCGCGCCCTGGTCATAGACCGACGAAGGCCCTCCCGACAAAATAATCCCGACCGGCGAGTAGCTGCGAATCTCGTCCACGCTGGCATTGAACGGGAGGACAACCGAGAAGACTTTGTTTTCGCGGATGCGGCGCGCAATCAGTTGCGAATATTGCGACCCGAAATCGAGGACAACGATTGCTTGCTTAAGCTGGGTTTGGGTTTCCACCGATGAGTGTCTCAGATTTGATTACGAAGTGTAAAGCCGGGCAAGGAAAGGAGGGAACCGAGCGTGTCAATGGACACAGTCGCTTTTTCTACGCGATGCTCAACGAGCGTTGTCCGCGAGTTGCTGCGTGATCTCTTTTTCAAACACCGCGACATCAGTGGCGCCAATGTGCCGTGAATCGATGCGGCCATCTCGACCGATGACGAAGTTGATGGGCAGCCCCAGTACTCCGCCGTAAAGCGCGCCGATCTTCGCGTTCCCCATCACGACCGGATAATTCATCTTGAACTTCTGGCTGAAATCGCGCACCGGATCGGCCGAGTCGTCCATCGACACCCCGATGATCTGCAACCCCTGGCCGCCATACTTGTTCTGAAGATCAACCAGCCGCGGAATCTCATCCCGGCAGGGCGTGCACCAGGTCGCCCAGAAATCGAGCAGAACAACTTTTCCCCGGTATGACGAGAGCGCAAGACTTTCTCCCGTCAAAGTAGGCAATGAAAAATCGGGAGCCGGCCCGTGTTCCGCGACCGCCGAGCGCGCGCCCGATTGCGAATGATGAGCGAAGAAATAAATGCCGAGGACAGCCCCGACCACTACCACCCCGACAATAAGATTCTTTGCCTTCACCAGACCTTAAGCCTCAATCCTTGGCCACCGGATAGCCCTTGTCGACCCAGTCAGCACCGAAATTGTTGGCCAGGTAAAGTACCTTGACTCTGCTGAAACCCATTTCGTGCAGCGCGTCGTTAGCTGGCTTGACGTTTGGGCAATGGCTCCATGGACAGCATCCGCAGTAAATGACGATGAACTTGCTCCGCGGCAGATTTGCAACGCGCTTGCGAAGCCGCTGGAGCCCATCTTCGCTCGACGCCGGCCCAATGTACTCCGACCCAGGAATGTGCGCCTGTGAGAACAGCACGTGCGAACCAACCTGGATCATGAGTGGCTTCTCGCCTTGGGAAGATTGCAGAATCCTGACCAACTCGGCCGGGGCAATTTGCTGGGCGGCTGGTATTTCCGCCGCCTGGAAGGCCAGGAGCACGTTCAGCGCCCCCGCCGCGAAAACAGAAACGACGACGCCCACCAGAGTCAGACGCAACCTGAGCTTCGTCATCGATCTGTAATTTTTCAACAATACCCCTCGCGCATCCAGAGTCAGTTCCCGTCACCAGCGCAATCCGACCGTGACCGGCCAAACCACGGACTGCACGTCACTGAAATAGGCCTTGTGGTATCGCCACTCAAAATAAACTTTGGACTTGTGAAAGTGATTCAGGTTGTAGGTCAGCCCCCCGCCATAGTTGTAGCCGCCCGCGATCTTCGAAAATGACGAGAGCGTCACCGGCGAATTCTGAACCGAAGGCGGATTGCCCGTACAGTAAACATCCCACCACACCCAGGCGGGCTGGCAAAGCGAGCCCACCGGCAGCACCTGGTGGGTAGATTCACTTCGACGATAGAAGCCCACGCCAAAGATTCCATAGGCGCCCCACCTACCGAGATGGTAGGGCGACCGGACAATCCCGTTTACGGACACCGAATTCATCGATCCGGTTGCGTTGGGCAAATCCTGGTGGTCCGCCACATAGGACCGCAGGTTCAGGTTGTAGTACATATACTCAGCGTTGACACCGAAGATGTGATTCAGATTCATCCCCGCGCCCGCCGTGCCCTCAAACGAGTTTCCGACAAAATCGGAAACCGCACCCTGTCCAATGCCCAGTCCCGCGCCTACATTAAAGTTGTACTTTGGAAAAGCGGGTTCCTGTGCCAGCGCCGGCGCGACCCCGATACCTGCAAGCAGTAAGAAAGCAAATGTACGATTCCGCAATAGATTGATCTCCTGTTTCCGAAGTCCTATATCCGAGCAATCCTCTACTTTAAATGTTATTAGGTTAAGATGCGCGAAGGTGAGGAACTTCACGGCGTTCTTTTTTCTCTCGCGTCAGCGTCCTGCCGCCGCTGGGGCTGTCCGATCGATTCTCCGGTAAATCACCGGCCAGTACTCGCGCAGCAGATTTCCCCCCACTCGCGAGGCCAGGTCCAATCCATACCGGAAGAGCGTATCGCCGGCCGTCCGGTTGCGATCCGGCCAATAGGCATTCGCCAGACTCTCGCCCAGAAGTGGACCCAACAACCCGGACACGTTCTTAACCTCGCGCCCGTCATCGCTTCGGGTCACAAAAATGCGCCTCACGGAATACTTCACTCCCCGCGCCAAACCTGGATGCCTCTGGGGAAAAAAACGCGGATCTTCGTGCAGCGCCGAGGCCAGCACAAACGTTCCGAAGAATTCGCCCGATGCGCCGCGCGCCAGCGACGAACCAAATCGCTTGCCATACGCGTTCCAACCTTCGCCAAATCCGGTCGGCGAGTCGTCCGCCTGTCCGATCGCGGAACCCAGAGCCGATTCCATGATCGCGTTTACCGAAACGCTATTGTCCACGAACAGTTGAAACTTTTGCACTGGCGTCAGTGCCTGGGTGTTGGCCGCGATGTCTGGAAAAACAATGGATTTCCGCTCCAGCAGGTTGAAAATCTCGACCGGCTTCTTGGCCGCATCGGACACATGGTCGCCTACCGATTCGCTCTGTCCCGGTGGCTTCGGATTCTCGGGTCCCGCTTGCTCCGAAGGCTTCGAATTTTGTCCCGTTTGATCCTGGGTCTTTGGAGCTTCCTGGGCGGCAAGCCCGAGCGGAACGACCAGCGCAGTCGCAGTGATAATGATCAAAACGCGCGCTAAACCAACCGTAAAAGATGCCAGATTGCATTTCCGGACGGCGATCCACCCCAAGACCTCTCCGCGACTCAACATCGCTAGAGATTACCGAATACCACGCCGGACGGCAATCGGTTCGCGCCCCTATTTGGTTCCCGACCCTACACTTACAAGTCGAACTATTTTTCCTGTATCGACTCCAGATATTTCACCAGGTTGTTGATTCTGACCTGCGCGCTGTCCTTATGCCCATGCGCCATCGACCGGAAAATTGGTCCCCAGATCGGCATCTCCGCCGTGCCGTGCGACGGCTTGGCAAACTCGCCGTCGATCGTTTCCGCGATACGCATCTCCGGAAATACTCCGTGATTCTTCTTCGCCAGTTGCGTCAAGTCTGGCGGCCAGGTCTTCAGTTGCGGAGAAAATGGTCCCCCACCCTTCCCATCGCTGCCATGGCACAACGCGCAGTAGGAAGTGTAAAGCTGCTTGCCGCTCAGGGGTTCGGCACTGGCAGCCGCGCCTCCTGTCTGCCCTTGAGCAGAAATTGTCCCCGCCCCAAACATGAAAACCGCCGCGATCACGATTCCACCCATCAGTCTTCGACGCATAGCAACCTCCTTCCAAAACAGACTCGTCGCCGTGTCCCCATCACCCGACATCCCCCGCACGAGTCAGCACGTACTCTACCAGTTCCTGCACGCTCATTCCGGACTCGAGCAGCTTGATCATCGCGTCCGTGCCGATCCCAACCCGCGCGCCGGCGGCAACCAGCTTGGCAACCGCCCTCTCGAGCACCTCGTCCGACACTGCAGGCGAGTCATAAGTGTGGGTGCTCGCGCCTGACAGAAAACCTCTCTCTGTCATCCCTCTACTCCATACTCATCATGCCCAGTCGAATCTCCGAGGGCTGTGATCCCTCTTACCGTGGTTTGTGATACCCGGAGACTGCGAACCCCCCATTCAGCTACCGTCTCGTCAGTCCCCCGTGCCCGCGCGAGCACAGCCGCCCCGCATTTTTCTGCTAGCCTTGGTGGGCGTTTCACCCAGGACCCACTTCATGAACGATGCCAACCCGACCCATCTGGACCTGCAAGCCACCGCCAAGCAAATCATGCTTGCCGAGGGCTTTCAGCCCGACTTCCCACCCGCCGTTCCACAGCAACTGGCGCAGATAACGGCTCATCCCCCGTCGCTCGCCCCGTCGGCCACAGCGCCCGATCTGCGCAGCCTGCTCTGGTCGTCGATCGACAACGACACCTCGAAAGACCTCGACCAGATCGAAGTAGCCGAGCGCCTGCCCGACGGCAGCGTTAAGATCATGGTAGGCATCGCCGACGTCGACGCCTTCGTCCCCAAAGATTCCCCCATCGACCAGCATGCCGCCCGCGAAACCACCACGGTCTATACCGGCATCGTCAATTTCCCGATGATCCCCAACGAGCTTTCCACCGGAGCCTCTTCCCTGCTCCCCGATGTCGACCGCCCCGCGATTGTCATCGAGTTCGTGGTCGATGCCTCGGGCGCAATCAAGTCGAGCGACGTCTACCGCGCCATCGTCCGCAACAAGGCGCAGCTAACCTACAACGCGGTGGGAGCCTGGCTCGAAGGCACAGCCGCCGCTCCGCCCAAGGTAGCCGCATCCGCCGAATTGCAACAGCAACTCAAGCTTCAGGATCAGGCTGCGCAGGCCCTGAAGAAGCTCCGCTACGAACACGGCGCGCTGAACATCGATACCGCCGAAGTCATGCCGGTCGTGCTGGAGAGCGGAGCCATCGAGGTGGTGAAGCAGCAGCGCAACCGTGCGACCATGCTGATCGAAGACTTCATGATCGCCGCCAACGGAGTAGTAGCACGCGCGCTCGGTAAAGTCTCCTCCCTGCGCCGTATCGTCAAGACTCCCGAGCACTGGGACGGAATCGTGCGCCTCGCCGCAGCGCAAGGTGGAAGCCTCCCCGCGCAGGCCGATTCCAAAGCGCTGAACGATTTCCTCATAAAGCGAAAAGCCGCCGACCCCGACCATTTCGCCGACCTGTCGCTGGCGGTCATCAAGCTGATGGGTCCGGGACAATACGTTCTGGAGCGCCCCGGCGATCCCGAGCAAGGACACTTCGGGCTAGCCGTGCAGGATTACACGCACTCCACCGCCCCCAACCGCCGCTTCGCCGACGTAGTCACGCAGCGCCTCATCAAGTCGTGGCTAGACAATAAGCCAGGCCCGTATCCCGATGAAGATCTAACAGCAATAGCCACCAACTGCACCCAGAAAGAAGATGCCGCCCGCAAAGTCGAACGAGAAATGACGAAGCGCATGTCAGCGTCGGCAATGTGCAATCGCATCGGAGAAACCTTCGACGCCATGGTTACAGGAGTGACTCCAAAAGGCACGTTCGTCCGCGTCCTGCAACCGCGCATCGAGGGCCTGTTAGCGCAAGGACAGCAAGGCCTGCACGTAGGAGACAAAATCCGCGCCAAGCTAACAAAGACCGATGTCCAGCGCGGCTATATCGACTTTGTGAAGGCGTAAAAGATGCCCTGGATTTGTCTCCTACCCCCTCTCTGGCGATCTATTGGAATGAATACTTTAGCGGTCGAGTTCCGCCAGATCATTGAATGATAACGGGTTACGCTGATTCATTGAAAATAAAGGACTTGCAACGATTCCAGCTCGCTAAGTGCTTTAGAATGAGTGGAGGCATATTACTACTTAGTTATCTAGACTTCGCAAGATATTACATTTGCAGGACTTAGCCTGAAAATGCCGAATCGTTGGCGCA
>JBEKOW010000096.1:0-13817 GCA_049521375.1 Terriglobales bacterium
ACCTCGTCATCCTTCTTCTTGATGAGGAGCCATTCTGTTCCTTTGCTGCCGGACCTGCGGGCTTTGATGTGGATGAGGGCGAAGTCGCCTTTGAGCCGCTTTCCGTCCAGGCGAAACTTGAGGTCTCCCTTTTCGAGCATGGCGTCGGCCTCTTTATCGGTGCCGGGAACATATTGCCCGTCGATGGGGATGGGCGAAAGCGGCTGCCAGGTGCCGACATCCCAGACCATGACCGTGCCCGCTCCGTAATTGCCCTCGGGGATCGTGCCCTCGAAGTCGAAGTAGGAGACGGGATGATCCTCGACCTGCATGGCGAGGCGCTTGTCATTGGGATCGAGCGACGGGCCCTTGGGAACGGCCCAGGATTTGAGGACGCCATCCATCTCGAGACGGAAGTCGTAGTGCAGCCGCGTGGCGCGGTGGCGCTGGACCACGAAGCGATGACCGGACTTCTTCTCGACCTTGGGCGGAGGCTCGGGCGTGGCTTCAAAGCGTCGTTTACGTTTGTACTCGTCGAGCGACATGGGGGTATTGTATGACCAAGCCGTATACTGATGCGTTTCCGAGTGTTGGATGAATCTCACGGCGAGAAGGAAGCATGCGTGCGGCGAGTAAGTTGGGAGTCGGCGTGGATGCAGGACGGGGCAGATGCGGCCGGGGCGAAGTGAGGGCTTGATGAAACGCGAATACCCGGAGTCTCCGTTGGTTGGAGTCGGAGCCGTCATTGTCGCTGAGGGGCGAGCCTTGCTGATCCGGCGCGGGCAGGCTCCGCTGCTGGGGGAGTGGTCGTTGCCGGGCGGCGTGCTGGAATGCGGCGAGGCGCTGCGCGACGCGGCGGTCCGCGAGGCGCTTGAGGAGACAGGATTAGTGGTGGAAGTGGGCGATATGCTGGGCGTGTATGAGCGCGTGATTCGCGCGGACGATGGGCGGGTGCGGTATCACTATGTGCTGATCGATTTCCTGTGCCGCGCGGTGGGCGGGGATCTGAAAGCGGGGAGCGATGCGGCCGAGGTGGGATGGTTCCGGCGCGAGGAACTGCCGTCGCTGAAACTGGCCTACGATGCGGATGATGTCGTGCGCAAGGGGCTGGCAAGAGGCTAGGTAAGAGGTCAGACTGCGTAGGTTAGAGGTCAGCGGTCAGAGATTGATTGCAGAGCCGAGAAGCGGCGGGATTCGTTAAACCCTCACGAGCGCGACACTTACTTGCTGCATTTGTCCCCGCCCGACTGAA
The DNA here is from genome assembly GCA_049521375.1 of Terriglobales bacterium. GTDB lineage: Bacteria > Acidobacteriota > Terriglobia > Terriglobales > Acidobacteriaceae > Acidiflorens. Next base: position 1,232 of record JBEKOW010000096.1, read on the forward strand.
TCTCTCCCATAACTCGTCCCGCGAATCCGCAGGACGCGACCACTCGTGTGCCCCGCACCAAGGGCGCGGAATCCCAGGCCGGTGTTCCTCCCGGTGCCCGGTGTGCTCGCCGGAAATAAGATGCGAGTTTCTGTGAGCTCTCTAATGTTGCGGCAATTCCCGGCGAAACCCCATGTTTCGGGCGCACAACTCGCGCCCTATCTTTGGACTCAAGCCCAGCCACAATTCCTCCGATTGAGACAGTAGTGCTATGAATGATTCTGATGACATCGTGAAGGAATTTCTGGTCGAAAGCCACGAGAATCTCGACCGGCTCGACCGTGACCTCGTCGACCTCGAAAAACACCCTTCGGACAAGGAAATTCTCGCCAGCATATTCCGCACCATCCACACCATCAAGGGCACCTCGGGATTTCTCGGGTTCGGCAAACTCGAGGCCGTGACTCATGTGGGCGAGAGCCTGCTGGCGCGCTTGCGCGACGGCCAGCTCAGCCTGCACCCCGAGCTGACCACCGCGCTCCTCGCCATGGTCGATGCCGTCCGGCAAATGCTCGCCCGCATCGAGGAGGCTGGCAACGAGGGTGAACGCGACGACCAGAAGCTGATTGCCACCCTCACGCGGCTTGGACAGTCCGCCTCGCCCCCACCCACTCCCGCGCCCGAGGCATCCTCCCGCGCGCATCTCGAACCGCCTTTGCCGGAATCATCTCCCGTCGAGCTCCCGCCTGAGACCGCAACGCCCATCCCTCTAGATGTTTCCGCAGCGAAGGGGCCGGTTCAGGAGTTGCCGCGCACGGTTGTCGAGCTCTCGTCTGAGCCGCCAGCGAAGCCGCCAGAGCCGCCCGAAGCTTCTTCCCCGCAACCCGCTGCCGGGCAAAGCGCCAGCGAAAGCACCATTCGCGTCGACGTCGGCCTGCTCGACCAGTTGATGAACCTGGTCGGCGAGCTGGTGCTGGCGCGCAACCAGATCCTGCAATTCACCAAGCACACCGAAGAAACGGGTCTCGTCACCGCCGGGCAAAGGCTGAACCTCATTGCCAGCGAGCTGCAGGAAAACGTCATGAAGACGCGCATGCAGCCGATCGGCAATGTCTGGGGACGCTTCCCGCGCACGGTGCGCGATGTCGCTCTCGCCTGTGGCAAGCAGGTGCGCATCCAGATGCAGGGGCAGGAGACTGAACTCGATAAGACCCTCATCGAGGCCATCAAGGATCCGATGACCCACCTGGTCCGCAATGCCGTCGATCATGGCGTCGAAAGTCCCGACGCCCGCCGCTCGGCGGGCAAGGATCCCGTGGGCGTGCTCCAGTTGCGCGCCTTTCACGAGGGCGGACAGGTCAACATTGAAATCTCCGACGATGGCTCCGGGCTGAATCTCGCGAAGGTTGCGCAGAAAGCGGTTCAGAAGGGACTGATCAGCGCCGACCAGGCAGCCCGACTGAGCGAGCGGGAAGCGGCCAACCTGGTCTTCCTGCCCGGCCTCTCCACCGCGGAGAAAGTCACGAACGTCTCCGGCCGCGGCGTCGGCATGGATGTCGTCAAGACCAACATCGAGCGCATCGGGGGCACCGTCGATCTGCAATCCACGCCCGGCAAGGGCACCAGCGTCAAAATCAAGATTCCGCTCACGCTCGCCATTGTTCCCGCCCTGATGGTGACGAGCGCGGGCGAACGCTACGCGATCCCGCAAGTCAGCCTGCTCGAACTGGTTGGACTCGATGGCGAACAGGCGCGCAAGGGCGTCGAGATGATTCACGGCGTGCCCGTATACCGGTTGCGCGGCCGCCTGCTGCCGCTCGTGTACCTCAAACAGGTGCTCCAGACCGGGCCCCCCGAATCGGCCGTGGCCGACGATGCCCCCACGCTCCCCGAGGGCGGATTCGAGCGCGTCAACATTGTTGTGCTGCAGGCCGATGGCCGGAAGTTTGGCCTGGTGGTCGACGAAATTTCCGACACCGAGGAAATCGTCGTCAAGCCCCTCGGCCGCCACCTGAAACAGATCAGCGTCTATGCCGGAGCGACCATCATGGGCGACGGCAAGGTCGCCCTCATCATGGATGTGCTCGGCCTCGCCCAGTCCTCGAGCATTGTGGCCGAGACCCACGAGCGGGCGCGCGCCGAACAGGAGCAGGCCCGGGCCGACGGCGCCGAAGTGCAGAAACTGGTGCTCTTCTCCGGCCGGTCCGGGTCGCGCATGGCGGTCCCGCTCAGCATGCTGGCGCGCCTTGAAAATATTCCCGGCGCCGACGTCGAACGTTCCGGCAACCAGTGGGTCACGCAGTACCGCGGACAGATTCTCCGCCTTATCCGCATCAGCCACGCGCTCGAAGAACGCCGCAACCTGCCGGACAGCAATGACATTCTTACCCTGCCTACCAGCGCCAACCTGCAGGTCCTGGTGCTCGAGGACCAGGGCCGCTCTTTCGGACTGGTCGTGAATCAGATCCTCGACATCGTCGAAAGCGGCTCGGGCCCGCAATCGGCGCCCACCCGCAGCGGCGTGCTCTATTCCTCGGTGATCGCCGAGCGCGTCACCGAGTTGCTGGACGTGCCCGCCATCCTCGCAACTGGAGAACCCTACGAACCCATTCCCGCCCGCGCCGCCAGTGCGGCCAGGAGCTGACCCATGTCCGAGACACGCCAGTTCTGTTCCTTTTACCTCGACCATCTGCTCTTTGGGATCGAGTCGCAGAAGATTCAGGAAGTGGTTGCCTACCGCGAATTGCGCCCCGTTCCTTTGGCACCCGCCTCGGTCAGCGGACTGATGAACCTGCGCGGGCAGGTCGTCGTCGCTCTCGAGCTGCGCCGCCAGCTCGAACTCGCCGAGCGTCCCGCGGCGGTCGTGCCGGTATGCCTGATCGTGCGCGCCGAGCTGGGCACGGTCTGCCTGCTGGCCGATGAAGTCGGCAATGTTCTCGAAGTAGAGGAGGAAACATTTGAGCCCGCGCCCGAGACGCTTTCTCCTCGGCTCCGCTCGGTGATTCTCGGCGTGCACAAGCTCGAAGGCCAGCTCATGCACGTGCTCGATACCGACCGGGCCTGCGCAATCCACGCCGCCAGCCTGGCGGCGGCCGGGTAAACCGGGTCGCTCGGCTCCCGGGAGCCGAGCATCATTCGATTTAACGAGAGGAAGCAGATGAAACTCACATTAGGAAAGAAGTTGGCGATTGGCTTCGGCGCGATTCTCGCTCTGATGGTGGCCAGCGCGGCCACCTCCATCCTCAAAGTCAGCCAGATGCGCGCAATGCAGGAATACATGATGGACAACCGCATGCCGACCCTCGATGCCGCTCGCCGCCTGGAACGGGACGTTCATCAAACCGGCAACAAGGCGCGCCAGGCGATTCTCGCCGGTTCCCAGAGCGAAAGAAGACAAGCAGCGATGGATCGCTACCAGCAGACCTGGGAAAACATCGATAAGGATCTGGCCGCGCTCAGTGAATACTCGTCGGCCTGGAAGCTGCAGCAGAACCGCGACCGTCTGGCCACCGTCAAGGAACAGTTGCCGCGTTTGCGTCAGCTCCAACAGCAGATCATCGAGTCCGCGGCCTCCCATGCCAACGGCGCGGTCGAAACCGCCGGCAACAACTACGCCGACAACGCCACCCCGGTTTCGGATGCCATCACGCGCACGCTCGGGGACCTGGTGGAATCGATTAGTTCCTTGACGGAAGAGGTAAAACACGATTTGGCCGCCTCCGCAACTACCCTGATTTGGATGCTGCCGCTCAGCACTCTGTTCTCGCTGGCCATCGGAATTTTCGTGGCCGCATTCCTAGGCCGCCGCATTTCCGCCACCTCCCGCTCCATCCTCGCGCAGACGCAGGCGATTGCCGGCGGCGACCTGACCGGGCCGGAGCTGGAAATCCGGGGCCAGGACGAGTTGGCCGACCTGACCACCGCTATCAACGAAATGCAATCCGGCCTTTCCGACGTAATTCACTCCATCCGCGGCACGGCGGAAAAAGTCGCCGCCGCGGGCGAGCAACTCTCCGCCACCAGCCAGCAGATTACGGCCAACTCCGAAGAGACCACCGCCCAGGCTAAAGTCGTGGCCGATGCCGGCAACCAGGTCAATGCCAGCCTGCAGACCCTCGCCAGCGGCTCCGAGGAGATGAACGCCACCATCGGTGAGATTGCGAAAAACGCCACCGAAGCGGCCCGCGTCGCCGGCGAAGCGGTCGACGCTGCCGAGGCCGCGAACCAGACCGTCGCCAAACTCGGCTCTTCCAGCACCGAGATTGGCAAGGTCGTCGAGGTCATCACCTCCATCGCCCAGCAGACCAACCTGCTCGCCCTGAATGCCACCATCGAGGCGGCGCGCGCGGGCGAAGCCGGCAAGGGCTTCGCGGTCGTCGCCAATGAAGTCAAGGAACTGGCCAAACAGACCGCCAAAGCAACCGAGGAAATCGGCGGCAAAATCACCGTCATTCAGGAAAATACCGCGGGCGCCGTCAGCGCCATCGGCGGCATACGCGGAGTAATCGATCGTATCAGCAACATTTCGACAACCATCGCTACCGCCGTCGAGGAACAGAGCGCGACTACCGGAGAAATGGCGCGCAACGTGTCCGAGGCCGCGCGGGGCGCAAGCACCATCGCCAGCAACATCAGCGGGGTGGCGCAAGCGGCGCAGGATACTTCCACGAACGTGGGCGAGGCACAGACCGCCACCCAGCACCTGGCCGGGATGGCCAATGAGTTACGCGAACTGGTTAGCCGCTTCCAGGTGAATGCAGGCCACCCGCGCCGTGCGGATGCGGCCGCGCCGTCGGTTCGCCGCCGTGCCGCCGCAGCTCGCTGAAGCCGCAAAGCCAGGGTCGCCCGACCCGCCGGTCGGGCAGGGGAGAATTGAGCGTGCCGCCAATCCGGGTACTGATCGTTGACGATTCTGCCGTGATCCGCCGCCTGCTCGCCGAAGTGCTGGCGGCGGACCCCGACATCGTCGTCGCGGGCACGGCCGGAACCGGCCAGCTGGCTTTGCAGAAGATCCCCGACCTCAAACCCGATCTCATCACCCTCGATGTCGAGATGCCTGGCATGGATGGCATTGCCACTCTGGTCGAAATCCGCAAGCTCGACACCCGTCTGCCGGTCATCATGTTCAGCACCCTCACCGGACCGGGCGCGGCTGCCACCCTCGAGGCGCTCGCGCGCGGCGCCACCGACTATGCGACCAAGCCTTCCCATGCTGGCAGCCTCGAAAACTCGCGTGAACAGGTGCGTCACGAACTGCTCCCGAAAATCAAGGCCCTGTGTGCCCGGCGCGGCCCCGCCCCCCGGGTCAGCGCGCCTCCACCCCTCGCCCCGGTCCTTGCCCGGCGCCCGCCCGCGTGCGTCGATCTCGTCGCCATCGCGACCTCTACCGGAGGCCCCAATGCCTTGGGAGACCTCATGCCGCAATTCCCCGCGGATTTTCCCGTGCCCATCGCCATCGTCCAGCATATGCCGGCCATGTTTACGCGCCTGCTCGCCACTCGCCTCGGCACCCTCACCCAACTCCATGTAGCCGAGGCTGTCCAGGGCGAGAAACTGCAGAAAGGCCAGGTCCGTATCGCGCCGGGCGACTATCACATGACCGTCAGCCGTCACGCCAGCGAGTTTGTCATCGGACTGAACCAGGATGCGCCCGAAAATTCCTGCCGCCCGGCCGCCGATGTTCTTTTCCGCTCGGTTGCCCAGGCCTGCGGCGACAAGGTCCTGGGAGTCGTGCTCACCGGCATGGGCGCCGATGCCACGCGGGGTTCGGCGGCCATCCGCCAGGCCGGCGGCGCCGTGATTGTCCAGGATGAAGAGAGCTCCGTGGTGTGGGGTATGCCCGGAAGTGTCGTCGGGGCCAACTTGGCGGATCGGATTTGTCCCCTGACCGGCCTCGTCGACGAGATCGTCCGCCGGGTGTCGTTTCACCGAAACCTCGTCCATGCGGCTCGCCGCTGAACAGAACTTTGTTTTGCCGCCTCAAAACGAGGCTGCAAACCGGAAATGTGCAACCGAATGCCTATCGACGTTGTAAAGGAAAAATCGCCAGCCCCCGCCGCCAGTCCTGGCGATCCCGCCTATCTCAAGATCCGTGACCTGATCTATCGCATCTCCGGCATCTACCATGCCGAACATAAGCTCTACCTGCTGGTCTCCAGTTGTGCGCGCCGCATGGCGGTTTGCGGCGCCTCCAGCCCATCCGACTATCTCGAACACCTCACCATCCGCCCCAACCGGAACGAAGAACTGCATCTCCTGCTCAACGAAATCACCATTGGCGAAACCTACATGTTTCGCCATCCCGCCCAGCTCAATGCCCTTAGCACCGTCATTCTTCCCCAGATCATCCAGTCCAAGAACGCCTTGGGCCTTAAGAAGATCCGCATCTGGTCGGCCGGATGTTCGACCGGAGAAGAGCCTTACACCCTGGCCATGTTTTTGATGGAAGAAAAACAGCTCGCCGGGTGGACCTTCGACATCCTCGGCACCGACTTGAACAGCAACTCTCTCGCCGCGTCCCGTGCCGGGGTTTACGGCGAATACGCCCTCCGCAACGTCACCGCCGCCCAGCGCGCAAAATACTTCAAGGATGCCGGCGGCCAGAAGCTGGCCGTCAACGAGATGCTCAAATCGCGCGTCCGTTTCGACCGCGTGAACCTCAGCGACGACAGCAAGATGGTTTTCCTCAAAGGAATCGACCTCATCTTCTGCTGCAATGTCCTCATCTATTTCGATCTCGCCTCCAAACGCCGCGTCGTGCAGCACTTTTATTCCAACCTCCTCCCCGGAGGTTACTTCTTCATGGGACACGCCGAGTCCCTGTTCCAGGTAGATGAGGCATTCCGTCTGGTCCACTTCCCGGGTACAACCGCCTATTGGAAGCCTTCCCCCGGAACGCCCGCCGGAGGCAAGCCATGAACGACCGACCGCGTATTCAGCTCAAGGCCCGAATTGCCCAGATCCATTCGATCTCCGCCGCTCCCGCCATTCTTCAGCCTCTGCTCGGGATGATGCGTTTGCCGGCCGACGACATCCAGATCGAAAAAGTCGTGGAACTTGTCTCCCGTGACGGAGCCATCGCCGCCCACTGCCTCCGCATCGCAAATTCTCCCCTCTTCGGACGCCGCGTGGTCGAGACCGCCCGTGGCGCCGTCATGACCCTTGGCATCGAGAGGGTACGCTCCCTCCTTTTCGGCTTGTGCATGAACCAGACCATCCCGAAAGACAAGTGGGTGCTCGACCCGAACGCGTTCTGGCGCCACTCGCTCGGCTGCGCTCTGGTCACCCAGACCTTGGCGCGCAAAATCGGCTACCCCGATCCCGAAAAAGCCTATCTCGCAGGCCTGCTTCACGACCTCGGATTTCTCGTCAACTCCGTCCTCGATCACGCGAAATTTCAGGACTGCCTCGAACTTGCCACCACTCAACTCTGCCCCCTCCACGTCGCCGAACAGCAGATTCTCGGCTACACCCACGGTGACGCCGGCAGCCTGCTCTGCGATCATTGGGGACTCTCCCAGGAGTTGTCCGATGTAGCTCGCTGCCATCACGAAACCGATCTGCTGCCCAGCGCCAGCCCGCTCGTTTATCTGGTTCACCTCGGCGACTTGCTCTGCCGCTTGCGCTCCCTCAGCTACGGCTATGACGAAATTATGGCTGTGACTTTTGACCAGGACTTGGCTTGGACCCATCTGGTGGCCGCCTATCCCGGCCTCTCCGACATCGACATGGTCCGCTTCACACTCGACATCGATGGCGCCATGGACCAGATCGCCGCGCTGGTCGATTCCGTCTTTGTCAAGACCAAAGCCGTCTCTGGATCGGCGCAAACTTCTTCCCCGTAACCTGCACATGGTTACTGCAGTGCGCCCTCGCGCGGTACTTTATTTTCTGCCGCGACATTACGGAAGTGACATTTACAGGGTGGCCAAGCGGACATAGGATGGCGAAGTAGTTTGGCAGTTCTGGGGGAGGGCTGCCGAAGGCGTCCTGAGCTTAATCGCTCGGGACGTTTTTTTTGCGCTCACATCTCACTCGTGTACTGAAACGACTCCGGGCGATCCTGAGAGTGTGTGACCCTTTTACTTCTCCACCATCTTATTTGGAACCGAAGTCGTCCCGAGAGGCTGTGACTCTTTCCCTTCTCTACCTTGTCATTTAAAACCGAAGTCATCCTGAGCGCAACGGGGTAAGCGAAGCGCGCCCCGCGCAGTCGAAGGATCCCTATACCTCAACCATCCCGAAAATCTGGGCTTTTCATCTGAACCTTTGGGCGATTTTAAAAAAGTTCACGAACTCTGAGCGGAGCGAGAGCCGCACAAGGGGAGGCTCTCTCGTAGGCGAGGGATCTCTACCCACTTGTTCCAGGAATTCTTTGCGCCAACCTGCTAGATCTTCTTCCACGTCTTTCCGCCATCCCCGCTGATCCAGTTCTCCTGAGTTCCCGCGCTCAGGATAATTTCCGACAGCCCGCGCATCTCGATATGAGTGATGTCCGAACTCATTGGCTGACCATTGAACGAAACGCCCACGGTTGCCCACGTCGCGCCCCCGTCAGTCGAATGCAACAACGTTCCCGCCTGGCCGCCGGCCCATACGTCCCGGCCGCGATCGGCATAGCACAACAGGGGATGCAAGGCCTGCGCAACAGTCTCCCATTTCTGACCGTCGAGCGAACGTTCCAGCACTCCTCCGGAAATCATCCAACTCGCGCCGCGCTTTAAGCTCATCGCCTGCGCGGCGTTGGCATTGACTACCAGAGTGTTTCCGCCTTGTAGCGGCAAAATCGCTCGCGGGGAGCTCGCGTTTGCTGTCTTCGACGCCTCGTTCACTTCCGCTTCCAACGGCGGCTTGGCCCTTACAACCGGAGCCGCGTCCACGCCGTTGACAAGGAAACTATTCGTAGACGCCTCTGCCATTTGGACGCCGGGGTCTCCGCTAGCAACTTTCTCCTGCGCAGGTCGCGACGCTGCCAGGGAAAACTCCGCCGAAGGCGCTGGTGCCGCCTGCTTAGCCGAAGCGGTCGAATTGTCCCGTGCACGCAAAGAGCCGCCTTTGCGGGATTTCAGCGTCCCGCCGATTCCACGATTGCCGGCTGTTTGTAGCGATGAATTCACCGCGCTCAATTTGTCCACCGGCGATGGCGTCATGACGTCCGCAGGGCTGGCTGTGACATTCACCTTTGCCGTTGGCGAGTCCGACGGAACCAGTGAGGGAGATCGTGCTTCCGCCGCGGTCGTTAGGGCGGCGGGCGCGCCCGTCTGACGGGCGACCGGGGTCATCTCCGTTTTCGGCTTCGAGAGGTACTCCAACGCCCGTGGCCCGACCAGCGCCGCAACCGCAATACCCGCCGCCAGCGCTGCCCACCGCAGACTCGGCAACCCGAAGTTCAACCAGCCAAAACGGGGACGAACAATCGCCCCGCCGCGTGCGCTCGTGAGCGCCCCATCAGGCAACGCAGCCTCGGCCCCGCTTTCGACCGCGACCGCCGTTGCCTCCATGGCCGGAAGTGACATTGCGACTACATCGCGGCAATCCGCGCACACCGCCAGATGCAGCAATACCCCTTCACGCTCAGTTCCTGAAAGCGCCTGCTCGGCAAACGCGGTCAGCACATCCGCCTCCGGATGCGCCCGCTCCAACTCCATCTGCTCGGGCGTTGTCGCCCGCAGCCGCTGGTGTACGATTTTTGGTACGTCAGTCATGGGGGATTTTCGTTGCCAGTAACGCCTAGTCCGTACTCCCGTCGCCCGCCCTCCGGGCAGGTACCTTTCTACTATTGAACGTCGGAGTTCCCGGATCTTGCGTCAACCGCGACCTTAAATCCAGGCTCATATCCCGCACGTCGGCTTCCAGGGCCTCGGTCGCTTGGGCATAGCTCATCCCCAGTTCCCGCAGTCCCGCCAGAATGCGCTTCCGGAGCCCGCTCGACAGCCGGTCCAAACGCCGGCTCACGCTCGATTCATGCAACCCCAGCGCCCGCGCAATCTCGGCCAGCGTCCGCCCATCCAGATAATAGGAAGCCAGCGTATACCGGTCTTCCGCTGAAAGCTCCGCCAGCGCCTGGTCGGTCGCCGTTTCCAGCCGCTGGTCGGAAATGCTGACCGGTTCCGGATCCTTGGCCGCAAACTGCACTCCCTCCTCGGTCTGCTCTTCCAGGCTTACCGAGCGCTTCTGCTTGCGATACCGGTTGATGAACTCCTGGGCCATCACCGTACGCAACCAGCCTTCGAGCGATCCGCGACCCGTATAAAAGACCAGCTTCGAATTGCGCACCCCATTCCGCGCACTCACTCCGTACAAATCGGCAAACAGCGAGTCGGCGAGATCCGCCGCATGCGCACCATCGCGCGTGATGTGCAGAGCCATGCCGCGCAGCTTTTGACGGTAGCGGCTGATAAAGTCCTCCCAAGCACGCTCGTTTCCCATCGCGCATGCGCGCGCCAGCGCCAATTCCTCCAACCGGAGCGCCGCGCAAAAATCTGCCTTCTGCTCCTCGGACCCGTTGGCAACATACTTCTTCTGAATCTCTTCGAGGAGCGCCGCGAACTGCTCCGCGCTCACACCATAAGCCGCAGCCCCGCTCCGGGCGTACAGTTCCGACCCAACGTTGGCTCCTTCGGATTGGGCGCGCGAGGTCATATCCCAAAATGATGCTAGCAATTTTTTAGACGCAAGAGACTGTAAATCGTACGTTCACCTTCCAGCGAGCCGAGCAAAACACTCCTGGAAGACTCGCGAGTAGCTCCCCGGCGCGCCTCCAACTTGGGCGCGCCGGGGTCGATCCAGAGAGTAGGCCGGGGAACACACGCACGGGTAGTGGTGTCTCAATCAATGTTGGAGGCGCTTTATGCGGCTGGTCGTGGTTCTTTCAGGGATCCTGTTGTTGGTTGCGGCGGCAATTGTCATTCCATGCCTGCTCCCCGCGAGCGAACTCCCGCAATCTTCGCGCTATTCACTTCTCGAACCCATTCGCAGCGGTAACCTGACCGTCTTTCCCGTAGTCGCGGCAAAGTCCTACGACACGGCGGAGTTCATTACTCTCGATGAAGGCATCCGCTCCGGCGATGTCGTCGTCACCGAGTCCGGGCAGGCCCAGGGCCTGGTTCGCCGCCATCAGGATGGCCGTATCCTTCATTCGATGCGCGATGCCGAGGTTAACCGCCTTGTTCTGGTGAATAACTCCAAGCGCCCGCTCTTACTCCTCGGCGGAGAAATCGTAACTGGAGGTAAACAGGACCGAGTTATCGGCAAAGATCGCATCGTTCCTCCCGAGAGCGATCCGGTCGACCTCAGCGTCTTCTGCGTCGAGCCCGGACGCTGGGTAGCTACCAATGGCAAGGCTGACTTTAGTTCGGGCCGAGCTGGCGGAATCATCGGCGGCCTGGTCGCGTCTCCGAGTGTGCGCGCCAGCGCCATGGCCGCCCAGAATCAGCAGCAGGTTTGGGACAACGTAGGAAAGTCGAGGCAGGCGATGGCGCAAACCCTGATCGTGAATGGTGCATCCTCCACCGCGGTGCCAGAAGTCAATTCAACTTCCTCCTACGCACGTGTCATGGAAAACAAAGAAGTGCAAAAGCAGGTGGATTCCGTCGCCGCTCCCGTCGAGCGCAACTACGAAAGCGTGGTTCACCAGCTCCGCGACAAGAATGCAGTAGGCGTAGTAGTGGCTGTCAACGGAGAGATAGTCTGGGCCGATATCTTCGCCAGCACCCAGTTACTCCAGAAATACTGGCCCAAGCTGGTCCGCTCGTACGCGACCGAGGCAGTCATAACTCGGGCAAAGTTGGCGCAGGTATCAACGAAAGACGCGCAGAAGTTTCTCGACAACCTCACAGCCCGCCATGAAACGTCAGACATCGAGCCCGGAGTCTACCGCCAGACCGAAATCACCGGCGACGGCTTCAAAGTATTCGAACTGATGTCGCTGCTGCCCAAAACCGGCTTCGCAGTTCACATAGCGAAAATGTCCGACTGAGATAAATTCAGAACTGAATGAAGTCATCCTGAGCGCAGCCCGAGTCTCACGAAGGGAGGCTCCTTCCAGCCCGCTCAGGATGGCTTCGGGGTTGGTTCGCAGCGCAGTGTTCGCTCTGCGGCCGAAGCCTAACTCATTTATAACGACCCGCAAGGCCCATAGGTATCCGGGCCAACTGCGCTAGAAGCCAGGTCCGGTGGGATAGGCGGGCAAGGCGGGCGGACTTGGCGGGAGTTTTTTGGGGTTCGCCTTGATCTCGTCCATCAGGATCTGGACGGCTTTTTCGAGTTGCGGATCTTGCCCCTTTACGACCAGGTCGGGGGGATTGTCGACAACGATATCCGGCTGTACGCCATGATTTTCGATGACCCATTGACTATCCGTGCCGTAGATGGAGAATTCGGGGCGCGTGATGTAGCCGCCATCCATAAGCGGTATTTCCCCGCGGATGCCGCGCACTCCGCCCCAGGTACGTTCGCCGATGAGGGGACCGAGTTTGTACTGCTTGAACATGTAGCTGAAGATATCGCCGTCGGAGGCAGCCATGGCATTGGTCACGCAGGCCGTGTATCCGTAGAAGGTGTTGGCGGGACGGGGTCCGGGCTCGCCGTTGCGGGACATGCCCATGCT
>JBEKOW010000097.1:0-13723 GCA_049521375.1 Terriglobales bacterium
TGACCTTGAATAGTTCGACGGGCGCTATCACAGGCACGCCCACTACGGCTGGGACGTTTAACTTCACGGCCCAGGTGGTCGATTCGCGCGGCACGGCGGCGGGCACGACTACCAGCAGTTGCAGCATTGTGATCGCGCCTCCGGCACTGGTTCTAACCTGCCCGACTTCAACCGGTCAGGTGGGCGTTGCTTACAGTTCGGCGCTTGCAGCCAGCGGCGGAGTACCGCCTTACACGTTCTCGATCACAGCGGGCTCACTCCCTGCGGGATTAACGCTGAACTCTGCGACGGGCGCGATTACGGGCACGCCGACGGCATCTGGTCCGGTCACGTTCACGGCCCAGGTGGTGGATTCCCGAGGCAACGCGGCGGGAACGACGACGAGCAGCTGCACAATTACGATTCAGGTTGCGCCGCCGACACTGGTCTGCGCGACACCGATGGGACCGACGGGAATTGTGTACACTTCGTCGCTGGTCGCGTCGGGTGGAGTGGGGCCGTACACGTTCTCACTCACGAGCGGGTCGCTGCCTGCCGGGTTGACGCTGAACACGGCTACGGGCGCCATCACGGGCACGCCGAGCACGACTGGGACGTTCAACTTCACGGCGCAGGTGGTGGATTCGAGAGGCAACTCCGCGGGCACGACCGCCTCAAACTGCAGCATCGTGGTTGTGCTGCCGCCACCGACTCTGACCTGCCCGACAGGGACAGGGCAGGTTGGTGTCGCATACAGTTCGGCCCTGGTGGCGGGCGGCGGAACACCGCCGTACACGTTCTCCATCACCAGCGGGTCGCTGCCGGCGGGCTTGACGCTGAACAGTTCGACGGGCGCCATTACGGGCACGCCGACCACGGCCGGGACGTTTAACTTCACGGCGCAGGTGGTGGATTCGACGGGTAAGGCATCGGGTACGACGACGACGAGTTGCAGTATTGTAATTTCGCCGCCGACTCTGACGCTGACCTGCCCAACCAATAGCGGGACGGTGGGGTTGGCATATTCCTCCGCGGCGGCGGCCACAGGTGGAACTGCGCCTTACACCTTCTCGATTGCCAGCGGCGCGCTGCCTCCTGGGTTGACGCTGAATACTTCGACCGGCGCGATTACGGGTACGCCGAGTTCGGAAGGCACGTTCAGCTTCAGCCTTGAGGTCACGGACCATAACGGTTATTCCGTCACGGTGAGTTGCGCGATTGTCATCAAGACGTGCGGTACGTCCCTGATGCCAATTTCGTACAGCGTGACTGAGAGCAAGAGCAACGCGGGCCAGATCATCTGGTTCAACAGCCACCTGATGCCGTTAGGCGGGACGATTCCGAGCAAGACTTTCCAGATATACATCACCAACGGAAAAATCGCTTTGGGTTCGAGCACACTGACGGTACCGGACGCGGTCATTACTTTCTCGTCCACCGCGACCTGCGCCCAAACGTCGTTCAACACGACGTTCCAGCGCTGGGAGACGACCATTCCGCTCGCGGATGCCACGCATTCGGGCGGATTCTTCGCGGCGGGGCTGGCTTACCTGATCCCGAGCGGGTTCTCGGGAGCGAGCAGTATGACCTGGACGGCGGATATCTCATCCACCGCACCGGGCCTGAGCGTGACCTGGCAGATTGGAGCGTCGAACTGGCTCCTCTCGAACAAGGGAACGACCTTCCCGAACCTGAGCGAGTCACCCTTCGTGCCGGACTACAATGGTATGGAGATCAACCCGACATCCGGCATCCAGGCGTGCTCGTTCAGCACATCCGATGCGACGGGGTCGCCGGAATTCACAGGCCGCGCGAACCTGTTGGTCACGGGCGGATGCGGTCAGGGCAGCGGCAACTGGACGGGCAACTTCAGTTGCGCTCCGCAATGCGTGCAGGTTTGCACGCCGGGAACTCCGGCTTGCCTGGCGCTTTCCGTCAATAACGCGTTGCAGTCGAACGCAAACTTTGCCGGCATCGGACTCGATGGTGTCAACTTCCAGGTTCAAGGTCCCATTACTGTGACCGGCAATCTGGGAATTGGGTCGAGCGGGACGTTCCATCTCTCCAATTACGCTACGCTGAACTCCACGCTGTTTGCGGATCCGGCGGCGACGGTTGAAGTCGACGCAGGAAGCGCGCTGGCGGGAGGGGGCGTGACGGAATCGTTCTCGGGCGCACAGGCGGCGGCAACCGCCCTGTCAAGCTGGGCGTCGAGTCTGACGGCGACGCAGAGCATGTACGACATCCAGTCGACGATCACCATCACGGGCAACGGCGGGCAGAACGTGATTGATGTGGGCTACATCTACCTCCCGAGTGGCGGCACCATCACCATCAAGGGCGGAGCGTTCGATACGTTCATCTTCAACGTCCCGTATGGGATTTTGATGGATGGCGGCGCGAGCATCGTTTTGTCGGGCGTCACGCCGGGACAGGTGCTGTTCAACTTCCCGGGAAGCCTGGCATCGGTGCAGCTCGGGAACTCAACGACGGCGGGTATCTTCTTGTCGCCGGTCGGAGCAACTCAGATCACGGCTGGGAACCACAACACGGAGTTCATCTCCGGAACCAAGCTGATACTGGATTGCAACAACACCACGATCACGGCACCGGCTTGTGGACAGAACGGAACGGCCATTGTTCCCTATCTCCAGGTGGGCAGTGGAAGCTGGACGGAAGCTAACAATGCCAGCGTGAGTGTCAGTTCCGCGGTGAACCTGGGCCCGCAACCGCTGAGTGGCGGTTCGTGGAGTTGGACCGGTCCTAACGGGTATACGTCCACTTCGCGCCAGATCAACAGCATTCCGCTGAGCAAGGGTACGAACGTCTATGTGGCGATCTACACCGACTCGAACGGAAGGCAGAGCACGGAGACGTTTACGATAACGGCAAACTAACCGGGCTGTTGATGGGGAAACATGATTCGCGTCGCGGGGCTCTAACGAGGGCCTCGCGGCACGATGCAGTTTCGAGGGCTAATCCAGAACGCGTAAGCCGCTATGTTCGCGGCATTCGCTTGATTGTTGAGTCAGTACGGTGTCAAATAAGGTATCCGTGGATTCGGTTGGGCAATCTCGATCTGGCCGTTTGTCGTTGCGATCATGGCTCCACGTGGCTTAACTGCCTGCTTCGTCGCCAAGGTTGAGCTGTTTGCGGGAATCTCAAATTAAGGGAAAGAATTCCATGCTGAAGTTCGTTGCATTTCTGCTCGCCGGTGTCGCATCTGTCGCAAATCTTTCGGCACAGATGCTGATTGTGGATCGCGGTCCTACTTCAACGTCGAATCAATCCCTTGGCCTGACGGCAAAAACGGATGCTTTCCTGGCAGACGATTTTGTGGTCGGAGTGGCGAAGGAAGACTGGGTGATTGAACACATTCGGCTGTGGGCGGTTCCCGATCCGAAAGCCAACGGCGCGCAAGGCGCGGGGGACCTTTTCAAGAAAATCAGTTTCTTTGGCGGCATCGCGCCCGATATTCCGGTCGCCGGCCCGAATGCGCCGGTCGAATGCGATTGCCATAATCTGCCCGCATTGAAAACCGCCGCCATCGAACCGGGGGGCAATTCGACCGATAGTCCAGACGTGGCGATTTCGTCGAACAAACAGGAGGGATCGGACCTTTGGCAGGTTGATTTCAAGGAGATGAAATGGTCGGTCCCGGGAGGGACGAGTATTCAGTTCGGGATACTCGCGGAACCGTTTGCGGGATTCACCTGGTATAACCTGGGCTCGCCCACCGACAGTTCGCATCTGCGTGTGTTCTCGAATGTGGGCAAGGTGCAAGGGCCTTACCAAGGGGATGCTGCCGGGTCGACAATGAACATCCAGGTGTGGGGACACTTGCTGGCGCGCGTCTCGATTCACACCTCGGGTCAGAAGTATCACGTAATTCTTCGCAGCCAGTCCTATCTGGATGCGACGCAGGTCGATCCGGCCAGCCTGCACTTCGGGCCGGGGAAGGCGTCACCGGAAAATGTGCACGTGGAGGATGTAAACCACAACGGGAAAGGGGACCTGGTGATGTATTTCCGGGCCGCCGATTCCGGCATAGCGGCGAAAAGCATCAACGCCTGCCTGACGGGAAAGAGGTTGGACGGCGCGCCGTTCGAAGGCTGCGATCTTTTGTCGCACTAGCTTCGGTCGAACTAAGTTCGAGTCAGGAAGCGGACGATGCGAAGTGAGCGTTGGGCGGCGACTGCGCGGCGGATGCTGCTTTTCTGGCATACATATCCTGATCGGCGAGGTCGAGCACCTCGTCGATCGTCTTCCCTTCAATCCACTCCGCCACTCCGATACTCAGGCTGATATTGCACCCTTCCAGATGGGCGCCCTTATTCCACTCGCTCACCGAGTTATGCATCCGGTCGACGACTTTGGTCGCTTCGACGGCCGAGGCGTCGGACACGATGACGAGAAACTCATCGCCGCCGTAGCGGATGACGGCGTCGCACCCGCGGATGGAATTCCGCAGCAGGCCGGCGATCTCGACCAGCACGAAGTCGCCCGTCAGGTGGCCGAAGCGGGTGTTGATCTCCTTGAAACGGTCGACATCGATGAGGAGGAACGTGAGGGGCTTCTTCAGGCGGCGGGCATGGCTGACGTAGCGAGTCACCAGATCTTCGAGGGAACGGCGATTGTAGATCTCGGTAAGAGGATCGGTGAACGACTGGAGACGCACCAGTTCGTTCTGGATGGTACTGGAGACCATCTTCTGCCGCAAGCGACGAAGATCGATACGCCGGGTGACGAGGTAGGTGTTGATGAGAATGAGAAGCACCATCAAACCGACAACCAACTGACGGGGGACGGTGACTTCGAAGTGGAAGTTTTCGGTCTTCATGAAGGCCGCGGGCAGCAACACGGCGATCAGGCCGCCGCCCATGAGCAGTCCGGTGGCGCAGACGATCCACCATAATTCCCAGTCGCGTTTTTCCAACTGGGCAAGCTCACGATTAACATTCGCGAGAATGCTGCCCGACTCGGTTCGTTCCTCGGAGTGAGAGAGAAGGCGGGCTTGCAGGGAAGAACTGCGACGCGCGCTCGAGAGTGTAGCGGATGGCGCGGGGCTTTGGGCTTGCGGGAACGAGCCTGCAAGATCTTGCTGCGGCGCAGTGTGCGCTTCCTCCCGCCGCCCGTTGATATCGTTGAGCCGGTCTTGCAATGGGGACATCTTTCGCCGGGGCGGCTTGCATAAAGCCGTTCCGGGTTTTGAATGCCAATCAGGCCACAGTATAGCCATCCGTGCGGTCTCCAGAAACGTTACGAAAGTGACTGGGTTTAAGTCAGAAGTTAGAAGTCAGATTGCAGAACTGAAAGGCCCACAAGGCGCCGATCTGTGTTCATCGGCTTGCGGCGTGCCGCCGGGTTTATTCGGGGGTAGGGGTCTTTCGACTCCGTCACTGTTTCGCTTCGCGCAACAGTGACTTCGCTCAAGATGACTTCGCTTCCAGGGTCCTTTGATTTCTCGTTCATTTCTTTTCAGGGGCCTGTCGGGTTGGGGAATGGCGCGCGCTCAAGCAAAAACCCCAATCCTTTCGGACCGGGGTTCAGAGGTGATTGACTACGGTGGA
Organism: Terriglobales bacterium; assembly: GCA_049521375.1. Classification (GTDB taxonomy): domain Bacteria; phylum Acidobacteriota; class Terriglobia; order Terriglobales; family Acidobacteriaceae; genus Acidiflorens. The sequence goes on from JBEKOW010000097.1 coordinate 5,550, forward strand.
TTATTGTCCGCTGAGGCGAGGGGTCAAAACCTGGCGATAGCTCAAGCTTTCGACGTCGCGGAACATTGGGGTACCGGGCGGCAAACCTGCGGGGACGGTGAAGTCCTGATCGAAAATATAGTTACGGATGGGCGGCTGATAGACCGAGTATGTGCAACATTTGAAAACGCCAGTGTTGTATGTGGAGTAGTAGAGACTGACGAGCGAACCACCATAGTTCAAGGTTGCTGCGGGAGTTTGCCAGTCTTCAAGGAAGCGCAGGAAATTATGGACTCCACCATCGGTGCCAAAGCCATAGTTGCCGCCGGTTTCCCACGAGGGGAACGGGAAGGCCAGGGGTTTGCCGGCCGCGATCGCGACCCGGTAATGCGTGGTGCTGGCGGTGCGGTTGCCTTTGGGCAGCGTGGGGTCGTTGCTCATGCTGGCCAAGTCCGACCAGCTGTTGGAGAGAACCGTGACCGCGTCGGCGATGACGGCGGATGCCGCGTGACCGGCCATATCGGCTCCAGGCCCGGTCGCGCTCGCTCCTGAAAAGAAGGTGTCGGTGGAGTTGCTGTTGTAGTCGCCCTGGATGTAGACGGGATTTTCGGAGGCGACGGTGAATCCGCCGTTGTAGACCTTTCCATTCACGGTGGTGGCGGTGGGATTGGTGGGTATCTGGCCGAGATAACCATCGACCAGTTTGAGGACATGGCGGGCGCCGCTCACCCAGTTCTTTCGGCCCGTGGTCACGCAACTCGCCATGCGTGGACTGTAGGGATTGTCGGGAGTGGCGGCGATGATCTGTACATTCTGATTGACGGTGGCGGTCATTTGGCCAGCAGTCGCGCCCGTCAGGCTGAGTGCGCCGCTCCACTGTCCCAAGCCGAGGTTCGCGGTGCCCCACTCGTCGAGGACTCCGTTCTGGTTGACGTCCTCGGGAGAAAGCGTGTGGCCGGCTGGAACCGGTTCCAGCACTCCGTCGGGGGTGCCGGCAGCGCTGCTGGAGTTGACAACATCTTCGAGGCCGGCGTCACCGGTCTTGTAGCCGGTATTGGGGTTAATCATCATGCCGCGGCGGTCGGAGAAATACAGGATATAGCCATTCTGCGCGGAGGCATCCACGCTGGTGCCGCTCGTTCCAAATTGTCCGAGCAGCCAGTCCTGCAGATTGCCCACGTCGATTTCGACGGCGTTCATCAGACCGTTCGTCGTGCAACTGTCATTGCCCGAGTCTGCATCGCGCGGTTCGCCTTCGCGGGCATCGTAGAAGTTGATCGGATACCAGTTGAGCATGCTGACGCTCTGGCCGGTGGGACCGAAGGTCGTGCTACCCGAGGCGGGCGCGGGGGTGCTGGTGGTGACGCCGTAGTAGGGGTTCGTGCTGGCGGCATCGTTCATAACTTCGGGAGGCAGGGGATTAGTCCAATGCCCGGTGCACGCGGTATGGCCCGTATTCCATGCGCTGCAGGAAGGGGCAATGCCGTTAGCGTCAGGGACGCCACCGCCGCCATTGCGATCGGCGGCTTCCTGCAACAGCAGAATCGCGTTGGGGGCGATGGCGTTGGTCACGGTGGCGGAAGGAGCGACGGTTCCACGCCCGAATCCGAACCCCAGCCATTCGCTGGTGATGTTGTGCCATGCGCCGCTGCTGTCCTTGTATTCAACGTAGAGGTAGCCGTCGATCAGGTTCCAGGTGGAGGTATTCGTGGTGTTTGCGATCGAAACATAGGGCTTGGCGGGCGCGCTATTGCTGCAGCCGGCGGGCAGAGCCCCGACGATACTCGAGCAAAGCGAAAACGTCGGATAGGGAGATGCGCCTTTCGCCATCGTGGGCGCGCCTGGAGTCGAGCCGCTGCCGATAGGATAAAGAGTCTGCGCGCCTGTCTCTGGCGTGGCAGGAGGGAGAATCCAGTCGGGTGGCAGGTATTGCACCGAACAGGTGCTGCCGCTGCAGGTTTCCGTGGGACATGCAGCGCCAGCGCAACTGGTGGGGTCCGGGAGATATCCGTTGGACGCGGCCGCAAAGTACATGTTGTAGCTGCTGCCGGTTGCGAGCGAGGCTAAGGCGGTGGGAATGTACCCATTTGTTCCTCCGCCCGTGGGAAGCGAGGTAACGGGAATTCCGTAGGGATTACTGGTTGCGCCGCCGGTTGCGGCGGCCTCGGTCGCGGTAACGTTTGCCAAGCGCACGGAGCCGGTGGGCAATTCCGCGGGATTATCGCTCAAGAGGACGTGGATCTGGGCCAAATTGTATTCGCGCGACTCGCTCAGGGCGGTGGAATCGGTCGACAAGGGGCGGCGAATGAGTTCGTACGGGAAAACGGTTCCGCTGACGAAAGGCATCGACAGTTTCTTGGCTCCGGTACCGGGAGTGGTAAGGCTCCCATAGTTACCGTTGATAATCATCCCGTTGGTGCCGTTGGGCGGCCCGGACAAGGAGAAGGTATTCCAGTTGGCCGAGTTGTAGGTTGACTGGGGGGGATTGCCTCCGGCGCCCTGCACGCTGCCGTTTCCGTAAGGACTGGCGGCGGGATTGCTGTTCGCGGTTTTCAGAATGCAATTGGTGGCGGTCGTGCTGCAACCATTATTGGTGGTGGGTAGATAGACGTTGCCGGTATCGTCCCAGCCGGAACCGGTGGATGGCAACCCGTTGGGCAGCACTTCGGTCACGACGTTGCCGTACGCCTCCAGCTTGTTGTTGAAGATCACGGTATGGCCGCCACCGGCACCAAGATAGAGGTCGGCGTTGGTGTGCACGCGTCCGGCAAAGGTCAGATTGGGAGAGTCGTAGAAGCCGCAATCGCCGTCGCAAAACACGCCGAACTGGAAGACGGGAATGAGCGCGACCTGTGCGCCGCGGGACATGCTCACTTCCTGTCCGCCGAGCATTTGCGCGGTGACCAGCATGTTGACGGGAATTACCTGGGCCCACAGACCGGCGTCGGGGCCGGAACTGATCTGACCCCAGACCGAGGTGAGGGAAGTGGGGCAAGTGGAACTCTGGGCCGTGCCGGGCATCACGGAGTACTGGGTCCAGTTCACGCCGAGCATCGACGGTTCATTCGCCGCGCTGCCGACGCCGCAGATGAGGCTGGCGGAAGGGGCCTGGGCATTGGCGAAGACGGAATTCAGGTCGGCATACATCTTCTCGATGCCGCCTTCGGCCGCGTGGTAGGCAAGATTGTTCTGGAGATCGGTGCCACCGACTTTGCCTTCGGTGTTGACCATCATCATGAGGCCGATGGCGATACCGGAAAGCAGCAACAGCATTAACATGGAGGCAATTAAGGTGAATCCCCGACTGCCCGCCCTTGTGTTCCTCAGATCATGTTTCACTTCGTTTCCGACTACGGGGGCCCATTTCATAATGACTACCTGTCGCTTCTCCCGTCAGCAACCGGGAACCGCTTCCTGACTACTGGCTACTGCCCGCTGGTGCGCGGGGTTAGAATCTGGCGGTAACTCAGGCTTTCGACGTCCCGGAATAGAGGAGTTCCTGGCGGCAGGCCGGCAGGAACTGTAAAGTCGGTGTCGAAAACATAATTTCGCGTCGGGTGCACGTAAATGGTAGTGCAGCACTTGAAGAGGCCGGTATTGTAGGTTGAGTAGTACAGGCTCACGAGCGAGCCCTTGTAATACACGGTCTGGGAGTTCCAATATTCCAGATAGCGCAAGAAGTTATGCAAGCCTCCATCGGTGCCAAAATCTATGGCGGGGGCCGAGGGGGCGGTGTAGGTTGGGATCTGGAAATTGACGTTCTTGCCGCCCGCGATCGCGATCCGGTAATAGGCGTCATGGGAGGGATTGCGGGTCGTGGTGTTGATATTGGTAATGGCAGTGCCGACCATGCTTTGGTTGTCTTGCCAATCATTGGAGAGGAGCGTGACGGCATCGGCAATCACGGCCGCGGCGGCATGGCCCGTCTGATCGGTGCCGGCCGTCCACTCGGTGGAATTTTCGTTGTAGTTTCCCCAGACGTATACCGGATTTTCCGACGCCACGGTGAATCCGCCATTGTAGGTAACGCCGTTGACGGTAACGGGGGTGGCAGCCAAGGGGAGGTTGCCGAGGCCACCATCCACCAGTCGCAGGACGTGGCGGGCTCCGCTGACCCAGTTTTTGCGGGCGGTATTCTGGCAACTGGTGATGCGGGCGCTTCCGGTGGCGACGCCGTAGGGATCGGGATGGGCTGGAGTATTAATGAGGGTATTCAGGTTATCGGTGGCGTCGTTCCAGAAGCCCAATCCCATGTTGGTCACGCCCCAGTTATCGAGCAGGTTGTTCTGGTTCACGTCTTCGGGGGAGTAGTTCCGGCCGGCGGGAGCCGGATCCAAGATCCCGTCGGGGACGCCGTAGCCGCTGGAGCGGTTGATTACGTCTTCCAGGCCGGCGTCGCCGGTTCTGACGTAGGCCTGGTTAGGATTTCGGAGCATGCCCCGGCGATCTGAGAAATAGAGGACGTATCCATTCTGGGCGGAAGAGTCGACGCTGGTGCCGCTGCTGCCGGTGGTTCCGTTCAGCCATTTCTTCAGGTTGCCCACATCGATTTCGACGGCGTTCATCACGCCGTTGACGGTGCAACTGTTGTTGGCTACGGTGTAGTCGCGCACTTCGCCTTCCCGGGTATCGTAAAAATTGATGGGATACCAGTTGTACTGGGTGATGCTCTGCTGGGTGGCTGAAGCCGGAGGACTGGCGACCGGCGATGCCGGCGTGAGGCCAAAGGCCCAGTTGGTTGTGCTGGAACTGGCCGCGTAGGATGTCAGATCCATGAACACTTCGGGTATCGTCGCGCTCCAAGCGGTGCATTTTCCGGAACTGGTGGCGGTGCAGGTCGGGGCGCTTGCGGTGGTGCTGGTGGAGCCGGAGGCATCGCGATCCGCAGGCTGCTGCAAGAGCAGGATGGCATTGGGAGTGATGGGATTGGTTTGGGGAGAGGTGGGCGGAGTGAGTCCGCGGGCAAAACCGAGTTTCAACCATTCCAGAGTTACTGGGTGCCAGTTGCCGGTACTGTCTTTGTATTCGACGCGCAGGTAGCCATCGATGAGGCTCCAGGAGGTCGCGTACGGAGAATCATAGGTCGTGGCGCCATTGCGATTCGGAGATGCGAAATACGGATAGGCGGCGGATGCGGGACAGCCCGTGGGCACGGTGGTGCCGGATTTGACGCCCGCAACCGTGGGTGGGCAGATGCCGGCGATCAGGCCCGTCGTGCTGGGCATGGAAAAAGTGGGCGCATTGGTTGTGCCGGCAGTGCTCGGACTCGAATTCTGCGGCTGGAGCCCATCGGTCCCCGCCGACGGATTAGGATTGGCGGTCCACGGGATAGGAGCGTAGGGCCAGTCCACGGTGCAGGAAGCGGAGGTGGTGCAACTCGAGGACCAGGGAATGGCGTTGGAGGCGGCGGCGAAGTACAGGTTGTAGGTGTTGGAGCCCGAGGGTGTGCCGAAGGTGGTGGAAAAATTTCCCGAAGGAATCGGAATGCCAAACTGGTAGGTGGCAGTGGAGGCGCCGCCCTGGGCCTGCACCTGGGCGGCAGAGAGGTTGGCGAGGCGGATGTTGTTGGAATCGCTAGCGCCTCCCGGCAAGTCGGCTGGGTCGTCGGCGAGGAGCACATGAATCTGGGCGAGGTTATACTCGCGCGACTCCGAGAGGGCGGTATTGTCGGTGGTCTGAGGCTGGCGAATCAGCTCGTTGGCCAAGGTGGTTCCACTGACGAAGGGCATTTTCAGGTTGGTGGCGCCGGTGCCGGGAGTTGACTGGCTTCCAAAGTTGCCGTTGACCAGTTGATAGGCGGTGCTGGCGGAAAAAGCATTCCAGACGCTGCTGTTATAACTCGACCCGGTTTGGGGGGCGGCGCTGCCCGCGCCGGTGACGCTGCCGTCTCCATAAGGTGTGGACGTGGTCGGGGCGGCCATGAGGATACAAGTTCCCGTGGCCGTCGGAGTGGTCGGGGGCGAGGCACAACCGCTGGAGCCCGACACGGTCGAGATGAAGGCACTTCCGTTATACATCACCGCCGACGGAGATCCGTTGGGTAACTGGGTGCGGACTATGTTGCCGTAGGCAGACACGTTGGAGTGAAAGACGGCGGCGCTGTTGAGGGCGGGAACAAGATAGAAGTCTCCGTTGGTGTGCACGCTGCCGGCGAAATCGAGAGTTGAGCCGTTGTAGAGGGAAAGGTCGGAATCGGAGAAGGCTCCGAACTGGAACACCGGAATCAGCGCGACCTGCGCGGTGCGGGCCATGCTGACTTCCTGGCCGCCCAGCATGGAGGCGGTCACGAGCATGTTCACGGGCATGACCTGCGCCCACAGGCCTTTGTTAGTTCCGGTAGTAACTTGCGCCCAGGTCGAGGTCAGCGAGGTCGGGCAAGTGGAACTCTGCGTCGTGCCGGGCATGACGGAATACTGGGTCCAGGTTACGCCGGTCATCGAGGGCTGATTGCCGGAGGAGCCGACGCCGCAGATGACGCTGGGCGCGGGGGATTGCGCATTCTGAAAGACCGCGGTCAGGTCGGAATACATCTTCTCGATGCCGCCTTCGGCGGCGTGGTAGGCGAGATTGTTCTGCAGATCGGTGGCTCCGACCTTGCCTTCGGTGTTGACCATCATCAGCAGACCGATGGCCATCCCGGAAAGCAGCAACATCATCAGCAAAGAGGCAATCAGGGTAAATCCCCGAGTGCGCTCGCGCCTGGACTTCGTGAAGTGGACTCTCAAGATGCCAATCCCCATTTCTTACTGCTCCGTAGCTAGTTCTGGTAGTTGTTCGTGAAGGTCAAGTTCCGGGCACTGACCGACGTCTGCAAGTCCATTCGCTGGTAACCGGTGTTGGCGAAGATCGAGCCGTTCCCCGTGCTGTTGATCGCCATATTCAGAATATTGATCTTGGTGATCTGGTTGGGGTAAAGGCCGTTGGACGCAGTGTCGTTGGAGTCACCCGAGCCCGGGTTAGGCTGGTTCACCGCCGGGGTCGCGGTGGAACTGTTGAAAAGGTCATAGCTGAACTTCATGTAAGCGACGTTTTCCACGACCGGCATGGGCGTGTGTCCGCTGACCTGGCGCATCAGGCGCGGTGGAGTGGTGGTGTTGTCTATGTAATAAGTGACCACCATCAGGCGGCAGGGGCCGGTGCCGCCGCAAGGCGCGGCCGACGCCGAACCAGCGGCGTTTAGTGCGGCACCATTGAGGCCGCCTCCGGTGGCCGTCTGGTTCATGGACAACGCATCGCTGTTAGCGAAGGGGACGACGTAGCTGGTGTGGCCTCCGCTAGTACCCGTGGTGACGGTGCCAGTCACTTCGCCAACCACGGTGACGCCGCCGAGCGTCATGAGCACGAGATCGCCCGCGACCAGTCCGGTCGCGGAATCGTTGACAGCCTGCGGAGTGCTCACGCTGCTATTGGGCAGACATCCCGCCCAAGGGGTTGATCCGGAGGGTTGCGAGAAGGTGACCACGCCTTTGGCGGTGACGGTCGGGATGTAGCAGTTGAGATAAAAATTGGTATCCGTGTAGACGACGGTGACGACATCGGTGGCTCCCTGGGAAACGTTGAGAATGGGTCCCTTGTTGTATCCCGGGATGAGCCCATACATATAAGGTGTGCCACTCTTCAAGGGATAGGTTCCGGCGATGCCGTTGATATAGCAGGCCCCGGTTTGGTCGCAGCCATATTTGGGAGTGGTTCCGGAGGGCAGGGCGATGGCAGCGCCGTTACCCAGGCCGGCTCCAGCCATGCTGAGATCGGTGGTCAACATGTTGGAGGCGGCGCGGAAATCCTGTTGCATCTCGGCGCGCTGCGACACGGTCCAAGTCGCGGAGACGCCCTGAATGTAGATCTGACCGGCGGCGCTCAGCACAATCGCGCCCAGCGCCACGGACACCATCAGTTCCAACAGGCTGAATCCACTCTCGCGTTTTTTCATGCGCTCGCCCATGGCTCCTCTTAGTTGAACTGCGAAATATAGGAACTCAGAACGTAGGTTTTGGCGGTACTGGTCTGGGGGACGACATACTGCACGGTAATGGTCACACTGCGCACGGAAGTAAATGAGTTTCCGTTCGCGTCGACCAGCCCGGAGATCAGAATGGACCGCTGGAAGCCGGTCAACGGGATGAAGGTATCGTCCGCCGTCTGGAAAATACCGTCCGGCCCGGGATCCTGCAGGGTTTGTTCGCCGGCGGTGGAAT
>JBEKOW010000098.1:0-13680 GCA_049521375.1 Terriglobales bacterium
CGGCGGTCTTGATTTCTTCCGTTATATTTTTCACTGACGGCTCCGAACGCGAAGGCTAAGGCTGGTGCCTAAAGCCTGGAGCCGAAAGCCTAAAGCCGTTTCAGTAAACTTTCGTACCATGCCCCTCCATGGCCGGGGGGAACCTGTCCGGGTCGACTGGGGGACGGTAAGCTATCGGGGTGATCGTCGCTCTGACCCCTATCGATGAAGAGCTGAATCTGCTCGACAGGCAACTGCGCCGTTTGAAGATCGAGTACGAGATTTTCTTTAATAATCCGGCCAAACGGCCTCCCACAGACGTTGAGTGGAAGGTGCTAAGCCTGCTGCGCAAGTTCAGCGATGGCGCGCGGATGAATATCGCGCAGCGCTACCGGTACAACGAGATGGCACAGCGCTACGCGATCCAGAGCGATCTCTGGCGCAAGAAGCTGCGGATTCGCGAAGAAGGCTACCGGCGACCACAGGATGCAATTCTCTCGGTACAAGGGGTGCGGGCGGAACCGGAAGCGGCGCCGCGGCGGCATGCCTATGGGACGGCTCGGGCGGCCGAGAAGGCGGCGGGCGCGAGCTTTTCGATCGAGTGCTCCGACGCCGAAGGCGAGCGCGAGAAAGTCGAGGCCCTGTTCAACGCGCTGAGCGCGGCCAAGGAGAAATCGGGGGAGGAAGTCTCCGGCAGCTTCGATTCCTTTAGCGCGTTCGTGAGCAAGAAGACCAGCGAGATCCGCAAACAGCATGGATGCGATGCGGTGATTTATTCGGTCGAGATTCAGGGCGGGCAGGTGAAGCTTAAGGCTAAGGCTAAGGGGTAGGGCTTTCGGCTTGGCTTTCAGCTTTCGGCTCTCGGCTCTCGGCTCTCAGCTCTCAGCTCTCGGCTGAAGCAAAAATCCCATAGGCCACTCTGTCCATTTACTTCTAACAGCACCCGCCAAACCGGTGAATCGATTTTGCTGAAAGCTGATGGCTGATGGCTGAGAGCTGGTCGCCGAACTGCTAGAATTCTCCTTCACTTTTTCACTCATATTCCTTCTTTGAGGTTGCCTTCTATGTCCAGGATTGGGCGCGCCATTCTTAGTGTCACTGATAAATCAGGGTTGGTGGAGTTTGCGGGCAAACTGGCTGGGCTCGGCGTGGAACTGGTTTCCACGGGGGGAACAGCCAAGTTGCTGCGGGAATCGGGAATCGCTGTAAAAGATATTTCGGAACTCACCGGATTTCCCGAGATGCTGGATGGGCGCGTCAAGACGCTGCATCCCAAGGTGCATGGCGGGATTCTGCACCGGCGGGAAGATGCCGGGCATCGGGCGGCAGTCGCCGAGCATGGCATTCCTGCCATCGACATGGTCGTGGTGAATCTCTATTCATTCGAGAAGACGGCGGCCAAGCCGGGAGTTCATTTCGAGGAACTGGTTGAGAACATCGATATTGGCGGGCCGTCGATGATCCGGTCGGCGGCGAAGAATTTTCAGGATGTGGCGGTGGTGACTTCGCCGGCGGATTACGGTGCGATCGCGGAGGAGATGGGGCGGAGCGGCGGGGCTTTGTCGCGGGAGACCAAGTGGCGGCTGGCGCAGAAGGCTTTCGCTACGACAGCGGCTTATGATTCGGCGATCGCGTCTACGCTGGAGCGGGTGGAAGACTTCCAGTTGCCGGGTTCGGGCGCCGGGTCGACGGCGGGTGCATTTCCTTCCAACCTGCGTTTGAATTTTCGCAAGAAGATAGACCTGCGGTATGGGGAGAATCCGCACCAAAAGGCGGCGATGTATGCGGACGATTCGGGTGCGGGCGTGGCGCACGCGGCGCAAGTGCAAGGCAAAGAGCTTTCGTATAACAACATCGTGGACCTGCAGGCGGCCTGGGACCTGGCGCAGGAGTTCGACGAGCCGGTATGCGCGATTATCAAGCACACCAATCCTTGCGGAGCGGCGACCGGCAAAAACCTGGCCGAGGCTTATGTGCGCGCCTTGGAGTGCGATCCGGTTTCGGCATTCGGCGGCGTGATTGGCGTGAACCGTCCAGTGGACGCGGCGGCGGCGGGCGAGATGGCGAAGCTATTTCTGGAGGTCATTGCGGCTCCGGCTTTTGAGGCGGGCGCGAAGGAGGTGTTTGCGTCCAAGAGGAATCTGCGGCTCGTGGAGGTGCCGGCAGGACAGCAGAAGTGGGTTTTGAAGAATATTTCCGGCGGAATGCTGGTGCAGGACGCCGATCTGCATAAACTTAGCGAATCGGATTTGAAGGTGGTAACCAAGCGGGCTCCCACGGCCGAGGAACGGCGGGCGCTGCTGTTTGCGTGGAAGGTCTGCAAGCACGTGAAGTCGAATGCCATTCTGTATGCCCGCGACGGGCAGACGGTCGGCGTCGGGGCGGGCCAGATGAGCCGGGTGGATTCCTGCAAGCTGGGGGCGATGAAGGCGCAGCTTCCCTTGAAGGGGACGGTGGCGGCCTCCGACGCTTTCTTTCCGTTTCCGGATGGGGTAGAGGAAATTGCCAGGACGGGCGCTACCGCGATCATTCAGCCCGGGGGATCGGTGCGGGACCAGGAAGTGATTGAGGCTGCGGACCGGTTGGGACTGGCGATGATATTTACGGGGGTGCGGCATTTCCGGCATTAGGGATTTCGGGTTGATTATGGAGGCTCAGGAAACTCTCGAGCACAGGGTACACCGGGAACCCACTCCGCTCAGAGTGTGTGACTTTTTTTAAAATTGCGTAGAATCAGCCGCTGCAAAAAACGTAACAAATCCTTGGGGCTGGGTGAGGGTGTAGGGGTCCTTCGACTGCGCGGGGCGCGCTTCGCTTACCCCGCTTCGCTCAGGATGACTTCAGTTCTGAATGAGATGGTGGGGAAGTTAAAAGAGTCACAGGCACTCAGGATGACATCTGCTGTTTGGCTCCGTAAACCCGAGCCTTCCGGGTTTTTTGAGCGGAATCTCTGGTTTTCCTGGCTCCAGTTTCCCCAAGGCCCCTGTACTTCCGAATTTGGGGGATATCTTCGCTTTCTCGGCGGTGGAAGCTTCGGCAAGGGTAGAATAGTGAAATCCGGAGGGTGGCGATCCCGCATCCAATGATGAGGCGACCTAACTCCGCAGGACGGTTCATGAAAAGACAGTTTTCGTTGGTTGGTTTTATTCTTAGCGGGTCGTTATTGATGGCCCAGAGTGTTCCGTCGACCCCTGCGGATTCTTCGGCTGGTGCTCCGTCGGCGGCGTCCACGCCAGCAGGTTCTTCTAACTCTTCCTCTTCGACCAAGGGCAAAGTGCCGGACCGGGCAGCGGCTTACTACCACTTCTGTCTGGCACACATGTATGAAGAGCAGGTCGCCACCTACGGCCGCAGCGACTTGGCGAACAAAGCGATTGAGGAGTACCGGGCGGCAATTGATGCGGATCCCACTTCCGCTTATCTGACTTCGGGATTGGCTGAGCTCTACGCCAAGACGGGGCGGATTCGCGACGCCGTGGTCGAGGCGCAGGACATCATCAAGCGCGATCCGAACAATCTGGAAGCCCGGCGGTTGCTGGGGAGAATCTACCTGCGCTCGCTGGGCGACATGCAGGCCGGCAACGGGTCGGACAGCGTCCTGAAGCTGGCGATCGAGCAGTATGAGCAGATCGTCCGCCTGCAGCCCGACAGCATGGATGATCACCTGCTTCTTGGACGCCTGTATCGATTGAACAACGACCTGCAGAAAGCGGAGGCCGAGTTCAAGACGGCTGTAAAGCTGCAGCCGGACTCCGAGGAAGCGATCACCACGTTGGCCTATCTGTACAACGAACTGGGAGACACGGCGCGCGCGGCGCAAGTGCTGAGTTCGGTGCCGGCGAACGGCCGGTCGGCAAAGCTCTACTCGGCGCTCGGTTACACCTACGAGCAACAGAAGCAATACAAGAACGCGGTCGATGCCTACCGGCACGCCATCGAACTGGACCGCGATAATCTGGATGCGATCCGTGGGCTGGCCGAGAACCTGCTCAACGACGGGCAGAGCGATGCGGCTCTGGAACAGTACAAAGTTATTGCGGACGCGAATCCGGAAGACGCGCAGACCTATGTGCGCATCGCCGAGATCTACCGCAAGCAAGGGAAGTTCGACCTGGCACTGGACAATCTGAAGAAGGCTGAGTCGATGGTGCAGGACTCGATCGAAGTGCCCTACAACATCGCTTCGATTTACCAGGCGCAGGGCCGTTACGACGAAGCAGTTCCGATCATGAAGGATCTGCTGAAGAAGTCGGAGAAGTCGGACGGGAATTATTCTGGCAGCGCAAAGAGCAACCGGGCGGTGTTTCTGGAGCGCCTCGGGACTATCTACCGCGATCAGGGAAATTATCAGGCTGCCAATGAGACGTTCCGGCAGATGATCGCGCTGGGCGGGGAAGACAACATCGAACGCGGCTACCAGCAAGTCATCGATACGTGGCGCGAGGCCAAGGAATGGCAGAAAGCCACGGATGTGGCGAAGGAGGCAGTGCAGAAGCTCCCCAGCAGCCGCGACCTGAAGATGGTGCTGGCGGCGCAGCAAGCCGACATGGGCGAGGCGGACAAGGGCCTGGATGAAGTTCGCGCGCTGCTCAAGGGCAATCCCGAAGACCGGCAGGTTTATATCACGCTGGCGCAGATGCAGACGCGGCTGCGGCGGTTCAGCGACGCCGAGCAGTCTCTGGACAAGGCCGAGCAACTCAGCAGCAAGGCAGAGGACAAGGAATACATCTGGTTCCTGCGCGGCTCGACGTTCGAGCGCGAGAAGAAGTATCTCGATGCGGAAGGCCAATTCAAGAAAGTGCTGGCGAGCGATCCGCAGCATGCTTCCGCTTTGAATTATCTGGGCTACATGCTGGCCGACCAGAACATGCAACTGGAAGACGCGCTGGAATACATCAAGGAGGCAGTCAGCCTTGATCCCGCGAACGGCGCGTACCTGGATTCACTCGGGTGGGCCTACTTCCGGCTCGGGAAATATGATCTTGCCGAAGAAAACCTGGTGAAGGCTTCGCAGAAGATCAACACCGATCCCACGGTGCACGATCACCTGGGGGATCTTTACCAGAAAACGGGACGGCTGAAGCTGGCCGCGTCGAACTGGGAGCGGGCGCTGACCGAGTGGAACCGCACGATTGCGGCGGAAGTCGATCCGGCCGACGTGGCGCGCGTACAGAAGAAGCTGGACTCGGCCAAGGTGAAGCTGGCGCGCGAGGACAGCAGCAAACAGTAAGCTTGCGGCTTCAGGTGTGGGTCCTTCGACTCCGTGATGGATGCGCTTCGCGCATCGATCACTCCGCTCAGGATGACATCCACGTCTAATTGAACTTTCCTGGAAACAGCGGTATGCCCGCCAGTCTACGCTAAACTGGTTTCATGCTGGCCGATTACGCTGTCCGGGTGGAGGAATCTCGCGGGCGGCGGCATCCCGAGGCTCCGCATCCTTACAGGAACGACTTCCAGCGGGATCGCGACCGGGTGGTGCATGCTCGGGCATTTCGGCGACTCGAAGCCAAGACACAGGTTTTTACCCGGCGCTACTCGGATCATTTTCGCAACCGGCTCACCCACACGATTGAAGTCGCGCAAATCTCGCGGACGATCGCGGCGCAACTTGGTCTAAATTCCGACCTTGTTGAGGCGCTGGCGCTGGTGCACGATATTGGGCATCCTCCGTTTGGGCATGCCGGAGAAAAGGCGCTGGATGCGGCTATGCGGCGGCATGGGCTGTCGTTCGATCACAACCTGCATGCACTGCGCATCGCCGAAGATTTTGAGCTGCGCTACGCGTCGTTTCGCGGGCTCAACCTGACGTTCGAGGTGCGCGAAGGGATCATCAAGCACTCGCACGACTATGATGCGGTCGAGCATCCTGAGCTGTCGGAGTACATGCTGGATCTGCGGCCGCCGCTCGAAGCACAACTCATCGACCTGACGGACGAGATTGCCTACAACACGGCCGATCTGGACGACGGGTGCGAGGCTCACCTGTTGAGGGTGGAGCAGATCGCCGCGAGCGTGACAATCTTCGACCGTTGCTATCAGGAAGTGCGCGGACTTTACCCAGCGGCGCCCGAGAAGCTGCAATTCAATGAGACGCTCAAGCGCGTGTTTGACCTGCTAGTGACGGACCTGATCACGAATACTCGCGCGCGGGTCGCGGAGGCGGGCGCGCATTCGGTGGAAGCGATCCGGCGGCATCCGGAGCGGCTGGCGGCTTTCAGCCCGGCGGTCGAACAAGAGCGGTGGCAGTTGAAGGAGTTTCTCTACGAGAATCTTTATTTCAGTCCGGCGCTCGAGGGAGAGAAAGATGACGCGGAGCGCATCGTGGGGGAATTGTTTGCGCACTGGATGGAGGAACCGGACGACCTGCCGCGGAATTATCGCGAGAAGGCGGCTGAGGATCCTTTGCCGCGGGTGATTTGCGATTACATCGCGGGGATGACGGACCCGTTCATCTACCAGCAGTATGAGAAGTATTGCGGGGAGTAGCTGAGTCTGGATGGGCTAGCCTGGGGTTATGAGCTGATCGGGATGTTACGTCAATTGACTTAGCCACCAGGAGAAAGCCTCGTTCTCTTAACGCATTTGGGCTTCGGCGGCGGAGTTTCACCTATTCGCGTTAGCGCAAGCCGGATAGCCCCTGCCGATGTCAGGTCGCCTTCGAGACAATCCACCTTGCGTAACAGATTCAAAAGCGTTGGGACCGCAATCCTCGCGCGAGGTCCAAGATTTCCCAAGGATCCCGCTACCCAGAATCGTACCGAGTCGTCATTGGTATTTAGCAGAGATACTATCTCCCTTAAAGTCGTATCGTTCACCTTTTTAGGGTCAATGCTTCGCGTGAAATCGGCAAGATTTCGAGCGTTGTTTGCCCCGACTGTCGAATTTTCTTCCGTTCGCACTCTCTCTATCGTTTCCGCGAATTGTACCTCCGGCGCGGCGCTGGCCGTGGGCTGTGCCGCCGCGTATATCCCGCAAGTCAAAACAATCGTCTGGAGCCACAATGCAGTAGCCAGTTTCACAGATTGCGTCAAGGCTGCAACCTCCTGGACATCTTGCTCCAACCCCCGGATCTCCGATAGCGCTCGTTGACCTTTAGCCTCTACTTCCACGTGACGCGATAGATCACGCCGCCTGCGTCGTCGCTCAAATACATTGATCCATCCGCCGCAAAAGCAATACCGACGGGACGGCCCATCCAGCGGTCTTTTTTGGTTTCTCCGGGAGCGAGCCATCCGGTGATGAAGTCCTGCGCTCCACCCTGGGGTTGGCCTTTGTCGTCCAGCTTCACTCTCACAACCTTGTATCCCGTCGGGACGCTGCGGTTCCACGAGCCGTGAAAGGCCACGAAGATGTTGTTGCGATATTCGGGCGGGAACATCGAGCCTTCGTAAAAGGCCAAGCCTAGCGGCGCGGAATGGGCCTGCATCTGGACCTTGGGTTCAAGCACGCTCTGGCAGCGATTATCGCCCGGCTTGGTGAACTGTGAGTCGGGGACGCGGCCGCCGTAACAGTAGGGCCAGCCGGCATCGCCTCCGGATTTGCCGAGGTCGTAGATAGTTTCAGGCGGCAGGTCATCGCCGAGCATGTCGCGTCCGTTGACCGTGACCCAGACGGTATCGGTTTTGGGATTCACGGCCAGGCCGACGGCATTGCGCAATCCTTTGGCGAAAATCTTCTGACCGCTGCCATCGGGATTGAACTCCATGACGGTGGCGCGGCGCGGGTCTTTTTCGATGCAGACGTTGCAACTCGATCCGGCCGAGACGTACATTTTGCCGCCGTGGAACAGGAGGCTGCGCGTGGAGTGGCCTCCTCCGGTCGGCAGGTCGGTGAGGGTCTTAGGATTGGTCGCGCGCACGTTTGCCTCGTCCCAGTCATAGCGGAGGACCTTGTCATTCTCGGCGACATAGAGTTTGCCCTGGTAGAAGGCGATGCCATGCGGCTCGTTCAGGCCGGAGAGAACGTCGACGGTCCGGTCTGCCTTGCCGGTGTGTTTGGGATCGGGGAGAGCGACGACTTTGCCTTCTCCCGATTCGCTCACCAGCAGTACCCCGCCGGGAGTGAAAGTCAGCATGCGGGCGCCGTCGATATTGTCGGCGAAGACCGCGATGTGAAAGCCATCGGGCAGTTTGAGCTGCTTGAGGTCGAAGGGAGTCTTCTCGGCATGAGCGAACACGGCCGAGCAAGCCAACAGGAGGGAAGCCAGAGAAGTACTTAGTAAGGATCGCTTCATACGTGATAATGGATGGATGATGGCTTTGAGGCGCAGGATGCTTTGATTGAACGAGATGGTCGTCGCGTTCATAAGCGTTTCTGTCGTTTCCATTGTTAAAGATCCGGGCTCACGCAGTTTTTATACCGGCTCCGGCCAAAATTACCGCTGGCGCTGTGGTTGAACGTCAGGGACGATTCAGGATATCACTGAAAATAAAGTACTTGCGGGACAATATTGGCGTCCGGTGTTTGGCATCCAAACTGTTAATACGAAGGGTGAGCAGGAACGGCCTAGATATGAGGCAACAGCTGCGTCGGTTGTTGCTTCTGAGTTTTGTGGATTTGAGGACGCAATTAAAAGCGCCGCAAGGCGCATCGAGTGGAATCGCCACTCCTTAATGGAGGAAGTCTAAAATGAAGAACCGAACTCTCCCTGGTCTGTTGTTGAGCTTGACGCTGGCGGTGTCATTGTTCGCGCAAGACAATTCAAGCTCCCAGACTTCTACTTCTGCCAACTCCAACTCGCAGACTTCGATGTCCACCACCAATCAAAGCGGCACGAAGGCGGACTCGGCTACGGGTAAGGATCCGTTGCAGCCCGCGACACGCGAAGGTTTCTGGGGACACATGAATCCTTTCGCGCGCAAGAAATACGTGGCGCGGCAGACGGAACCGATCCGCGATCGCGTGAACGAGCTCGATGAGCTGACAGCCGCCAACACGAAGGCGATCAAGGACACGGACACACGCGCGCAGCAAGGGATCCAGATGGCATCGGCAAAGGCCAATGAAGCCGACCAGCACGCAATCGACGCCGGGAACAAGGCGCAAGCCGCACAGCAGACGGCCGACCAGGCACGCACGCGGCTGACTACCGTTGAGTCGGTGGTGACGAACATCGATCAGTACCAGCCGGCCACGCAGACCGAAATTCTTTTCAAGTCCGGGCAGACTGTGCTGAGCAAGAACGCGAAGGAAGCGCTGGATGAGATGGCGACCCCGCTGAAGAGCCAGCGCGGCTACGTTGTCGAAGTGCAGGGTTTCTCGTCCGGTCACGGACAAATGGCGATTGCCAACTCGCAGAAGATGGCCGAGTCGGTGGTGCGCTACTTAGTACTCAACCATGATATTCCGGTGTACCGGATCTACCTTGTTGGAATGGGCAACGCCCCGACCCCGGCTACCGCAGCCGAGGGGAATGCCAAACCAAAGCGAATCAACGGCGGCCGCGTTGAAGTCAGCCTCCTGAAGAACAATCTCGAGCAACTGGCCTCAGCGGATTCGACTTCCAACCAACAGCAACAGAAATAGCCCTCCCCTTGGATAAAAAGCCTCCCGTGCAAGCGGGAGGCTTTTTTTGTGCGCGAGAACGGGGGCTTGCGTCGCAGGGGAATCCCGCGGTGCGTGCTATGCTTCTGCGCGCAGGCTTGGGTGGGAGCTTTCGACTCCGCACTGGAACGGTTCGTTGCTGCGGAGGATGAGCGCTTGAAACGGGAGACGTAGAGTGACCAGCTTCGAGAAGCTATTTTTTTATCGTACGACTTCGCCCGTGGGACCACTATTTCTCGCGGCCTCGGAGAAGGGCCTGGTGCGCCTGGAGTTTGAAGCGCGGGTGATGAAGATCGACGCCGAGAGAATTCAGCTCTGCGAGTCCAAACAAAAGCTTGCACCTTACGTTGGTGAACTCGACGAATACTTCTCAGGGGCGCGCCACGAATTCACGATCCCTCTCGATCTCCGTGGGACTGCGTTTCAGCTGGCTTGCTGGCAGGCGCTGCTCTCCATTCCTTACGGCGAGACCTGCAGCTACGGCGATATCGCCCGCGCCATCGGGCATCCGCAGGCGTTCCGCGCGGTCGGCATGTCGAACAACCGGAATCCGGTGGCGATCATAGTCCCCTGTCACCGCGTCATCGCATCCGGAGGCTCGCTGTGCGGCTATGGCGGCGGCCTCGAGATCAAGCGCCAGTTGCTTGCTTTGGAGCGGGCGCATATCCATCCTTGCCTTCCTTTGGAAATCGGCGCATAATCCGCGCGTCGTGGGAGTTGTACAGGTGATTATCCGGGAGGGACTCACCGTGCTGCCCAACTTGGAGTATTCGGTCACTGTACCCGTCCCAGTGGATGTCGCGTTCCGTTCTTTTCAGAATCTCGATCGCCTGCTGAATCGCGGCATCTACGAAGAGGCGGCTTGGACCGCAGGCGCGGCCTGGCAGGCCGGCAGCCGTTTGCGTTACGTGCTTGCCCAGCCGGTGCGCGCGACCGTTTCTGCCGTGGTCATAGCGATCAGCCCTCCGCGCTCCATCGATCTGATCAATCACGCTTTGGAGGTGACCGCAGAGCAGCATGTTTCCTTCAGCCCAGACCTCAAAGGAGGGACGCGCATTCGGATGGTCGTGAACTTCGTCGGAAAATCCACCGAACTTTCAGAGAGCGAACTGCAGAATGCCGCTGATTTCGTTTTTCGCGATGCGCTTGATACGGTCGTCGCCGACTGCCGGCGGCACCGGGCCAGTTCGGCTCACGGGAAATGATCCCCCTGCTTATGATTCAATGGTGCGAGGCGAAACGCTGAAGTTGCGCAGCAAGGGTGAGCAGTAAAAGTGCGCACCGGCGCCCCGAGGAATTCTTGCGTCCTACCATTGAAAGCTTAAGTCGCGGAATTCGCGCGCGCGAAATCTCGCCCTCCCAACTGACGCTGGATTGCCTCACGCGGATCGAAAAACTCAACCCAACGCTTCACGCTTTTATTACGGTGCTGGCGGATTCTGCCCTGGAAGATGCCCGGCGCGCAGAGCAGGAGATCTTTCGGGGGAAGTATCGCGGGCCATTGCACGGGATCCCGATCGGGCTCAAGGATATTCTCGACACTGCCGGCACGCGAACGACCGCGGGCAGCAAGCTCTTCGAGGACCGGACCCCGGTCGAAGATGCCGAAGTGGTGCGACGGCTGCGCGCCGATGGAGCGATCATCCTCGGCAAACAGAACCTGCACGAATTCGCTTATGGCGGCAGTTGCCTGATCAGCGCGTACGGCGAAGTTCACAATCCATGGGACATTGCGCGCCTGGCGGGCGGATCCTCGGGGGGATCGGCCGCGTCCGTTGCGACGGGGATGGGCCTCGCCGCGGTTGGCACGGACACTGCCGGCTCGATTCGCCTGCCCGCCGCCTATTGCGGAGTGGTGGGGCTGAAGCCGACCTACGGACGAGTGAGCACACGCGGCGTGGTTCCTTTGTCGTGGTCGTTCGATCACGTTGGGCCGCTGACGAGTTCGGTTTGCGATGCGAGCCTGATGTTGCAGGTGCTGGCGGGATACGATGCAGGGGACCCGGCAAGTGTCGATATGCCCGTTGGGGACTACACATGCGGCATCAGCGAAGAGATACAGGACCTACGAATTGGCGTGCCGCGGGCGTTCTTCTTTGACGATCTGGATCCGGAGGTGGCCGCTGCGGTCGAAAAGGCGGTGCAGATTTTTCGTGAACTCGGAGCCGACATTCGCGACGGGATCGGGCTGGAAGTCTCGACTGAGCGCACACTTTCGAGCTTCGAATCGTACGCCTACCACAGAGATTTTGTGACGCGGTCGCCGGAGCTTTACCAGCCCGGGACGCTGGCGCGGATTAAGTCGGGGGAGAAAATTTCGGCCGCGGATGCTTCGCTTGCGAAGAAGGAACTGGCCGCGAGCCGCGTGGCTATCCAAAAGGTATTCGAGGGTGTGGATGTGCTGCTGACGCCCACAGTGCCTATTTCGCCGCCGAGAATTGCCGAGTTGCAGAGGAATCCGGAAAACCTGCGTCCCGCGGAGCTGACAATGCTACGGAATACGCGGCCGTTTAATGTGTGGGGAATTCCGGCGATTTCCCTTCCCTGCGGGTTTACTTCAGATGGCATGCCGATCGGGCTGCAACTGGCGGGCGCGGCCTGGCGGGAAGATGTCGTGCTGCGGGCGGCCGATGCTTACGAGAGGGCGACGGAGTGGCATACCAAGATGCCGGGATTTCTTAAGGTCCCTGGAAATTAAAGCCCGGCAGCTGCTGACAGCATTAGTTCAGGGTCACTTTCTTGATCTTGCGACCGAGTCGAATGGTTAAGGTCGAGCCGCCATGAGTTTTAACAACCGGAGTGATTGTCTTTGCGCCATCCACAGTCACAGCGCCTTCTTTGATTTTCCGGTCCGCTTCACTCGTTGACGGAGCGAAACCAATTTTGACGAGAATTTTCGCCAATCGCACACCGTCGCCTTCCCTGCTGGTGAATTCAGCGAAGGATACGGACTCGGTTTCGATTTCTTCCGGTACTCCATCCTTTTGGAATTGCTTGGTCCAATCCTCAGATGCCTTTGACGCTGCCTCGGCCGAATGGAAGTCCGCCACGATCCCGCGCGCCAACTCTTTCTTCAGGGCCATCGGATGCGCTTTCCCGCTCGCTGCATCCGCTTTCATCTGTGCGATCTGGTCGGTGCGTACATCCGTCAGCAGTTCATAATAGCGCCACATCATTTCATCGGAGATCGACATGACCTTGCCGTACATCTCGAGGGGCGGCTCGTGAATACCGATGGCGTTGCCTAGCGACTTCGACATTTTGTTGACGCCGTCGAGGCCTTCCAGAATCGGCACGGTCAGCACCACCTGCGATTCCTGCCCGTAGGCGCGCTGCAGTTCGCGGCCTACCAGCAGGTTGAACTTCTGGTCCGTGCCGCCCAATTCGACTTCGGCTTCGAGCGCCACCGAGTCGTATCCCTGCGCCAACGGGTAGAGCAGTTCATGCATGGCAATCGGCTTTTCATCGTGAAAGCGCTTATGGAAGTCCTCACGTTCGAGCATCTGTGAGATGGTATATTTCGCCGTCAACCGGATGAAATCCTCAGCGGAAAATTTCGAGAACCAGCGGCTGTTGAAGTCGACCACGGTTTTTTCCGGGCTGAGAATTTTGAAGACCTGCGCCTTGTAGGTTTCGGCGTTCGCGGCGATCTGCTCGCGCGACAGGGGTGGGCGCGTGACCGAACGGCCCGTGGGGTCGCCGATCATGCCGGTGAAGTCGCCGATAAGGAAGATGACGGTGTGGCCGAGATCCTGAAAATGTTTGAGCTTGCGGATCAGAACCGTGTGTCCCAGATGCAGATCGGGCGCGGTTGGATCGAATCCGGCTTTAACACGGAGAGGCTTGCCTGTTTTGACCGAGCGCTCGAGCTTGGCGCGCAGTTCGGATTCTTTCACGATTTCCGCTGCGCCTTTTTTTATGTAGGCGAGTTGCTCGTCAACCGGTGGAAAATTAGCCATGCGGTTTGATTATAGCTGCGAGCTTCGAGCCGCGAGCCGCGAGTGAGCAAACGGAGCGGTGGCTCCGCAGGAACTCCGGGTTCAGAGCTCGCGGCCCGTGACTCGTGGCTCGCGGCTCTTTCTACGAACATCGATAAAAGCTCAGAGCCGTGTCTCCCTGCTCCAATTTTCGGTAACGCTGTAAACGTCCGAATTC
>JBEKOW010000099.1:0-14347 GCA_049521375.1 Terriglobales bacterium
CGGTGCTCTCGGCGAGAAAGAAATGAGCGGCTTTCTTGAGGCCACCGCCAGTGTCGAGCAGGAGGTCTTCTCGCGAGACCTCGATCGTCATGCCGAAGTTGTCGTTCGCCTTCAGATACTCGACGAGTTTGTCGGCGAAGTGATGCGCGTTGATGACTACTTCGCGGATTCCAAACGCTTTCAGGCGTGCGAGGACGATCTCAAGAAGCGTGCGGCCGTTAATCTCCACCAGAGCTTTTGGGCGCTCATTCGTAAGTGGACGCAGGCGCGTGCCAAGGCCCGCGGCCAGGATCATCGCCTTCATCGCGTTTGCGATCCCGCTTGCGATCCCAGCGCTTGCGGCTCCCGATCCTGCCGCTCCAGATTCTGGCGCTCCAGTTCGCGATGATGCAGAACCACTTCGACTCCCTCGCCGCCGCGCAAGTGTCGCGCCAATTGCTCGGCCAGGTAAACCGAGCGGTGCTGCCCGCCCGTGCATCCGAACGACACCATCAGATCTTTGAAACCGCGGCTCTGGTAATTGCTCACGCTCGAATCCATCAGCGCGATCACGTTAGCCAGAAACTGGCGCACGCTGTCCTGCTGCTCGAGGTATTCAGCGACCGGCGCGTCTTTCCCGGTCAGGGCCTTAAAGCGTTCCTCGCGGCCCGGATTCGGAAGGCTCCGCCCGTCGAAGACAAAACCGCCGCCGTTGCCCGTATCGTCTTTCGGCAAACCCCGATGAAACGAAAAGCTGGATACCCGCACCGTGAGTTTACCGGCCGCCGACGCCACCCCCTGCAGTTTTTCCGAGGCGACCATGGTCTTGAACGCCTCGGTGAGAGTAGGCAGCGCAATCGGCAACTCGACATTATGCAGCAGCCAGCGAATATTTCTCAGCGCGTAGGGAACGCTCTGCAAAAAGTGCGTCTTGCGCTCGTAGAACCCGCGGAATCCATAAGCCCCCAGCGCCTGCATGATCCGCACATAAACGTATGCATAGTAGTAGTGCATGAAAACGGCGCGATCGGGAGGTCGGCCTTGGCGTCGTAAAGTAGCGATGCAACATCGTACTGCAGCGCACCTTTGCGTCCGCCCTGGTAGTCGAGGAAAAACGGCTCACCATCGCACAACATGATGTTGCGCGACTGGAAATCGCGATACAGAAAGTAATCCCGGGGAGCGCTCAGCAGAAATTTCGTCAGGCGGCTAAAATCATCTTCCAGAGCCTGTTCGTTGAAGGGAATTCCGGCCAGCCGCAGAAAGTAATACTTGAAGTAATTCAGATCCCAGTTGATCGACTGCCGGTCGAAACTGGCGCGCGGATAACACACTTTGTAATTCAGATCGCGTCCGGCTTCGACCTGAAAGCGGGGCAGAAGCGCCACGACTTTGCGATACGCCTCGACCGCGGTCGCCTCTATGGCGCCGCCAGCACGATGATGCGAGAGGAATTCAAAAAGAGTCGTGTCGCCGAGATCCTGCTCGAGGTAAGCCCCGCGCTTCAGGTCTTCGCCGTAGATCTCGGGAACCGGCAGGCCGTGCCGCCGAAAATGGCGGGAAAATTCCAGGAACGCGACATTCTCTTCGCGAACATCATAGAGAATGCCAATCGCGCTGACCGGCTTCCCTGATTGGAAACCCGACAGCCGTATAATCTTGCGGCCCGAGCCGCCCAGTTGGCCCTGCAGAGGCTTTACTCTCTGGGCAGGTAAGCCAAAATAGCCCTCAAACAAGCTTTGTAGAACGTCCATGGAATTGGGGAATGACGGGATAAAGATACCATCCGCGCATCAGGGCTGAGGATTCGAAACGAACGACCAGGGAAAAATCGCTGCCGCATACAGGCGCAATCCGCAAGGGCGATGCGGCGCAAGTCCAATTCGCGCCGGACGGCACGACAGCGATTTACGCATTCCCGGAACTACTTTTACCTCAGGCCACTTTTACGGCTTTCTGCCGCTTGACTGTTTGTATCACGGTCGCAGGCAGTTGCAGAACCCGGACTTTCGGGTCGCTTTTGCTCTTCACCTGAACCGCGATTCCATCAGCCTCCGGGAAAGGTTCGGAAAGGACTTCAAAATCCTCGCCGTAAAGTCGGATTCGTCCCGAAGTTGTATATCCAAGATGTTTAACTCTGGCACAGATTTCAATGACAGACATAGACTGAGAATTGCTCATGATAGACCTATTATAACGCCTCGGTGCGCGCACGGTTTACCGGTCTAATCTATTGATTTCAGGGCTGATAGCTTTCCGCAACCTGTTTTGGAGAGAAGTCAAGCGGGATGACAGCCAGCCTTGTTACTTCCGACGATCAGGGTCAGGGTCCATTGCCCGTGAGGCTTTCGCCAGTGGATACTGACCGCGCACTGAGCAAGGAACTCTCCGCCATCGTCGCCTGTTGGCGCACGGCGTCTCGAAGCAGGTTCCAGTCCCGCGCGAGGTCCATCTGGGAGAGCCCGTGCGCAGGGGCATGGCGCAATTCGGACTCGATGCGGGCCTCAATGATCCGCTGCACCACCTCTGGCGGGGCGTTGCTGCTGAGCACATTTCCAGCGGACGCCCCCACCTCAACCGAGCGCTCTGCCACCTGCATTCTCAGGATCGGCCCACTCTGATCGTCGAACTCAGCCCGCGCCTTGGACTGCAGTTTCTCCCAGGCCTTATCAACACTCTGACCAGAACTGGCCGGAGCGGTCTCAGCCAGAAAGTTCTTAAGCTGCTTCTGATAGGTTCTGCGATCTCGCTTCGCCATCGCAGGCTCACGGTCGCCATCCGGCTCGAACACCAGCGCGTCGCGATCCGGCTCAAACCGGTCAGCTCCCGTTGCGACGAACACGGCAAACACGCACCCGGCAAAAATTGGGCTCGCGATTGCGCTGGGAACGATGTACTTCTTCGACTTGAGAAACGATTCAACGACGCCGTGCGGAGTCGAACTCCGCGGCATGCTTCCCGGCACCTGCGAAATCACAATCCGCGATGAATGCAGTTCGGGATGATGCGCGTCAAATTTCACCAGCATTTTGGCAATCTGTTTGGGCGTTGTGATCCCCACATCCGCGATCAGGCTGCGATGCAAGGCTCTCGGGTAGTAGAAGTTGATGACGTCTTTTGCAAAATCGGCACAGTTACTGGAGGCCAGGTGAAAATGAGAGTGGTTCGGCGACGAGTTGTACTTCTGAATCAGGGCCGCGTCTTGCGCGGGCGTGGTCTCGATCTCGAAACCATACATCGTCCGGTCGTAAGACGAGCCGATAAGCTGGTACCAGTTCCCTCCCGGAGTTCCGCCGTCGGCCGTGTCGGGCACGATATTCTCCAGATATTTCCGGCGGTAGCGATCGCGCAAAAAAGCTACCAACTTCGCGTCGGCGAAGAGCGGCATGTCCTCGGGACGCTCGACCGCATACAAGTACGGGATCAGAGGAATCGCCAGCCAGTCGTATCCGCCAACTGCGTCATACCGGCTGAGCACGACGCCGGTTTCCCCGGGGGCGCATGGGCGAAGAAGTACCGGAGACTCCGCGCAGACACCGGAGAGATAGACCGCGGCATGACCGGTCGCGGTAAAGAACCCCATGTGTCCGTAGGGCTCCTCCAGCAGCAAGGTCGCGGAGGCGCCCGCCAGAGAAACGCAGGCCAGCGACATCAGCACCGCAAAGCAAAGAGCGCGCCGCGCGGATTCGATGGGACGGAGCGACATATTCTCCCTGGACAACGCAAGCCCTATTAAGAACCCTGCAGGCAAGAAAGAGTTGCTCGAAACCGAGTCACTTAGGGTCCAGAAGGTCGACAAAATTCCGCGCGGAATTTCAATGGTTGAAGCGAAGAAATGGCGAATATTGTATTGCGATGCCGAAAACCCCGAGGTGGAAAGAAGAACTGGATGGCGGCAGGAAACTACGAGGACGCGGCCCGTTGAACCGCCTGTTTAATAAACCACTCCTGGCTGCTCAATTCGCGGCGGTTTGTGTGCCTGGGGTCGCGCGCGTACGTTCCATCGGAATTCATGTGGCGCGCCTTGACGACCTCATCCAGATAAGTTGCCAGCACCTCGTCGCGCAGATGGCGCACCAGCTTCGGATCCTGCACGGGGAAATGCAATTCGACCCGCCGGTTCAGGTTGCGGGGCATCATGTCCGCACTGCCGAGATAAACCTCTTCTTTACCGCCATTGTGAAAATAGAATATACGGCTGTGCTCAAGAAAGCGGCCCACAATGCTGGTCACGCGTATGTTGTCGCTCACATTGGGAACGCCCGGCCGCAGGCAGCAGATACCCCGCACCAGCAGATCAACTTTCACTCCCGCCTGCGATGCTTCGTACAGTAATTGGATCATTCGCCGGTCTACCAGCGCATTCATCTTGAAGATGAGCCTGCCGTTTCCATCTTTTTTCTGGTGCTCGATTTCGCGGCGGATCAGCTGTTCCAGCCGCTCCCGCAGATTGACCGGCGCCACCAGTAATTTCCGGTATTCCACTTTCGCGGAATAGCCGGTGAGGTAGTTGAACAGGTCCGTGCAATCTTCTCCGATGGCTTCGTCGCAGGTTAGCAGGCCAACATCGGTATAGAGCTGCGAGGTGAGACTGTTGTAATTGCCCGTCGAGAGGTGCACATAACGGCGAATCCGGTCTTTCTCCCGGCGCACCACCAATGCTGCCTTGCAGTGCACTTTCAGGTTCATCAGACCATAAACGACGTGCACGCCCTCGCGCTCCAGCCGTCGCGCCCATTCGATATTGCTTTCTTCGTCGAAGCGCGCTTTGAGTTCCACCAGCACCGCAACCTGTTTCCCGTTGTCGATCGCTTCGAGCAAAGCTTCCACCACCGGAGCGTTGCGGCCGACCCGATACAGCGTGATCTTGATGGCCAGCACAGCCGGGTCGCGCGCGGCCTGCTGCAGAAATCCGACGACCGGCTGGAATGAGTCGAAGGGATGATGCAAAAGCACATCCTGGCGCCGAATGGCGGAAAAGATATCCTCTCCCTCCTCTTGCGGCTGCAGCGCGGCGGCCAACGCGGGGACAAAGGGCTTGTCCTTGAGGTCGGGGCGGTCCATGAAAGCCAGATACTTGAGGCGGTTCAGCGCCAGCGGCCCCTTCATCTTGTACACATCGCCGGGGTCGAGCTCGAGATTCTTGAGCAGAATGTCGAGAATTTCCGCGGGCATGGCATCGTTCACTTCGAGCCGCACCACGTCCTGAAAACGGCGCTGCCAGACACCCTCTTCGACCGACTCCAGCAGATCGCCCGCTTCCAGTTGCTGAATTTCCGTCTCCGCATCGCGCGTCACATGAAACGGATGGGCTTCGAGAACTTCCATGCCCGGAAACAATGCCTGCAGATTATTAATGATCAGTTGCTCAAGCCATACGAAGTACTGCTGCCTCGGCGGCTTCGCTTTGCTTTTCGAGTCCTTGGCAAGATTGTTCAGAGGCACCAGCTGCGGCAGGCTGTCGGGAACCTTCACCCTCGCGAAGTGCTCGACTCCCTGGTTATCGCGAATCAGCACCGCCAGGTTGAGGCTGAGATTGGAAATATGCGGAAAGGGCCGGCCCGGGTCAAAAGCCAGCGGGGTCAGCGTGGGAAAAACCGTGTCGATAAAATAGCGGCTCGCCAACTCGCTCTGCGCCGGAGTAAGCTGCGCGTACTCGAGGACGTGGATGCCTTCCTTCTTAAGTCCGGGCAAGAGCCGCAGCCGCAAGCAATCCTGTCCCGCCTTGTAAAGCTCCGCCACCCGTTCCCGGATGGCGATCAGTTCATCTCCGGGAGCCATGCCGTCAGGCCCCGACTCCAGCGCTCCGCTCTCCAATTGCCGCTTCAGGCCCGCCACTCGCACCATGAAAAACTCGTCGAGGTTGGAGCCGACAATGGAAAGAAACTTGAGCCGCTCCAGGAGAGGATTCTGTTCATCCTGAGCCTCTTCCAGTACGCGCACCTGAAATGCCAGCAGACTGATTTCGCGATTGAGGTAGAGGGAAGGATCATCGAGCGCGATCACTGGGGTCGACGGTGCTGGACTGCTACCAGGTTCGCTTCGACGCTTGCGCGGACGAGCGCTCGCTTCACTTTTGGCTAGGTGGCGCCTGATGGCCATGCCCTGAGTGTACTAGAGACGTTTTGAGAGATTGTTAACAGAAGGTTACGGCGGTCGTCGCTGGGCTGCGGCGGGAAAGACCTTTCACAGCGGATTGCACTTAGGCATTAGGCTTTGATGCTTTCCGCTTTGGCCTTTCTAATTCCCTGAAGTCATCCTGAGCGCAGGGGCTGGTATGCGAAGCGTAGCAGCCACAAAGTCGAAGGATCCCTGGTACCACCCCAATCCAGGAAGTCATAGACTACGAGCCCAGTACTCGGCTCCGATGATAGCGCCACATGACCATCGCCAGTCCCGAACCGATCAGCACGATGGTCCCCGGCTCCGGCGCAACTGGTTTCTTGTGGGGATGGCAATGTTCGAGCAGCCCATCCTTAAGCCGGCAGCCTCCGATGGGCGCCCCGCCCAGAGAAACCAGCGGGAAACCGAATGCACCGCTGGAAGGCGGCGGCCCGATCGGCAAATTGAACCCGGGCGGCCCTGGGCGAACCGGTAGAGATGGAGAGGGACCGACCAGCGCGACCGGCTGGTCCAGGATATCTTCCTCTGGCTCCTGGTCGGAAACCTCGGGCTTGGCCGTTTCTGAAACCTGGTTGCCGCACTTCGCGCGCGCCGTAATCTTGCCATCGGTCAACAGCATCTCGCCCGCGGGAAGGCGAATCTTTTTGCTGGTCCAGAAAATCGTGTCGCGAATGCGATAGGAAACGTAAACCTCTCGTGGTTCCGTCACGCGCACCAGGCGCGCCTTGCTGTAGTCAAACTGGGAGTAATGCTGGGAAACCGCGCGATCGCGTGCCGCGATCTGGCGCAAAGCCGCGGCATCCTTAATCCCGCCCGGCACCACCGAATAGGGATACACCCCCGGAATCCGTTCCACATACCTGGAGCGTTTGCTCGCGGGGTGAGAATTCCAGGCCAAGTCCTGCCGTACGCTGGTTCGCGGGCGCCATGCCGCTGCACTCTGGGAAGCGTGTGCACCCGAAAACACGCGGTCGACATTCTTCCAGCACACGAAGGCGATCATGGCCACAAGAATGGCCACGCCGAACGCGCGCCGCCTCAGCAAGCGACGCCGGTACCAGGTTCGTCTCCGGCGCGGCTCGTTACCGGACGCACGGTCAGTCACAAGGTTCTCCTCGGCAAACTTGTTCGGGAACGCGGAGGTGAAATCAACTGAGGTGCAAAACTCCAGGGACTAAAACGGCAAGACATGAACGATTGCGAATAGAAAAAGTGAACGCGTCTCAAAAATGATGCTACCAGAGCCACGAAGCCACTTTTACTCGAAAGTGCAGACGAACCATCCACCCTTTCCCAATTCGGGAAAGGGCCTTTCTTGCAGGGGGCCAACGGTCGTTCTCCTATACGTTCAGACTAAGCTCGTCACCCGAGATGTCTATGGCCCGAATCGGTAGGTAACCAAGAAACTTACGTTGGATGAACTACGAACCGGAGCCCACTTCCGGAAGCGCCGTCGACTTCAGCAACTAAAGCGACGTCACGCGAATCGAGCCAAGCGCGATGCTTCACCGTCAGGTCGCCTAATGCGCAGGATTTCCGCCAAAGCGGTAAGTTAAGCTCACGCTCGCATACGAGGGAATACGCACACCGACCACTTCATTCACCGGATCTGCGGGAACCAATCCGTCGGAGCCGATGCCCACTTTCCCGGGTCCGTATACCGAGGCAGCGGCAAAGTTTTCTGTAGTCTGCCCCGTCCAGCCGCTGGCGACCAGCATGTTCACGCCGACATTCACCCGACCGTCCAGAAAGGGCCGCGCCAGCGCCAAGCGGAATTCCTTGTTCGGTACGCCGAGGCAGTAGCCAGTTCCCCCAGTGAGCGGTTGGCTCGCATCGCACGAGGTCCCAACCACCTTTTGCCCGACGTATTCGAATTCACCCTTCGCCTGCAAGTGAAAGGGCAGCTTCTGATACATCGCCGTGAGATCGCCAATCAATCGCGGAGCCTCTGGCACGATCGATGCCGTTGCCACGTCTACAAGACGAGCGTCCGCCTGCTCGAAGGTTGCCAGCAATGCTCCATTCGTGAAGCTCTGGCGCACTGTAAACGCGAGGTAACGAATGCGGCCCGGACCTAGATCGAACTGCAATCCCTGATCCGGATCAATCTTCCCGTACTCCGCGGTTTGCGTTTCATGGCCGAGCGTCAGCTTCAGATCAGTCTTGTGAAACGTCTTGCTCGCAACCATCTGGTAGGACCGAGCCGTCTCCACGGGATCGACGCTTGTCGGGCCCGCCAGAGCGCTGCCCTCTCTCGGATCTTCGGTAAAGAACGACTTGCCAAAGCTGAACGCGAACAGCGGAACATACCAGGACTCCTCTGGAACAAATGTGATCGTGGCCTTGGGCGAATTCACCCCTACCCATTTGCTCGAGGAATTCGCGGGCGTGATCAGATCCTGATTCGTGATGTCGATTTCGTCGCGCCGCCAGCCCAGATAGTAATGAAGGTATTTGCTCAACTCGCCCTGCCCAGCGACATAGGGAGTCACCGGCGCGATCGTCACGTTGTTCCCATCGATCTTGATAAACGGCCCATAGTAAGACGGAGCGGAGGGGCTGTAGAAGTTGTAATGATCGAGGTCGTCGCGCCGCGGAGCCTCGCGCTCGTAATCCATCCCCGCCAGCAACGTAAAGCCCTTCGCGATTTTGTTCACGTAAGTCGCGTTCCCGCCCGTCACTGTGCGGAACTCGCTCTGGCGGATCAGTCCCAATCCAAAGTCCGAGAGCAGCGACAAGTTGTAAGTGCGAAAAAATCCCGAGAGTTGCAACTCCTGGTGATCGTCCAGGTTCCACACATCATTCAGCGCAAGCACCGCTGTATGTGTCTGGTCCTTTTGTCTTGGGTCGATCGTATCCGGATACTGCACCCAACCGGCGGCAGTGTCGATGGAATTGAACCCGTAAATCGGTCGCAGTCCCGCCACATACCCGTATCCGAGGTAGCCGATTCCGAATAGCGTCAACGTATGATCGCCCGCATGAAAAACGCGCCCGCCGTTCAACTTGAACTGCTTGCGGTGCTCCAGTCGATCCAGGAAGCCGTTGCCGAACGAACCTTCCATTGCAACCCATGAGTTCGCGGAAGGGCTCAGCCCTGCCGTCGCCGTAATGTCGCGGTAGTCTCCCGTGAGCGTGACGAACGGATCCAGATGCGAGCGCAGCCCATAAATCGCAGCCAGGTTCAATGCATGGTTCCCCTCGCGCACGTTGTAAGCGCCGCCATCCACCTGCACGCTCTCAATCACGCTCGCAATGTAGATATTCGGGTCGGCATAGCCGTTCCCGTGCGCGTTCGCCGACAGATTGTTCGGCACCAGGTAGCTGCCCACCTGGATGTACTGCGCGATCGGTTCACCATGGTCGCC
Source organism: Terriglobales bacterium (assembly GCA_049521375.1). Taxonomy (GTDB): domain Bacteria; phylum Acidobacteriota; class Terriglobia; order Terriglobales; family Acidobacteriaceae; genus Acidiflorens. The sequence goes on from JBEKOW010000099.1 coordinate 9,471, forward strand.
CGCCACACCCGGCGCAAAGTACTGCGGAGCCTTGATGCCGCTCGACGCCGTCTCAATCGGGTAGCCGGGAATCGAGATAGGCGCGCCCGGACGTCCCGGGTTCGCATCCAGCAAATTCTCGGAGGCGAAAACCTTCATCGCCGGATCAGGGCTCAACACGTCCAGATCGTTGACGTCAGCGGTCACGTTCACACTTTCTGTCCGCGACGAAAACTCGCTCATGCGGACTTCGATCGCTGCCGCCGGCGCCGGCACATTGGCTCTGACATTGATCGTCGTCGTGACCGCGCGAAATCCTGGCGCTTCCGCTTTCACCGTGAACTGGCCGGCTCGCGCCACATGGAATTCAAACTCACCCTCCCGTCCCGAACTTGTTTTGCCCACCACTTTCCCTTTGCCCGACGCTTCCAGAGTCGAAAGTTCAACCGTCGCTCCGGCTAAAGCACCTCCCTTCGGATCAAGGACTCGTCCCTTCACAACGAGCGGCCGGTCAACGGGTTCCTGCGACAAAATGAGCGGAGAAAAAATTGTAGAAAGGAACAGCAAGACAACCAGCATCCGCGAGAAGCTCAAGACTAAATGTGACCGTTTTGCGAGCTTCATCAATGGAGATTCCGAAACTTGATTCTAACCTTTTCGCCTTCCCGCCAGACGCCGCCCGCCAGCAAAACCCCCGCGGCGGACCAGATCCTGAATCAACCGGCAATTCGACACAATGAAAAAAGGCCGCCCCAGACAAGAGCGGCCTATGGACTTCAGCAAACCAGATTTATTCCGCGAGTTCCGTGAAAGTCGCCGGATTCGTAATCCCAGCCGCCGTCGCCGTAATGTTGATCGTGCCATCGACTGCCGGAAGCGTGTAGGACTGCGCCGCTATTCCGCTGCTGTCGGTCACAACCGGGTTAACGTTGGAAAAATTCCCGCCCGCGCCGTTGTCGCTGAAAGTCACTCCGACACCGGAGATCTTGTTCCCGTACTGATCGGTCACCACCACGGTCAGTGCTTTCCGCAACGTTGTCTTGGCCGGCTGAGTCTGATTATTCCCGCCCGTTACAGTCACCAGCGCCGGGGCGCCAACCACTGAGGTCTCCGAGAATGCGATGCCTTTGGCTGCGCCGCTGCTCGCCGAAACGGTGAACGAACCGACAATCGTGCCCAATTGAAAAGAAGTTTGCGCCAGTCCTTTGGAATTGGTCACCGCCGACGCCGGATTAACCACACCCTGTGTCCCCGGCTTGAACTGAACCGTGATCCCCACGACCGGATTGTTATGGGCGTCTTTCGCCTCAACGACCAGCGGACTTGGCAGCAGTGACCCGCTGGAGCCCGTTTGCCGGTTCCCGGAGATGAGGATAAGCCTGGTTGCCGCCGATGCCGAGGCTGTCGCCGTGGTGGTAACGTTGGCAAAGTTCGGCGCCGTCAAGGTCAACGTGAAGACTCCGGATGCCGACGGAACCGTGTAGACCGTGCTCGCCGATCCGTTGGAATCGGTCACGGCCGTCGTCGGATTGAAACTCCCGCCTTTGCCGCCATCGCTGAAAGTGACCGTAACCCCCGGCTGCGGCTGACCGTTATAAGGATTCGTCGCCACAATCTGGATCGGTTGCGGCAACGGTTGACCCACCTGCGCCACCTGATTGCTCCCGCTGGCGACGGTCAGCACATTCAGCAAGCCGTAAGCTTCCAGACTGTTTTGCGTAGCCACGTAGACTTTTCCGTTGATCACCGTCGGCGTCGCAAAGTGGGCCAGCTTCGGCACTTTAGCCGTGGAAATATACAGCGAGTTAAGGGTCACGGCGTCAAATGCGTCGAGCGTGCCATTCAGGGCCCACAGGATTCCGTTGGTATTCCCATTCGAAGAAATCGCGGGCGAGGACGCGCCGAGCATTTTCTTTGGACTCTGCGCCAGCGGAGTCCACAGTCCATTCGACACCTGGAAGGACTGGATCGGCGAGCCATCCGGAATGAAGTAAACCATTCCATTCCAGTAGGCCGGCGAACACATCAGTTCTCCATTCACGGTTAGCGAGAACTCCTGAATCACGTTGTCGCTCACCGGCGAGTACCATCCCATGTCGTCGCGGTTGAGAACCCACACCAGACCCTGCTTGCTGCTCCCGATCACTTCGTGCGGATAAGGCCCCGACAGATCGGGCAGTACCACCGGACCCACCGAACTCACATCCAGATCGTGGGCGTTCAGAAACGCGACTTCGGAAGGCGTGAAATAGTCCGCAAGCTGCGGCTGCGCAGGCGACGAAGTCCAGGGCGCAGGGCTCAGCTTAAGAAGGCTGTTGCTGTAGCTTTGACCGCCCGCGGGAACGTCGTAATTGCTGCTCTCCGCGGTGGCGATAAACAGGTTTCCGAATTCATCGGCTGCCAGCCCATTGCCCGTCTGCCAGATCGACGTCAGACCGCTGTCGGGTGAGGTGTTGAAAACCCCGATCTGGTGGATGCTCTGCTGGTTGGTCACGTCGTAAGCAAGAACCCACCCGCTATTGTGGTCGTTGCAACCGTTCGATCCAAAGCCGAGATAAAGGGTCGTTCCCAGCAGCAGCGCACCTGGACGGTTCTTCTGGTGCAGGCTGTTGAAGACCGTATTGGTCCCCTTCATGCTGACGCTGCTCGCCGCAATCTGCACCGGCGGAGCCACATCCAATCCAGTTGTGATGTCCAGAACATGCAGGAAGTGCCGCACCGTCGCATTCGCTACAGATTTCGCCACCACATACATCGTGTTGGTGTTGGGATCGATCACCGGCGTTCCCACAATGCCTTCCTGATTGAATCCGCCGAGCGTCCCGCAGGGCAGATAGGCTCCGGTCGCCGGAACCCCGCCGTCGAGCAGGCTTGCGTGCCAAAGCGGTGTTCCGCCGTTATCGGCATCGATCGCATAAGCCGAATCCGTCTGGGTCACTACGTAGACGACGTTATGAATCTGCCCGCCGATGTTCACATTCGGCACATAGAGCGGCTGCGCGAGGGCCTGGTAATCAAGCGGCACGCTGAAAAGATGGCCAAAGCTGCCGGTGTTCACATTGCTCGGAGTCAGTATCGTCTCGTTGGTATTGGCCCCCGACCGCGTGGTGTCGCCGCGGCTGGTTAGAAAAGACGGCTGTGCCATTGCGGAAGACGCCATGATCACGCAAAGCAACAACAGAGTTGCGCCCGCAAGCAATCCGGAAAATGACCGGGCTGCTACTTGAAATCCTGTAGGAACATGAATGAGTTCATCTCTCATCGACATAAGGGGACCCCTCGCCATGGTTACCTCCGTGTATTTTGCCGCTGGCATGGTCAACCAAACAGGAGCACGTCTCACACCGGGAAGGCGCTCGGGGGAATTGCCATTTCCGATTGATATATAAGGCTTTATACAAACGCGCAGGCAACCAGACAATGCCACCAAAGGGCTACGTGCAACAGATTGCACATTTCATAACTTCCTCTTGGGGATTGGATGCAGAAGGGGTGGTTACCAGAGTTTATTGATCCCGCTCTCGCGAGAGCAGGCGAGCCTCGGCTTCCGTCCTGGCAGCCAAACGGGAAGAGTTGTGCGAGTTCGAAAGGGAGTCGTCGCGCACCTCCGCGTCTTCACTTCATCTTTGAACGAATCCGGCTTCGAACCCCTTCCGGCCGCGTACGCGCCATCCACGTTACTGCCGGGTCTTGCGACGACGATTCGCCGTGCTACGATTTTGAGGTAGTCGTGCGGCAACGGCTATTGAGATCAGCCAGCTAAGGAAATCCCCAGTGAGACTGTTGTGGGTTAAGGCAGGCAAGCTTCTCCCTGTCGATACCGGCGGCAAAATCCGCTCCTACAATATCCTGCGACGCCTCTCGAACCAGCATGAGGTCACGCTGCTCTCGTACTACCCGGGCCAACGAGATGCTGCCTACGAAGCCGCTCTTCCCGAACAATTTCCCGGAGCCGAGGTGCTATGCACCGGCAACGTCGACTCCGAGGGATTCAAAGGGATTTTGGACTACCTCTACCGGCTTCCTCAGCCCGCGCCCTATTCCGTCACCAAGTACACGAACACCACAGTCCGCCAGGCCGTGGCCCGGCATCTTTCCAGCGGAAAGATGGACCTCGCAATCTGCGATTTCCTGGCCGCGTCCCTGAATTTTCCGGAAGCCTTGCCCATCCCCTGCGTGCTCTTTCAGCACAACGTAGAGAGCTCGTTGTGGCAGCGCATGGCCGCGACAGAAACGCATCCGCTGCGCAAGCTCTCCTATTCCTACGAATCGGCGCGCATGGCGCGCTACGAACGGCGCACGCTCGCCAGATTCCATCACATCCTGGCCGTCTCCGAAAACGACCGCCAGCAGATGCTGGAAATGAATCCGAACTGCGAGATCACGGTTGTTCCCACCGGAGTCGACGTGGCGAAGTTCCCGGTCGCTCCGCCTTCCACCATCAAGCCTCCGCGAATCGTCTTTACCGGATCGATGGATTGGGAACCGAACATCGATGCCATGGAATATTTCTGCGCCCAGATCTGGCCTCGCATTCTGGCGGAATATCCCGACGCAATTTTCCAGATCGTGGGACGAAATCCCTACGCCCGCGTGCAGCGCCTGGCTTCCCCGTCGGTGCAGGTGACAGGTACCGTTCCTTCGGTCAGCGACTATCTGCGCGACGCGTCGGTCGTCATCGTGCCTCTCCGCATCGGTGGAGGAACGCGCCTGAAAATTTACGAAGCCATGGCCATGGGTAAGGCTTTGGTTTCAACTTCGATTGGCGCGGAGGGCCTCAGCTTCCAGAACGGACGCGACCTCCTGCTCGCCGACGATGCCGCTTCCTTCGCCGACGCGATCCTCCTTCTGCTTCGCGATGACCAGGTGCGCCGCAGATTCGAACAAGCTGCAGTTGC
>JBEKOW010000100.1:0-13524 GCA_049521375.1 Terriglobales bacterium
TTCGTCTCCAGTCAGAGCGGAGACGAGGGTAGCCACTTCAAGAGTGCCCTGGCTGTTGTCGGTGAGAAAGACCAGATCTTCGGTGCGAAGCCGCTGCTGGAGTGCATCGAACTCGGCGCTTCCGTGCCAACGCGCGCGTACACGCTTCACATCATCGGAGGAAAGAAAGATGCGTGGATGCCGGGCCACGGCAGGCTCGAGGGGAAGGGTGCGGCGATCATCTTTGCGGAGCTCAAAGTAAGCCAGCCTTCCCCAATTCATGCGCTCGCGATCGCGTTCAATGATTTCCAGGGTCAGCTCGTTCTCGCCTTCCTCGGCCTCAAATCCGAACTCCGCAGCGAGACGTCCGTTGGCAATTTGCTCGGGGCCGGGCATAGCAAACCAGAGCCCACCCTTCAGCTTGCCGTTCACAAAAGTGCGCATCATGGGGACGGCCATCACGTTGTGAATGTGATCCAGGTCCCACGGGCCGACCGGAACGCGCTTTCCATCGGGGACGCGCAACATGTCAATCATGGCCGTTGACATGTCAAAAGCGTTGGGAGTGGTCTCAAAACGGCCGCTGTACAGCCCGGCTGGAACGTTGAGGCGGATGGTGAGGCGATGAGGGTTCGCCTGAATATCCGTGACCTGGCCTGTGACATCAATGAACTCGACAGAATCAGCCGCGCTGAACTGGTTCACGACCGGCTTCAGAAAGGCGATGAGATCTGAATTCCTCATAGTCCGTCAGTAGACAGGCACAGTTTAGACGAACCCGAGGCGCGGTCGCATGGCTCGCGTCCTTGACGAGACCGCGTCGTGCCGCGACGGTCTGGCAACCGGGGTGTTGCCGCCAGGGGCCGGTTTGTCGACCATCGCCCGGCTTGGCGTCCGATGCAGATGAAGCAAGGCGCCGGACTCCAAACGCTCGCACGTCTGGAGCCCGTCGCACAGTTAGAACAGTTTACGATCCGCCAGCAAATATGGCGGCTAGAAGTTGTACTTCAACGCGAACTGAATGTTGCGCGCGCCCTGGGAACTGCCGCCTCCATTGATGAATCCAAGGCTCGATCCCAACCCGTTTTGCGGCGCATTCAGTATCGGATGGTTAAATGCGTTGATGAATTCGGTGCGGAACTCTACGTTCTGCTGTTCATGCACCGCGAACGACTTCGCTAGCCCGAGGTCGACGTTGCGCTCACCAGGTCCATACACCGAACTTATGCTGCAGGTGCCATAGCCCGTTGCCGGTTGAGAGTAGGGAGCCTGAGAAAACCATTGATATCCGCCGCCCAACGTTGACGGAAGCGGTTGGCCCTTGCCGTAAACTATCGGCGGACCATTGCAATCTGCCCGTTCGCCATAGGAGTTAGTGCCGGGAGGATTGTTGGCATTGATCGTAAGCGGCAAACCTCCACGGAAGGTTGGAATTACGCTCACCCGCCAGTCGCCCGCTAACGCATTGGCCACACTGCTCAGGTTGGACCCGTAGGCGCGTCCATGACCAAACGGCAATTCGTAGATCAAATAGCCGCTGAAGACGTTCTTGACATTGAAATAGCAGCTTCCATAGTCGGCCTGCGGATCGTACACATCCTGGAACCATGCATCCTGGCTACCGGACTGACCGCCTTCACCGAAGAAGCCGGTGGCGTTGGTGAGGCAGTGCGACCATGTGTAGCTGAGCTGGTATGACAGTCCATGGTTGGCGCGGCCTTGAAGAGACGTCTGCAAGGCATTGTAGTTGGAGTTAGCCGCCGCGTAGGTGGCGAACGGAATCGCACCCAGGGCGATGAGGTTTTGATTCTGGGAAAAGAAAAGTGAAGGGCCGATTGTGCCATCAGGCGCGATGTACACCTGGGCCAGCTGTTTAGGCACGGTCAAGTGGCGCGTCGCCTGTCCGACGTAGCCAACCTGGAACGTCATATTACTGGTTAGCTCTTGCTGGACAGCGAGATTCCACTGATTCGAGCGCGCCGGTTGCACATGGCGATCCCAGGATAAGAGAAGGTTGCCCGAATAACAGGCTGGGTTCGCGCTTTCCAATCCCTGAATCGTGCATGGATTGGTGGTGGAGATAGGCGTGAAGCCCTGATCCAGGGTCGTTGTCGGATAGGTGAGGCTGCCGTAATTCGCCTGCGTCTCGACTGAGAATGGTGGGTTTTGCGGCAGGCGAAGGCCTAATCCCGTGCCTTCCATGAATTCAGACATGGCGTATCCGAGGCGAATGACTGTTTTGGGGAAGAGCAAGTAAGAGATACCGATTCGCGGTTGAAAGTTGCTGACTCCGTTGTAGTCGTCGTAGGTCGCGCGATTGAAGCCGTTCTGCCCGGGCAGTTCAAGATTGCCGGTCAGGGGATCGAAGTTCACCTGCTTATCGTGGGCTTCATACCACGGGGTGTGGTTCTCGTATCGCAGTCCCAAATTCAGGGTCAGCTTCGTAGTAAACTTCCAGTCGTCCTGGACGAAGCCGGAGAAAATATTCCCGCGCTGCCCCCAGACTGGACCGGGGCGGCCCACCTGAATGATGTCCGGCAGTCCGAGCATGAAGTCCGATTCCGCAGATCCGGAATACTGCCCGTTAAAGTCGAAGTTTCCGGCCAGCCCGCCATTCCCGGGAAAGAATCCGTTCTGGCGGATGCGCCAGCCCTGAAATCCAAATCGCGTGTTGTGCTTGCCGTGCGTCCAGTTGAGCACGTCCTGGTACTGGATGACTGTGTCGGCTTGCGTGGTGAACGAGTTTTTGCTGCCGAACGCAGCGTGGCTTCCCTGTACGCCACCGGCCAGGTAATTCTTCGAGAACGTCATCGCGGGCAAGATGCTTGAGGGAAGGCCGGCTATGCCAAACTGGCTGACATCGACACTGTTGGTGTCGGTCTGACCACTAATGACATTGACATAGCTGATGCCAAAGCGTGCATCGTTGATCAGATTGTTGGATAGCGTCCTGGTGTAGTCGACGACGGTGTTCCACACACTCGCGGGATTATTTGAGTCATAAGCCAGCAGGTAGGAGTTGGTGGTCGGATAAGTAGACCGTTCTTTCGAAAAGCGCCCGAAGACGTGGTTTCGGTCGTTGGCTGCCCAGTCGAGCCTTCCGTCACCTTGGTCGACGTTTTGATAAGTACGGGAGTTGTCGATCGCATTGTCGACCAGGTTGCCATTGATCGGTGTGGGATAGTACTTGGAACCCACGATCGCCAAAGCCGCCGGACTCAGGCCGGACGTAATGATATTGCCCTCGTAGGGCATCCCGGTGAGCGGATTCTTGATGATCACGGGGGTCGGCAGGTTCAGAAGCTCGGAGAAGTCGCCGGTACGCTCCTTGGCGGTCAACACCGAGAAAGAAGAACTGCTCGTTGGATAATCGAAGCGCGTCGCCTCGTAATCGGCGAAGAAGAACAGCTTGTTTTTGATGATCGCACCGCCAATGGCTGCGCCGAACTGATTCCAGCGGAGCGGTTGACGAGCGTTCCCATCCAGGTTTCGATACCACTCATTGGCATTCAGAACGTCGTTGCGAAAGAACTCGAACGCGGAGCCGTGGAGCTTGTTAGTGCCCGACTTTGTCGATACGCTGATGACGCCGCCCATATAATTGCCGAAATCGGCGGGCGCATTCTGCGTGATCAGGTTGAATTCCTCGATGGAGTCGGGCTGCGGCGTATACGCAACGAAATTGCTGGCCATCTCGTTGTTATCCATGCCATCGATAATGTAATCCACAGCAGTAAAGCGGTTGCCGTTGATCTCGGGCCGAGCAGTCTGGCCGGTTGCGTTGCCGACCGCGAAACCGCTTGGATTTGGCGACACCACGCCGGGTGCGAGTAAAGTTAACTGCAGGTAGTTACGCGATGCCAGCGGGAGGTCGACGTTGGCCTGCGCATCAATAAGCGTGCTGACAGTACTCGATTCGGTCTGCAGAAGAGGCGCTTCGCTCGTGACCTGGACCGTCTCGCTGTTCTTACCGACGACCAACTGGATGTTCACGGCTGCTATCTGGTTGAGTACCAGTTCGGGGGTGGTCTCGACGGCCGTGCGGAAGCCGGGCGCGGACACGCGTACCTCGTAGCGCCCGACGGGCAGGCGAGTGAGGTTGTAAAAGCCCGATTGATTGGTCTTTGCGGGCCATACTGTACCTCGAGCGAGGTCGGTTGCCGTTACCTCTGCATTCGCAACAACGCTGCCTGATGAGTCCGTGATGGTGCCGTTGATTGTCGCCGTGACTTCCTGAGCAGCCCCTGGAGTCGGCCACATACAAACGGCCAAGAAGAGTATGCTCAACACTAGAGTGGTTGAATGCTTCAACGTCAAAAGCCGCGCGCCTGCCCTCATGTTCCTTGCCTCCTGAAATGTTCTCGAGCAACTTCCCGGTATGAGCACCTATCGTGATACATTAGTTCCGCAATACGAAACTTGGGTTTGTATTGCGGCTCAAGCTAATCAAAAACGGATTGCATTGTCAAGGACTTCCTGCAAGAGTTTGATCATGAAAAAAGCTTCCACCGCCATGAGCTCAACGCTGCGCTGCCTGAAAGTGCTGGAATTGCTGGCAGAGGAGCCGTTCGAGCTGTCATTCACCGAGCTGGCCGCGCGGCTGGATGTACCGAAGGCCTCGGCCCACCGCCTGTGCGCCACGCTGATCGAAGCCAATCTGATCAAACAGGAGCCCGTCACACGGCGCTATTTGCTTTCGAGTCATGCCCTCTGGATTGGCTCGGGCTATCTGCGCCACTCGGCGATGTATCGGGCGGCGTTTTTCCCCATGCAGGAACTGGCAAGACAGCTCCCCGGCACCGTCCAGCTCGGCGTCCTCGACGAGGACTACGTTCTGTTCATTCATTCGGTAGGCTACTCGGGGGCGCCCGACGCTTTTGCCGATGTGGGCCTCCGGCGCCCCTTGAACGCCACCGCGTCGGGCAAAATATTTCTTGTAGGAATGCCGCCGAGCGAAGTGGCTCGCATCATGTCCAAATGCTCGGAGAAGTACACTGATAGCACCATCATTTCATTGGCGCGCATGAAGCAGGAACTCGCGCAGGTGAAACAACTGCGCTACGCGCGCAACGTCGAAGAACTGCTTCCCGGTTACTGGGTGTTGGCGGCAGGCGTGGTCCATCGGGATGATCGGCCAGTCGCCGCCATTAGTATCACCTTACCTCTGCAGGAATTCACGCCCCAGCGGGAAACAGCGATTGCGGCGCTATTGAAGGAAACGGCGCGAAAAATCTCTCTGCAGTTCGGTCACAACGGCAGGGCGCGAGGCATTGCCTAGTCACGGTGAACGATCCGCCGAAGGCGCATAGTGAAATGGAGATACAGCTCAGCCTGAGCCACCTTGGATATCTTCCTGAAAGCCCGAAGATACTGACGCTGCTGCCAGGCGATGCGAGCGGGCTTCCTGATGCAATCCCGTTCTATCTCCGCCAGAATTGCCTTCGCATGCCCCGCTCAGTGAAGAATGAGGAAGGTTTTTCCGGCCGCTTCCCGTCTCCGTACGATCTCCTGCGGGGTAAGCTCGTTTTGGGCGAAGGAACCGCGCCGTTGTATCAGGGTGAACTGCGAAGAATCTCAAGCCGTTGGGGTTCAATGTGGCAGGCAGATTTCAGTGGGTTCAAGACTCCCGGTAGTTACCAGATCGAAACCGATTTGCAGATCTCTCCACCATTTGCCATTCGTGCTCACGTCTATGACCGCATCATTGCCGGCTATCTGACTTTTCTGCGCGCTCAACGCTGTGGCGCTGCGGTGTATGGAGTCCACGATGCCTGCCACCTTGACGATGGCATCCTCGACATCGATGGTTCCCCGCTGCCGGCTGCCGGCGGCTGGCACGACGCCGGCGACTTTCGCAAGTGGCTTGCCTTCACGCTCTACCATATCGACGCCCTGCTTACGCTGCGGGAGCGGGTCGGCAAAGACCTCGATCGCGGAGGTATCGCTTCCGACTCGCTGCTCGATGAAGTGTCGTGGGGCAACACGTACTTTCATCGCATGCTCGACCCTCGAGGTCAGGTTTATGAGGACGTTGCCGGCGGCAGTTCGCCGGAGGGAAGCGGTTTCACCTACGAGAAGAACTGGTGGTTTGAGAACCATCCGGGTTGCTACGGCGATGCCAGCGACAACCGCTGGACCGACAATGTTCCCCAATCGGGCGACGAACGCAGGATTCGCACGTCATACAATCCGCTGGTGCAATGGGCCTTCGTCCACGGGCAGGCTCGCGCATCCCGTCACCTCCCATCCGCGCAGGCTGAAATATGCCTGCAGTTTGCCCAGAAGGCGGCGGCCTTCGGGCGCCGGAACGGCCATGACAACCGCACGCTTTTTCTGTCCGCCGAGATTCGCGGAGGCCTCGAGTTGCTGGCAGCCGGGGACTCCTCGATCGATCAGTCTGCGCTCATCGCCTCGGCCCGGGAATTGATGCGGCGCCAGGCAGAGGCACAGGAGGGACTGAGTGGCTATTTCACAGAAGCAGACGCATCCGATGGATTTCGCTCCATTGCCTTTGCCGCGGATCCGGCCCTGACGCTGCTTCGGATCTGGGAGTTGCGTTCGATGCTGACGGACGAGGCGGTGGCTGAACAGGCACGACAGGCAGTCTTCGACTACATCGAGAATTACCTGCTGGCCGACTGCAGTAGCAATCCATTTTCCCTTACGCCTTACGGCGTGTATTTCGACCAGCCGCATCGTAATCGGCAGGTCTTCCGTAATGCAGGAAGCGGACGCGGTGTACGAACCTTCATGGCTCCGTTCAACTCGCAGGGCATCGTGCACGGGACGAGTTCCGTCCTCATGAGCCACGCACATCTGCTGGCCCGGGCGGCCGCGCTGTTGAACCAGCCAGCGTGGCGCGGCGCGGCGGAGCGGTTGCTGCACTGGTGCCTGGGACATAATACCCTCAACCGTTCGTTGTTCTCCGGAATCGGCTACCGCCAGCCCGTCGGCTATTCATTTCGAATTCCACAGATTCCGGAAGCCATGATAACGGGCTTCATCGGCAGGCCGGACGATTCGCCTTACCTCGAGCAATCCACAGCCATTGAATGGAACACGCTCGAATACTGGAGCATCCCCTTCCTGCAGGCCGCGCAGGCGGCATGTTGGCTGCAAGGTTGAGCCCTGTAGGTCTCTTGACAGAGCCCAAACCGGGGCATATTCTCTGTTCCGTAATCCAAACTATGTTTTCGTATTTCGAAACCGGAAACCATTTATTCGGCGGGGCAACATATTTCTGACGCTCGACTACAGTTGGCTGGCTGAATGAGGTAGTCTTCACCCTATCCATTCCACTCCATGATCCGAATCGACTCTGAGCAGCATCTCAACAGTCTGTTGGCCCAGCCCAGCGAGGCGGACATTGCCTTTGCCGGCCGGCTAAGCGGTGACACCGTAATCCTCGGCGCCGGGGGAAAGATGGGACCGACGCTCGCTCAGAGACTTGTTCGCGCCCTGCGCAGCGCAAACCGAGAGTCGCGGGTCCTCGCCGTCTCCAGATTTCAATCCTCCGAGGCGCAGCGTGAACTGTCAGAGGGGGGCGTCGAGACAATTGCTTGCGACCTCCTCGATCCTGACAACCTCAAGGCCCTTCCTCTGGTCGAGAATGTACTCTTCCTCGCCGGACGCAAGTTTGGCTCGGCGGGAGACCCCGACGTTACCTGGGCCATGAATACGGTCGTGCCGGCGCAGGTGGCCCAACACTTTCGGGAATCGCGAATCGTCGCATTTTCCACTGGAAACGTCTACCCCTTCGTCTCCCCCGAACAGGGTGGCTGCGTCGAATCGGATGCTCCGGCTCCGGTTGGGGAGTACGCGCAATCCTGCCTTGGACGGGAGCGGATCTTTGAGTTCTACTCGAAGAAGTTCAAAACGCCCTGTCTGATCTTCCGGCTCAACTACGCGATCGATCTTCGCTATGGCGTTCTCGTCGACATAGCGCGCCAGGTCCATGAGGGCAAACCAGTCGACCTCTCTGTGCCCGCAGTGAATGTCTTGTGGCAGGGAGATGCGAATTCCTACGCCATGCGCTCTCTGGAACTCTGTGAATCGCCCCCGCGAATTCTCAATGTGACGGGACCGGAAACCATTCCAGTGCTGCGCGCTGCGGAGTTCTTTGCGAGCCGCTTCCAGCGCGAATTGCTTGTGCGGGGGGGATCCAAGGGGGTCGCGCTCTTGAACAACGCCGGAGCTTGCCATGCTGCGCTAGGCTATCCCTCGGTGTCCGCTGGCGAGTTGATGGAGACTGTCGCGGGCTGGGTTGAAGCAGGCGGGGCAAGCCTGAATAAAGCAACGAAATTTCAGGTTATGGATGGAAAGTTCTGATGGCGACCCGGGCCGAGCAGTTTCGCGCGCTTTTGCAGCGAGGGCTCGTCATTCCCGCACATCCCCTGGCGCTGACAGAGGACCTCAAACTCGATGAAAGACGGCAGCGCGCGCTGACGCGCTACTATTGCGATGCCGGCAGCGGCGGGGTCGCAGTGGGTGTCCACACCACACAGTTTTCCATCCGCGACCAAAAGGTCGGCCTTTTCGAACCGGTGCTCGAACTCGCCTTCGAAGAAGTGCGTTCTTTCGAGGAGCGCTCGGGAAAAGTGCTGGCAAAGATTGGCGGTATCTGCGGCGATACCAGGCAAGCCTGTAAGGAAGCCGCCACCCTCCGCGAGATCGGCTATGACGGCGGACTCCTCAGCCTGGCTGCTCTTTCCGATGCATCCAACTCCGCGCTTATCGAACACTGCCGCGCCGTCGGCGAGATATTCCCGATCATAGGCTTCTATCTCCAACCGGCCGTTGGCGGGCGTCCGCTCAACGCCGACTTCTGGGAAAGCTTCGTGGAGATCGAGTCGGTTGTCGCCATAAAGGTCGCTTCCTTCGACAGGTATCAAACCATGGAAGTGCTACGTGCGGTCGCTCACAGCGGACGCAGCTCTGAAATCGCACTTTACACCGGCAATGACGATAACATCGTCGCCGACCTTCTTACAGAGTTCCGCTTCGGAGAACGTACCGCGCACTTCGTAGGCGGGTTGCTGGGACAGTGGGCCGTTTGGACGCGTCGCGCGGTTGAACTGCTCAAGTCTGTACACGATGCAAAATACAATTGCGCGCGCATTGACACCGTCCTCGCCCGGGGCGCGGAGATTACCGATGCCAATGCAGCGATCTTCGACGCCCGAAATCAGTTTCGCGGCTGCATTCCCGGCATTCACGAGGTTCTGCGCAGGCAGGGACTGCTGGCCGGACGCTGGTGTTTGGATCCAGGCGAGTCACTCTCCAAAGGGCAATTAGAGGAAATCGAGCGCGTGTATTCCTCCTATCCCCTTTTGAATGACGATGAGTTTGTCAGCGAGAACCTGGACCGTTGGCTATCCTAGAATCCGTGAACGTGCGGCCGAACCGGGCCGCTCATCATCCACCCTTTCCCGGATTTGACCGTCACTCTGGATGGTGGTGTTCAAGGCCAAGATAAATTGAGGGAATGAGGCGCCGTGAACGAGAAGACGATAGCAACGATTGCTCTCAGGGATGGAGCTTCCAATCTCCAGGAAACACTCCAGGAGGCCGCCCGATGGCTCGAACTGGCGGCAGTTCAGGGAGCCGATCTCGTGGTACTTCCTGAAACGATCAATCTGCTCCACCGAAGAAATGCCTCCGCTCCGCTCGACGAATTTGCGCTGGAAGACTGGCGCCAGGAAACAGCCTTTCTCTGCGAGATAGCCGCGCGATCGAAGATTTCGCTCGTACTTCCGCTCCTGGTGCGTGAAAACGGAGCATTCGCCAATCGCTTTTACGTTCTTGCAAGGGATGGAACTTCGCTTGGCTATTATCAGAAACGCGTCCCTGCCCCGGGGGAACAAGTCTCCGGAGTCGAATCCGGTGACTCCGCCCCCATCCGCTGGGAAGGTCTAACCATGGGCGGGGCAATTTGCTTCGACGTCTATTATCCGCACGCCGTCTTCGACCCCCAGATCGAATCTGGAGCGGACTTCTTCGTGATTCCCAGCTTCACGCCTGCCGGCTCTCTGCTCGACTACTGCGCATTGATCTACGGCGTGCCTTTTGTGCTCGCGTATTCCCCCTGGAGCCGCATTCTCGATCGGGACGCCACGGAGCTGGCGGCCGGCGGCTACCGATCTGAGACGCTCAGCTTCGGCTTTGGATCGCCCGTGCTGCTGGTCACCGTCAACTTCGACGCGGTAACTCTGTTCGCGGATCATAACCAGGAGAAGATGCGCGACGTTGAGCGCCACTATGGCCGCGATGTGCGGGTGAGATTTAATCAGCCCAACTGCCTTTTCACGCTGGAATCGCGCTCAGCAGATTTACCGGTAAAAGAAGTCATGCGGCAATTCGGCCTCGTGTCTCGGCGAGACTATTTTGCCCGGCACGATCCTGAAGCTCGAAAGCGCGGCGCCCTTGGCGAAGCATCCACAAGAGCTGGCAAGGAGCCTGTGTGACCCCGCCCAATGACACCGCGCCTCTTCGCTTTGCCGTGATTGGCTGCGGGTCCGTCGCCCGCGCCCAGCACATCCCCAATATCGTGAAGTCCCCGAGGATGACACTCCATACCTGCGTCGATTTGGACGACGCCGTGCTGGCCGAGTGCCGCGATGTCTTTGGCGCAAGGCACATCCGCAAGGACTTCCAGGGCGCCATCGAAGATCCCGAGGTCGACGTAATCTGTCTGGCCACAACCGAGAAGCTTCGTCTGCCGGTGATCGCATTGGCGGCGACGGCCGGCAAGCCTGTGTATGTCGAAAAGCCGCTCGCCATGACGCTCGAAGAGATGGGCGAGATTCAGAGAGTTGTACACACCGCCAACATCCCGTTCTGTGTCGGTCACAACCGGCGATCCAGCCCCGCCATGCTCGACGCGCAACACATCTTTCGGCAGCACATGACTCATCCCGTGCCGTGCCCATGGCGCTGGCGCCGGGAAGGCAATAACGCTCCGGCCTTGCCCGAAGATGGAGTTCCCTCCGTCTCCGTGCGCATCAACGACGACTGGTATTCCTGGAAAAACTGGGTGTTTGACAAATCCCACGCTCCTCACGGGCCGATGCTCTTCGAAATGACGCATTTTACCGACCTGTGCAACTGGTTCCTCGCCGACGAACCGATCGAAGTTACGGCTGTCGAAACCAGCATTCTGAACGCCTCAGTCATCATCCGGTATCGAAGCGGCGCTCTGGCCACCATCGTCATCGGAAGCAACGGGTCGTTCGGCTACTGCAAAGAGCTCTATGAATTCATGGGCAACGGCGCCTATCTCGCCGTCGACCACATGCTCGAGGTACGCACCGCCGGAATCGAAGGCGCGCCTGCAAAAACGATTTATCCGATGGTGCAGGATCGCCATCCGCAGATCGGGACCGAGGGCGGCGTCTCCGGCTGGCTCGCAAAGAAGCGGGCTGCGTGCGCGGAGGCGGCTGCGGCCAACGATCCCCGGCTCCAGTTCACTGCCGAACCCGACAAGGGTCACGCGCATGCGCTGGAACGCTTCGTTGATCAGATCCTTGGCAAGGGCCCGGAAGTGTGTGGCGTTGACGCCGCGGTACTCGCAACGCGAGTTGCGTTTGCGGCGATCAAATCGGCTCGTGAAAGGAGATCGGTCTTGCTCGATGAGGTCAAGTCGTAGCCCAAGCTCGACCAAACAAATTGTTGACTGGCTTCATTTGGCGTATTCAGTTTGTCTTCGTTCGGCCCGAGGAGGAATCGATTTCATGGAAAGTTTTTTGAAGCAGATGACGAATTACCGTGTGCCACAGAGTGGGGAGATTCTGAGAGCCCTCGCGCGTTGGACGACGCTTGTCGCGCTTCTGACTTTGACCGTGTGCGCAGCGCTGGCACAGGGACCTGGCGGGGAAGGTCCGGCTGCCAGTGTGAACCCGCTGATCGGCACCGGTGCCGATCCGGATGATGGCATCAACCTCTATCCCGGGGCCACCCTGCCGTTCGGGATGGTGCAACTCAGCCCCGATACCGAGGACCACGGGTTCGGCTATCACTACATCCAGACGAAGATCAAAGGTTTCAGCATGACCCACATGAGCGGTCCGGGCTGCGCGAATGAAGGGGACGTTTTTTTCTCGCCGACAAGCGGACCAATCGTGACGAAAATTGTAGATTTTCAATCTCCCTACTCTCACAAGTTGGAGACGGCTTCTCCCGGCTACTATCAGGTACAACTCCTGCAATGGGGGATCAATGCGGAACTGAGCGCGACCGATCACACGGGCGTCGCGCGATTCACGTTTCCGGGTGAAAAGGCCGCCAATATTCTGGTGCCAATCAGTCACACGCTGAACAAAACCGCTGGCGCCTCGGTCCATCTGGTGGGCGACCACCGTATCGAGGGCTACGTCGAAAATCACGCCTTTTGCGGCATGACGCAAACCTACAAGGTCTATTTCGTGATGACCTTCAGCCGTCCTTTTTCTTCTTTCGGGACCTGGGCCGCAGACGACATTTACGGCCGGGGAAAGACTGTCGCTGGCAGTCGTTCCGTCGAGCAAGACAACGACCACCGGAAATGGGTCGGAGCCTATGCCAGTTGGGCTGCTGAACCGCATCCCCAAACGATCACCGCGAAGATCGGAATCTCTTACGTGGACGTGGCGGGCGCGGAAAGGAATCTCCAGGCTGAGGCGGAAGCAAAGGATTTTTCCACCATTCGAAGCGATGCGGAAAAAGTATGGAACAGGGAACTGAGCGCGATCGACGTCTCGGGAGGCGCGCTTGATCGGCGCAAGGTATTTTATACCGCGCTTTATCACAGCCTGCTGATGCCCAACATCTTCAGCGATTCGGACGGGCGCTACCTGGGTTTTGACGGTCAGATTCATAGCATCTCTGGACATCGGGTGTACGCGAATTTTTCCGGGTGGGACATTTACCGCAGCGAGATACCGCTGCTCGCGATGCTCGAACCGGAACGGATGCAAGACATGGCGCAATCGGTTGTGCTCATGTATCAACAGGGAGGCTGGATCGGACGCTGGCCGCAGATCAATCTCTACACCAACGACATGGTGGGAAGCCCGCTCACCGTTTCCCTGGCAACTGCCTGGCTTGATGGACTGCACGATTTCGATATGGACACAGCCTGGGAGGGCATGCTCAGGGATGCGACGCAAGCCGCACCGCCCGGCCGGCCCTACCTGGGCGAGGAGGGGATTGACTGGCTCAACAAAGTTCATTTCGTGCCGGATGACAAAGTCAATTACGGCTCGGTCTCGATGACGCAAGAGTACGCTCTCGCGTATGCGTCGCTTTATCGTCTCGCCGTAGCGTTGGGCAAAACGAGCGACGCGAAAATGCTCTACGAGCGCGCACTCTACTACCGCAACTTATTCGATCCGGCGGAAGCGTTCTTCCGGATGCGCAATGCCGATGGGACGTGGGTGCCCGACTTCAACCCGGCCCAGGATGGCCAGGGATTTGTCGAAGGTACGGGCTGGCATTACCTTTCCTTCGCGCCGGCGGATCTGGCGTGGGTCGTCAAGGCGGTGGGCCGCGATCGGTTCAACGAGCGGATGA
>JBEKOW010000101.1:0-13855 GCA_049521375.1 Terriglobales bacterium
TCACCGAAATCGTGCAACTCATCGAAGCCGACAAGATCGCCGGGCAGTTATTCGTCTGCGAGAAGTCTCCCGCATCCGCACCGCCGATCGAAATGCTGCTGATGTCCAGCGGAGTCTGCCCGCTGTTCGTCAGTTGCACCGGCAAGGTCGCGCCCGTGTGCACAGCCACCGTCCCAAAGCTCAGCTTGCTGGGATTGAACTGCGCCACTGGATCGATTACGTTGCCCGTGAGGTTGACCTGTTGTGGCGTGCCAAACCCGTTGTCCATGATGGAGAGCGTCGCCGTGAGTGTCCCCTCCAGGTTCGCCAGGAAAGTGACCGAGATCGTGCAACTCTTCCCCGGCTTCAGCGCCGACGTGCAATGGCTGGTCGCCTTGTAGGTAGCCGCATTCGCCGTCCCCAGAGTGATGCTGGTGCCAGTCACGGTCACCGCCGATCCGCCTTCATTCGTCACCGTCACCGGCAATGTCGACGACCCGTTCAGATAAAGTGTCCCAAAGCTCAGAGTCGAAGGCGACACGCTAAGTCCGGATACGTTCAGCGTGAAGTTCTGCGTACTAGTAGTGACCGGGTTGGTAGCAGTCAGGACTAACGGGAACGCCCCGCCCGCGCTCGGAATCCCGGAGATTGTCGCGGTCCCGTTGTGGTTGTCCACCAACGTAACTCCCGGAGGCAATCCTCCCGCCTCCGCAATGCTCGGAGCCGGGAAGCCCACCGTAGTTACCGTAAACGAGTTACTGACTCCGTACGCAAACGTGGCACTGTTCGCGCTCGTAAACGCCGGCGCCTGCTGCAGGATGATCGTAAACGCCTGCGTCACCGGAGACCCGACCCCGTTTTTAGCCGTAAACGCGATGGCGAAGTCCCCGCCGTTAAACACCGTCGGAGTTCCGCTCAGCGTGCCCGTGCCGTTCCCGTTGTCCACGAACGTAAGTCCGGTGGGCAGATGGCCGGCTTCTATGAGGCTGGCCGTGGGGTAGGCCGCGGTCGTCACCGTAAACGATCCCGCCACCCCGATGGTGAACACCGCGCTGTTCGCGCTCGTGAACACCGGCGCCTGATCCACGTATAGCGTGAAGCTTTGGCTCGCATTCGGCGACAGGCCGTTGCTCGCGCCGAACGTGATGGAGTAAACCCCGCCTGTCCCCGACGCCGGCGTCCCGCTCAGCGTGCCTGTGCCATTACCGTTGTCGGAGAACATCAAACCGCTCGGCAAAGCTCCGCTTTCGCTGGTCATCGGCGTCGGCGATCCCGTCGTGGTTACTGTGAACGAGCCGCCCACGCCCACCGTGAACGTCGTGGAGCTTGCACTGGTGATCGTCGGCGGCGTCCCGACCGTCAGCGTGAAGCTCTGCGAAGCGTCGGGAGAAACGCCGTCCGACGCGCCGAATGTGATCGCGAATATCCCGGTCTGGCTCGGCGTTCCACTCAGCGTACCGGTTCCGTCGTGGTTATCTGCAAACATCACGCCGTTCGGTAGCGTCCCGCTCTCGCTCACCGCCGGCGCCGGGAAGCCCGTCGTCGTCACCGTGAACGTATTCGCCGCGTTGTAGGTGAAGGTTGTGCTGCTCGCACTCGATATCGTCGGAGCCACGCCCACCGTCAGCTTTGTACTGTTGCTCAGCGGAGTCTGCGCCGAATAGGTAGCCGTGATCTGCGAGGTCCCGGTCGGGCCGGCGGGAGTCGCCAGTCCGCTCGTCGCTCCAATCGTCGCCACGCTGGTCGTCCCGCTCGTCCAGGAAACACTTGGAACCAGCGGCAGGGTGGTTACCGGTGTCTGCTGAGAATTGGTGTTTGTTCCGTTGCCCAGATCCCCGAGGCCACCATAGCCCCAGCACTGGACGGTCCCATCCGCGATCAGAGCGCAGTTAGTTGTTTCCTGGGCTGCGATCGCTTTTGCTCCGCTGAGCCCGGTCACTACTTCTGCCGTATCACTGCACGGTTCGGGAGGATACATACCACAGGTTTGGGCCGAGGTGCTGTTGCCTAGCTGGCCATTGCTGTTGTCGCCCCAGCATTCGACCGTCCCATTGGAGAGCACGGCGCAGCTGTGATCGGACTGCTGGTACCCTCCGGTCGTGATGCCGACTGCTCCGCTCAGCCCGCTTACGATCGCCGGAACATTCGTATCGGTGAAGCTGCCGTTCCCCAGGTCGCCAAAATAGTTGTAGCCCCAGCATTGTTCCGACCCGTCCGCGATCAGCGCGCAAGTATTGGCACTCGCTCCGGCGATTGCCGTCGCCCGGATGGTCGATGGCCCGGGATAGGTGAACGGCAACAGGTTTACCGGCTCGGGAACCACGGAACCGGTGTTGGAGTAGTCGCCGAGTTGACCGTTAATGTTGAAGCCCAGGCAATAAACCACCCCGTTCATCAGCGCGCATGTGTGCTGGCCGCCGGCGGCGATGGCCGATACCGGGCCCAGCGCCGTCCACGCACTCGCTGGGACCGGAACGAGGGAATCCGTATAGGCGCTCCCCGTGCCCAGTTGCCCGGCTGCGTTATATCCCCAGCAATCCACGGCTCCCGTGGCCAGCAGGGCGCAGGTATGGAACATCCCTGCGGTGATTGCTTTCACCCCGCTCAATCCCGTGACCGGTACTGGTACGTCCGAACTGTTCGTCGTGCCGTTGCCGAGATTGCCCTCACCGTTGTAGCCCCAGCATTCCACCGTGCTATCGGCCATCAATGCGCAGGCGTGCAAATAGCCGACCGCGATCGCCTTCACCGGCCCAGTCAGATCGATCACTTGCGCGGGAGTGAGCGAGACTTCCGTCGTCGTGCCGTTGCCCAAAATGCCGGAACTTGTATTCAGGCCCCAGCATTGCACCGTGCCATCCGAGATCAACGCGCAGGTCGTATATTCGCCCGAGGAAATCTGCTTCGCCCCCGCTCCCGGCAAGGTATTGCCGCTGACTGGTGTACCCGGCGCATTGGTATTGGTGTTGCCGCCGTTCCCCAACTCGCCATCGTAGTTGTAGCCCCAGCATTCGACCGTCCCGTTCGCCAGCAGAGCGCAGGTGTGAAATCCGCCGGCAGCGATGGCCACCGCCCCGCTCAGGCTGCTTACCGCCACCGGTACGTTGGAAGCGGTGTTGGAGCTATTGCCCAGTTCTCCATAGGTGTCGCCGCCCCAGCATTCGGCCGTTCCGCCCGCCAGCAGCGCGCAGGTGTGATAATAACCGGCAGCGACGGCCGTCGCCCCGCTCAGATTGTAGACCACCACCGGCACGTCGGATTCATTGTTGGAGTCGTTGCCCAGCTGTCCAGAATAGTTGTAGCCCCAGCATTCGACCGTGCCATTCGAGAGCAGCGCGCAGGCGTGTGACTCACCGGCAGCGATGGCCGTCGCCCCGCTCAGGTTGTAGACCGCCACTGGCACGTCGGAACTGGTTTCGGAGTTATTGCCCAGCTGTCCCTCAAGGTTGAAGCCCCAGCATTCGACCGCGCCATTCGACAGCAGCGCGCAGGTGAAACTTCCGCCGGCTGCGAGGGCCGTCGCCGGACCGCTCAGTCCGATCACCCCGACCGGCGTGCTGGAATCGTTGGTGGAGTTATCGCCCAGCTGTCCATAACCGCCGGACCCCCAGCATTCGACTGTCCCGTTGACGAGCAGGGCGCATGTGTGGTCGTCACCGGCGGCGATGGCGGTGACCGTACCGCTCAGCCCGCTCACCGGCAACGGCAAAGGATTGGCATTGAAGGTGCCCAGGTTAGTGCTGTTGCCCAGCTCGCCATCCTGGTTGTCGCCCCAGCATTCCACCGTCCCGCCCGAGAGCAGCGCACAACTGAAAGATGCGCCCACGGCGATGGCCGTCACTTGGCCGCTCAGCCCGTTCACCGCCACGGGCACGTTGGAGGCCGTAACGGTGCCGTTGCCCAGCTGTCCCTCGTCGTTGTAGCCCCAGCATTCGACCGTTCCATTCGCCAGCAGCGCGCAGGTGTGATCTGCCCCTGGGCCGCTGGCTACCTGGATCACCCCTTGCAGATCGATGGTGTTCCCGCTCAGCGCGGTGAACTGCTGCGTCTGCGTCGCGCTGATGATCGGATTCGTAGGCGACACCGAGATGGAAGTCGGCGTCAATTGCGCCATCCCCGCGACTGCCAGCGCTGCCAGAAGCGCGCCCACTCCCGCCATCGAAGGCCATCGCCGCCCTGCCCGATCAAAGCCAGCGCGACCGAAACAAGCCCGGCCGAAAGAAGAAACGAGAGAAGAGAAAGAAGACGGAGAGGGAGCGGCACAGGGGAACATCATGGGGAAACTCCTTGAGAAACCGCTCAGATCGATGCGATCAAGCAAACCCGGCTAGCTGAAAACACAAGAGCGACGAACTGGTAACCGAAGGTTAGGATCCAAAATTTGAGGCTGGAGATTGGACCTGATTCACCGAAGCGGAGCAGCGATAGCAGCAGCTAAAAGTAAAAGCTGATGCCAACGAAGCCTACAGCAGCGCCGAATCCCCGTCAAGATGCATTGTTTTACACAGCGAGGAAAGGCCCGATTCCGCGCGAGTGTCAATCCAGCGATTCAGCGGAAAATGGCGCAGTTTGAAAATTGCCATCCCTCGAGCGGAACAGGCTGCGGAGAAGTTCGCTTTCCCAACTTTTTTCATCACATTTTTTCCGTGCGCTTCGTCACAGACTTACAGCTCCGTCGCTGATAAGATTCCTGTGACACTACACCATCGAAAACTGTGTCCGTCTCCAGAGGCGAAGCCATTTCCGGTCGACAAATTTTTCCGCGTCATTTGACAATTTATGGTCCCGACTCCACCCCCGCAAGTGCACGCCAAACGGAGAAATTAGAGGTTAAGTCAAATAGTTTGAATACTTTGCATTTAACCATCCTGTTATCAATACTTTAACTCATTTCGCGGGGGGGGGGGGGTACCCCCCATTTTGTAAGTCCAAGCCTCACACCCAGCGGAAAAATGTCTGAATGAGGGGTAGGGGTCGGAGCGCTCCGGTTCAGCATTCGATAATATTCAAGGCGAGGCCGCCGAGCGATGTTTCCTTGTAGTGGGTTTTCATATCCATGCCGGTCTGGTACATGGTTCGGATGACCTGATCGAGTGAGACTTTGTGGTCTCCGGTTTCCCGCATGGCGATTCGGCACGCATTGATGGCTTTGACCGAACCCATGGCATTCCGTTCGATGCAAGGAATCTGAACCAGTCCCCCGATCGGGTCGCATGTCATGCCGAGGTTATGCTCCATGCCGATTTCCGCTGCGTACTCAACTTGCTTGTTGTCGCCACCGAGCGCAGCGACCAGGCCTCCCGCGGCCATGGAACAGGCAACGCCCACTTCTCCCTGGCAACCGACTTCGGCCCCCGAGATGGATGCGTTCTCCTTATAAAGGATCCCGATCGCACCGGCTGTCAGGAGGTAATGAAAGATTCCGTCCGGTGAAGCGCCGGGGACAAATTGCTGGTAGTAATGCCCGACGGCAGGGATGATCCCGGCGGCGCCATTGGTGGGCGCGGTGACAACTCGTCCACCAGCGGCATTTTCTTCGTTGACTGCCATGGCGAAAGCGTTCACCCAGTCCATGGGAGCGAGCGGGTCGTTGCTGGTCTTCGCGCTTAGCTTCTGAAACAACGCGGGAGCGCGGCGCCTTACGTTCAGACCGCCGGGGAGAATCCCTTCCGTCCTGAGACCACGGTCGAGACATTCTTCCATGGTTTTCCAGACGCGCGCCGCGTAATCTCGAACTTCGGACTCGGGCCGCCAGGCAGCCTCATTGGCCAACGCAATTTGCCAGATCGCAAGGCCCTGCATGTCTCCGATGCGAAGAAGTTCATCGGCGCTGGAGAAAGGGAATGGAACCTCAGGCCGACTCGTTCCCTGGGATAACTGCTCGCCTTCCTTCTGGATAAACCCGCCCCCGACCGAGTAGTAGATGTCGGAGGCAATTTCAATTCGAGCCGCGTTCAGCGCGGTGAAGCGCATGCCGTTCGAATGCGCGGGGAGTGTTTGGTCATAGTGGAAAATCAGGTCGCGACCTCCATCAAAGGGGATCGGGCAAGTGCCATTCAACGGCAGCGTAGCCGAACCGCGCACCTCATCGAGCTTCGGCTCGATGGATGCTGGGTCGACCTGATCGGGCTGTTCCCCCATCAGTCCGAGAAGGATGGCTCGATCGGTTCCGTGCCCCTTGCCAGTCAAGGCGAGGGATCCGTAGAGCTCAACGCGCACTCGTGAGACGTCACTCAGTTGCCCATGGCCATTCAGTTCTGTGACGAACGCTTTGGCGGCCCGCATCGGCCCGACGGTGTGAGAACTGGAAGGCCCAATCCCGATTTTGAATAGTTCGAAAAAACTGGTCTTCACGGAGATGATCCAGAGTCGATCGTTGAGCTGGCGTGACGGCGTCTCGACCGTGAGCGCCACGCTTGCGTCTTTATGCGCCGAAACCCCGATGTCTCTATCGTACCGGGAAATCGCATTTGGCGTGCGCTTCGCCTTCTGTCACATCGTCGACGCAATCGCGAACTTGCGGAAAGGTCCGATATATTCGACCCATGACTTCATCTTCCTCTGGATCCTCGCAGCGGTGGAACGCGGCATCGTATGCCTTGAACGCCGATTTCGTGCCTGCGCTGGGGCAGCCGGTGCTGGACTTGCTCCAGCCGCGGCCGGGCGAACGCATCCTCGATTTAGGTTGCGGCGATGGAGCACTGACGGAAAAACTGCTTGCATCCGGCGCGCTCGTGGTTGGGGTCGACGCTGCTCCGGACATGGTCAATGCGGCAAGGCGGCGCGGACTGGACGCGAGAGAGATGGATGCCCGGACGCTCGCGTTCGAGAACGAATTCGATGCCGTGTTCAGCAACGCCGCGCTGCACTGGATCAAGGACGATCCGGACGCGCCGATTGCGGGAGCCTTCCGTGCTTTAAGGGCGGGAGGAAGATTTGTGGGGGAGTTGGGCGGCCATGGATGCGTCGCTGCGATTACCGTGGCGCTGCTGGCTACGCTGGAGCGCAGAGGTATTGAAGACGCGGCTTCGTGGATTCCGTGGTATTTCCCGACGGTGGAAGAATATGAGAAGCGATTGCGGCGGGCGGGCTTCGTGCCGCAAAGCGTGCAACTCATTCCGCGTCCGACGCCGCTGCCGACGGGTATGCGCGGGTGGCTGGAGACCTTTGCCAATCCGTTTGTGGCTGCTCTGCCGGGAGAGGAGCGGGGCGAGTTTCTCGATGAGGTTACAGGTCTGCTCAAGCCGGTTTTGTGCGATGGGGATGGGCGGTGGACGGCAGATTATATGCGTCTGCGCTTTGCTGCCGTGAAACCTTCGAGGTAAGTTGGGCGGCGGGAACTGGCTCCCGCTTCCCTATCGCTTTATGCAGTCGGCTTCGGCAAAGGACCGGAGCGCTTTGTCGACATCAGTGGACACCGGCGTGCGATGGAGAATCGTGAAGGCCGAGAGGATGTCTCCCGTCAGGAAAATACCCTGGGTGAGATTGGTGAATTCACCCGGTCCGGGATGGTTGTCGGTGAGAGCATAGTAGAAGCCAACGGTCTGCGGCCCGCGTAGTTCGTGGAGGGTAGCCGTCTTTTCGACAGAATGCGGAAGCAGCTCTTGCGCGGTGCGCTGCACGTCGGCCTTGATCGAATCGGGAGTTTCGCGGGTTCGCTTGGACGCATCCAGCCAGACTGCGGTCACCTGCACGTCGAAGGCGTCGCCGCTTGCCGGAGCGAAGTGCAGGGTGGTCGATGGCGGGTCGGCGAGCGGGCGCGATTGGGACTGCCAGCCGTCCGGCAAGGTGAACCGGAGACTGCCGTGGCCGGGTATCGGAAAACTGGCGCTGGCGTTCGCGTTCCGGTCTGGGGCACCAGGGGCGGGTGCGCTTTGAAGTGCGGCGACGAGAGCCTTGGGAGTCTTCTCGAAGGAAACCACGGTGAGCAGCTCGCCGGCTTCGAGCACTTGTTCGGGATGGATAGCCGTCGGGCCGGGCTCTCCCCAGAGCAAGGGCTTTATGAATGCGGACGCTTTGGCGCGATCGGCCTCGTTGGCATACTGAAAAAAGAAAATCGTACCTTTATCTTTATCATTGTGGCAGGCGAATGACTGTGCGAGCTTCGCGACGGGCGAGGGTATCAAGCTCTTGTACAGGTCCGGCTTGTTCCAGAGGATGGCGGTCTGCATGTCCACGGGAAAGACGCCGTTCATCTCTTTACAGTCCGCGGGGATCTGGTCTGGCCGGAGGCCCAGTCCGGTAGGCGGGGCAGTTTGCGATTGAGCTGCGAATCCGAGAAACAGAAAAAGCGCGAACGCAGAAGCAAATCGTCTCATTGGGATCCCCGCTGAAGGATAACGGTTGAGAAGCCAGACGGGAAGGGCAAGGATACGTGCCGCCAGCAAAAATCCTTTCAATTGCTTATGATGAAAGCTCGTAGGCTTACGTGTGGGGGCAGTCTTGGCTGAGACGCTGACGGAACAAACGCAACCGCTGACGCAACAAGCACAACCGACGAACGGCATTGAAGTTCTGGAAACTCGCGAGTGGCTGGATTCGCTGGATTATGTCCTGACCCATGGCGGGGCGGACCGTGCGGGGCGGCTGCTGCAGCAACTGGCGCTGCACGCGCGGCGGGCGGGTGGGGTCAACCTGCCGTTTTCGGCAACCACTCCTTACCAGAACACGATTCCTTCGCGGCAGCAGGCGCCGTTTCCGGGCAGTCAGGAGATGGAACGGCGCATCAAGAGCCTGGTGCGGTGGAACGCCATGGCGATGGTTGTCCGCGCGAACAAGATTCAGGAGGGCATTGGCGGACATATTTCCACGTTTGCGTCGGCGGCTACGCTCTACGAGGTTGCGTTCAACCACTTCTTCCAGGCGGCGACCGAATCGGGCGACCGCGACATTGTTTATTTTCAGGGACACGCCGCGCCGGGGATCTACGCGCGGGCTTATCTTGAGGGGCGCATTCCCAAGCAGAAACTGGAGAACTTCCGGCGCGAGATGAAGCCCGGCGGCGGACTTTCGTCTTATCCGCATCCGTGGCTGATGCCGGATTTCTGGGAGTTCCCGACCGTCTCGATGGGACTGGGGCCGATTCAGGCGATCTACCATGCGCGGTTTATCAAATATCTCGAAAATCGCGGGCTGAAGACTTCGACGGGCGGCAAGGTCTGGGCATTCATGGGCGACGGCGAGATGGACGAACCGGAATCGCTGGGCTCGATCACGCTGGCTTCGCGGGAGCGGCTCGACAACCTTATTTTTGTCGTCAACTGCAATCTGCAGCGGCTCGATGGTCCGGTGCGCGGCAATGGAAAGATCATTCAGGAGCTGGAAGCGATTTTCCGCGGCGCGGGCTGGAACGTCATCAAGGTGATCTGGGGAACGGATTGGGATCCGCTGATCCAGGCAGATCGCGATGGCTTGCTGGTGCGGCGCATGGGCGAGATCACCGACGGGCAGTATCAGAAATATTTTGTCGAGAGCGGGGCATACTTCCGGCAGAACTTCTTCGGGACCGATCCACGGCTGCTGAAGATGGTCGAGCATCTTTCGGACGAGCAACTGGCGCGGATGCGGCTGGGTGGGCACGATCCGATCAAGGTGCATGCGGCGTACAAGGCTGCGGTCGAGCACACGGGAACGCCGACGATCATCCTCGCGAAGACGATCAAAGGGTACGGGCTGGGCGAAGCGGGCGAGGGAAAGAACATCACGCACCAGCAGAAGAAGCTGAATGACGACGAGCTGCAGGTGTTCCGCTCGCGATTCGGCATTCCCATTCCCGATGACCAACTGCACGATGCGCCGTTTTATCGTCCGGCTGACGACAGCGCGGAGATCAAGTACATGCAGGCGCGCCGGCAGCAACTGGGCGGGTACATGCCGGTGCGCAAGGAGCGAGCCACCGCTCTGAAGCCTCCTCCGGACGCGATCTTCGAGGAGTTCTACAAGGGCTCAGACGGTCGCGAGGCCTCGACGACCATGGCTTTCGTGCGCATTCTTTCGAAGCTGCTGCGCGATCCGGAAGTGGGGCGCTTTATCGTTCCGGTCGTTCCGGACGAAGCGCGGACCTTCGGCATGGAGGCGCTCTTCCGCCAAGTCGGAATTTATTCCAATGTTGGCCAACTCTACGAGCCGGTCGATATGGATACGCTCCTTTATTACAAGGAGGCGAAGGACGGGCAGATTCTGGAGGAAGGCATCACCGAAGCGGGAGCGATGTGCTCGTTCATCGCGGCGGGAACGGCGTATGCGAATCACGGGATCAACACGATTCCGTTCTTCATTTATTACTCGATGTTCGGGCTGCAACGGATCGGCGACCTGATCTGGGCCGCCGGCGATATGCGCTGCCGCGGGTTCCTTATCGGCGGAACGGCGGGCCGCACGACGCTGGCTGGCGAAGGATTGCAGCATCAGGACGGCCATAGCCATGTGCTTGCGCTGAGTGTGCCGAATCTGCTGGCGTACGATCCGGCGTTCGCGTACGAGATTGCCGTGATTATTCAGGATGGCATCCGGCGCATGTACGTCAATGGTGAATCCATCTTCTATTATCTGACCGTCACGAACGAGCCCGTGCACATGGCGGAAATGCCCCGCGTATCGGGCACGCGCGAGGGGATTTTGAACGGGTTGTACCGGTTCAATTCCGGCAAGAAAGATGCGAAGCTGCGCGCGCAACTGCTGGGGAGCGGAACGATCATGTTCGAGGTGCTGAAAGCGCAGGCGATTCTGGAAAAAGACTACGGAGTCGGCGCCGATGTGTGGAGCGTCACCAGCTACAAGCAGCTCTATCGCGAGGCCAATGACTGCGCGCGCTGGAACATGCTGCATCCCACGGAGACCCCCAGAGTTCCTTATGTCACGCAGACGCTTAAGGGTGCGACGGGACCGTTCATCGCTGCATCGGATTACATGAAGGTGCTGCCGCAGAGCGTTGCGCAATGGATTCCGGGCAGGCTGGTGTCGCTGGGCACGGACGGGTTTGGGCGCAGCGAGAATCGCGCTTCGCTCCGAGATTTCTTCGAAGTGGACGCCAAGCATATTGTGCTGGCGACGCTGCATGCGCTGGCTGGCGAGAAGAAGGTTGGGAAGGACGTGCTGGAGAAGGCGGTGCGCGATCTCGGGATTGATCCGGAGAAGCGCAACCCGGCGACGAGTTGATTCGATGTTCAGGGATATGTGAAGCCTTGGTTTGAGTTGTCATCCAGGGCGAAGCGAAGCACCTGCTCGTTGCGGGCGCCGCGAGATGGCAGGTCCTTCGCTTCGCTCAGGATGACAACTTATATTTGTTCCGCGAATTGGCGCGACAACAGTTGGCACTTAAGCTTTCGAGAAAGAGTAGGAATGGCAACGGAATTCAAACTGCCGGAACTGGGCGAGAACATTGAGAGCGGGGACCTGGTTCGCCTGCTGATCAAGCCGGGCGCAAGTGTCACCGAAGGCCAGCCCGTCATGGAACTGGAAACGGACAAGGCGGTCGTCGAGGTGCCTTCGTCGGTTACGGGCACTGTCGGGGAGATCCGCGTCAAGGAAGGCGACAAGCTCAAAGTGGGGCAAGTCATCTTCACCGTCGAGAATGGAGCGCGACCCGCGAAGCAGGCTGCGCCCGCCCCGAACTCGGCTAGCGCTTCTGAATCTGCGAAGCCCACGTCTTCGAGCGTGGCGGCTGCCGCGTCTGCCCAATCTTCGTCCAGTACATCTTCTTCCAGAGCGGCGAGCGCTTCAACCCGAACTGCTTCAGCATTGGCTCCCTCCGCTTCGTCGGGTGACGTTGGTTCGAGCAGCGAGTTCAAGCTGCCCGAGCTCGGGGAGAACATTGACTCTGGCGATCTGGTGCGCTTGATGATTGCGCCGGGCACACGGGTTTCCGAGGGCCAGCCCGTCATGGAACTTGAGACCGACAAAGCGGTTGTCGAAGTTCCGTCCACGGTGAGCGGCGTGGTGCGCGAGGTCAAAGTTAAAGAAGGACAGAAAATCAAAGTCGGACAGGTCATCTTCACGCTGGAGGGCGGGGCGGCTCCCGCTGAAGCTCCTCGACGGCATGAGCCGGTCGAACATATTTCCGGACAACAGGCGGCGCGGCTGGCGTTTCAGCTCGCGATGAAGGCGGAGGGAAAAACCGAGGAGCAGGCGCTGCCTCCCGATCAGCCGCCCGTCGCGCTTCACGAATTCAGCATGCCCATCCAGCTGGAGAAAGTTGCCGGGACCGAGCATCGCGATCCCGCGCCGGCGGCGCCGCATGTGCGACGGCTGGCCCGCGAACTTGGCGTCGACATTCACAGCGTCAAGGGCAACGGGCCTGGTGGACGCATCAGCGATGACGACGTGAAGCTGTATGCCAAGAGCGCGCTCGCTGCGGCGGCTGAGGCCGCGCAAGCTCCGCGCACGGCTTTTATCGAGCCCGAGCTGCCCGACTTTGCAAAGTGGGGCAAGACGGAGCGCGTGTCGATGCGCGGCGTGCGCCGCAAGACGGCTGAACATCTGCGGCAGGCCTGGAACACGATTCCGCATGTCACGCAGCAGGACCGTGCCGACATTACCGAACTCGAACAGTTGCGGGCCCGCTTTGCTCCGCGCGCCGAAGAGGCGGGCGGCAAGATGACCGTGACAGCCATCGCGCTCAAGGTTTGCGCGTCGGCGCTGAAAGTCTTTCCCCAGTTCAATGCCTCGATTGATATGGGGAAGGAAGAAATCATTTACAAGCAGTACATCAACATCGGGGTCGCGGTGGATACGGATCGCGGGCTGCTTGTGCCGGTCATCCGCGACGTGGACAAGAAGAACATTGTCGAACTCGCGGCCGAACTGACCCAGATGTCGAAGAAGGCGAAGGAGCGCAAGCTGACTCCCGAAGAGATGGAAGGCGGGACGTTTACGATCACCAATCTGGGCGGAATCGGCGGGACGGGGTTTTCGCCGATTGTTAATCACCCGGAAGTTGCGATCCTGGGCTTGTCGCGCTCCCGCATGGAGCCGGAGTGGGTGAACAACAAATTCGAGCCGCGCTTGATTCTGCCACTCTCCCTCTCGTACGATCACCGGTTGATCGATGGCGCCGACGCCGCGCGTTTTCTGCGGTGGATCGCGGAGGCATTTGAGCAGCCGTTTTTGCTAAGCGTGCAGGGATAGGGCTTTTCACCGCCGAGGCGCAGAGTGCGCCGAGAATAACCGAATGACATCGATCTCTGCCCTGCGGGATTGTGTCCGCGATCCCGGCGGGCTAATGCGATCAGGTAAGGACATATGAGCGAAATGGCGAATGATACAAATCTCCGTGTGGCAGTGATTGGCGGCGGTCCGGGCGGTTATGCCGCCGCATTTCTGGCGGCTGACCTGGGAATGAAAGTTACGCTGATCGATCCGGAAGTGAATCCGGGCGGCGTCTGTCTTTATCGCGGATGCATTCCTTCGAAAGCGCTGCTGCACGTGGCCAGCCTGCTGGAAGAATCGGAGCAGAGCAGGCCAAGAATTGGGGCATCGAATTTGCTCCGCCGAAGATTGATCTGGCCAAGCTGCGCGGATGGAAGGAAGGCGTTGTCACGCGGCTGACGGGCGGGTTGGGACAGCTTGCCAAGCAGCGCAAAGTGACGTTTGTTCAGGGCAAAGCGTCGTTTGTTAATTCGAACACGGTCAAAGTCACGAAATCGGGGGCGGCGGGCGAGGAGACGCTTACTTTTGATCGCATCATCATCGCCACCGGGTCGCGTCCCACCGTCGTCCCCAGCCTCAAAATCGACAGCCCGCGCCTCATGGATTCCACCGGCGCGCTTGCGCTCGAGGATATTCCTAAGACGCTGCTTGTGATCGGCGGCGGATACATTGGGCTTGAGCTTGGATCTGTTTACGCCACGCTCGGCACCAAAGTGACGTGCGTCGAAAT
>JBEKOW010000102.1:0-13324 GCA_049521375.1 Terriglobales bacterium
GATGAGGTGGTGCAGGAGTTCCGCGTGTCGTCGAACAGCTATGGGGCGGAATCGGGACGCTCAGGCGGCGCGGTCGTAAATGTGGTGACCAAGTCGGGATCGAACACGTGGCATGGAAGCGGGTTTTACAAGCTTCGGGACAGTGAACTGGGTGGGGCCGCGCCGGCGTTTCTAGGTTTCAACCCGCGCAACGTGCAGCACCAGTTCGGGGCCACTCTGGGCGGGCCGATCGAGCGCAACAAAATGTTTGTTTTTGCGGGATACGATCAGCACATTCTTCATATCCCGACGGTGGTGGAGTTCGACAACGGGCAGACCGCCGTGGTGCCGCAGTTGGGGACATATCCGACGCCGCCGGATTACGCGATCTGCGATCCCGCAATCGGAGGCATAGCGTGCGACCAGGCGCTGGTCATGGGGGCGGCGGCGCAGCTTTCGATGCGTGGGGGCACGTTTCCGGCGCGGATGCTGGGGGAGACGGGATTTCTGAAACTGGACCGCGTGCTGGCGGAGCATGAGTTGTTATCGGTGCGGTTGAGCATGTCGCGGTCCGATGGCATGAACAACGTGTTTTTCGATCCGGGCAGCCCGATCACCAATGACTCGATCGGCGGGAACGGGGAAGAGAAGGTGGCGACCGAGAGCGCG
The DNA here is from genome assembly GCA_049521375.1 of Terriglobales bacterium. Lineage (GTDB taxonomy): Bacteria > Acidobacteriota > Terriglobia > Terriglobales > Acidobacteriaceae > Acidiflorens. Next base: position 649 of record JBEKOW010000102.1, read on the forward strand.
ACGCTGACGCTGCTGAGCAGCCTGACGCCCAGGTGGACGAGCCACCTGCGAGCGCAGTTCTCCAGCGACGTGGAACGATCGTTTGCGAACTCGGCGGCGCCAAACGCACAAATTTATGACTGGATCGACGATCTGGGAGAGTCGTCGATTCTGCCGCGGCAGACGCGCGAGCACCGGTTGCACCTGGCAGAAACGGTGAGCGTGAGCCGGGGACGGCATGAGTGGAAGGTCGGTGCGGATGCGATGCGAACCTGGGATTACAACTATTTTCCGTCGCTCTATGCGGGGGAATACATCTACGACTACATTTCGGTGAACCCGTGGACGTTCGCGCCCATGCATGGGGGGCTGGAGTTATCTCCACTAAGAGCATGGGCGCACGGGGTTCCGCGTTACTACGAGCAAAACTTCGGCGATCCGGTGACGCATCCCGATAGCAACGACTATGCCGCGTTCGTGCAGGATACGGTGCGGCTCACGTCGCGTCTGTCCGGCAGTCTGGGTGTGCGCTACGACCTGCAGACCTTCGGGCGAGCGGGGATGATTGCGAACCCGCTGTGGCCCGCGACCGGGAAAATTCCGGCGCCAGATAAGAACTTCGCGCCCCGGCTCGGACTGGCTTATGCGATCGGCGACCAGAGGCCAGTGATGGTGCGGGCGGGCGTGGGGATGTTCTATACGAGGATTCCGCAGATCTATCAGTCCACGGTGATGAGTAACAACGGGATCACGGACCAATTTATCTCGCTCGATAACACGAATTACTACGACAACCTGGTATTCCCGGCGTATCCGAATGCGGCGGTGAATTGTGCGCGGGGACCATCGACATGCGCGCTGCCGGCGGCGTGGCAACAATATGCGACGAGCCAGGTCGCGGCGTTCGATCCGCTGTTCAAAACGCCCAGAGTGCTGCAAGCGAGCTTGCGCCTGGAGCGGGAATTCGGGGACGGCATAACCGGCGAAGTTTCCTATTTGTATGTACACGGGATTGACCTGATCCGGGCACGCGATGTGAATCTTCCGCCGCCTATCCTCTATAGCTATCCGATCTTCGATCCTGCGGGGACAACTTTTCAAAATACGTTTTATAACGTCGAGTCGTTTGCCACGTGGCAAAACAGTTATGCCATCAGCTGTCCGTTCCCTCCGTGCATCAATGTGTTGCAGAGGCCGATGGCGCAACTGGGCGCGGTCGACCAGTACGAGAGCGCGGCCTCGAGCGTGTATCACGGGTTGACGGTTTCGCTGAACAAGCGGATGTCACGCGGGATGAGTTTCCGCCTCTCCTATACATGGGCGCACGCGATCGACGATGGGCAGGATGCGCTGGTGGCGGGACAACCGGCGACGGTGCAAAATTCGTACGCGGCGAATAGTGAACGGGGGCCGAGCGTGACCGATCAGCGGAACCGGTTGACGATAGCGCTGATCGAAGAGCCGCACTTGTTTGATTCCGGCCGCGCGATTCTGGCGCCGGTGTTTAATCATTGGAGGGTTTCGGGAATCATGACTTACGGATCGGGGCGTCCGGCGAATGCTGCGGTCTCCGGCGACCCTAATCAGGACGGAAATACAGAGAATGACCGGCTGTCGGGATACGGGCGAAATGCATTTGAGGGGCCCGATTACGCGACCATGGATTTGCGCCTGGTCCGAAAAATCAAGCTCGCCGGACATTGGCGGATGGAGTTGATGGGGGATTCCTACAACCTGTTCAATCGGGACAACCAGAGATACACGGTTTCCAATAGCGGATTTTACGATTCGGCCGGGCAGTTCGTGAAATATACGCAATTGGCGGGCGATACTTACTATCCGGCTTATTATCAGCAGCCTACAAGTTTTATGAAGGCTACCAGCGCGTATGCGCCCAGGCAGGTGCAATTATCGATGCGGCTGAATTTCTAGGGGACAGGAAATTTTCTGCACATTCTTCTTGACTTAGTAACACAAGCTTGCCATAACTGAACGGGTCCCGTCAGGAAGAGTAGGGGCAGTTCGAAAAAAAGCTTGATTTGGGGCGGGCGAAAAGCGCAAAACGGACGGTCATTTTGCGGCTGAGCCCACCGAAAAATTGCATTCCAAGGAACTGAATGATCGATGGGCCAACTTCGGGAGAGGGGCTCATTCTCCGACTCAAGGTTGCACGCAGTTAACGGCGAGACAAGCATTAATCCATGCGAATCCACTTGCATGGCGGGCCGAGTCCAGGGGCAGTACGAGGGGGATGTAAATCTCCTGCCCACGTCGTGAACCGGATCGCTTCCCATTCGGGTCTACCGTGCCGCGCAGGACGGGGAATGGGAGTGCCTCTTCCAATGGAATTCCAGGACAAAATTCTGAAGTGTGTGGACTGTGGCACGGATTTCGTGTTCACGGCCGGCGAACAACTGTTCTTTCGCGACAAGCAGTTCAAGAACGAGCCGAAACGCTGCAAAAACTGCAAGGGCAAACGAGTTGCGGTGCTGGGCCCGAGTGCTCACGGGCATTCTTATACGAAGACCGAGACGCGCACGAATTGTTCGCAGTGCGGCAAGGAGACCACGGTTCCGTTCCGTCCGACCCAGGGACGGCCGGTTCTGTGCCGCGAGTGTTTCCAGCAAGGGCGGCAAGTCGCCAGCGCCTGAAGCGCCTACTGAGCCGGGCCGCGCGAGCGGAACTGGTGCTGGTCGGCTTGGCGCACCAGCAGGGCTTCGATCTGGCGAACCAGATCGTGGGTGCCGAGCGGCTTGACGAGAAGGGAATCAGGGCGGTTCCCGCTCTGCGATTCTCGGGACGAACGTTTGTTCGGATTACTTCCTTCCCAATATTCTTCCGATGGGGGAAATGCAGTTAGCAGGGCAGTCGCCGGCGCATAGCTCTGGCGGTGGGCTGCGCGGATGACCTCCAGACCGGCGTCTTCGGTTTCCATGTGCAAATCACTGATGACCATGTTGTAGACGCCCGACTCCATGCGGGCGAAGGCCTCCCTGGTGCTGGCCGCAGTTTCCACCTCAAAATCGTGGAGCTCCAGAACAGCCTTGAGGGTCAACAGGATGGTGAGATCGTCGTCGACGAGAAGAATGCGCCTTTTCATAAGCACCTCCCGGACGGGATGCGGAGCGCGTACGTGGTGGGCGGACACAAGCGTCAAAGTGGAACCTGGTGCCGCTTGGCGGCAAACACCCGACGCGGTATCCAACTCGCTTACTCGGGTAGTATAGGAGCGTGGCTCGCTTCTACATAGAGAATTTTGGTTGTCGCGCGACACAGGCGGACGGCGCGGCGATGGAGCGGCAGTTTCTGGAGCGCGGCCTGGAGCGGGCTCCGGCGGCGCGGGATGCCGAAATTGTCGTCCTGAACACCTGCACGGTCACCGACGGCGCGGACAAAGATGCGCGGGCCTCGATACGGCGCTTGCGGCGGGTGAATCCCGATTGCCGGATTCTGGTTACGGGATGCTACGCGCAGCGGGCTCCGCAAGAACTGGCGGCGCTGCCGGGCGTGACCTGGGTCGTGGGGAATTCGCACAAGCACCAGGTGGCCGAGATCGCCACAGCGTCTTCTTCGTCGCCTGCTGGATTTGTCCCCCTGGCACAGCTTTCGGGGAAGGCCGCGCGATTCACACACAATCCCACGGAACGCGAGGGTATCGATCCCCCCCCCAATTCAGAAGCGCACGCTGAGGTTATCGTAGGCGATATTTTTGCGCACACCGAATTGATGGCGGCTCCGGTATTCGAAGCCGCGAACGAGCGCACGAGGCCAAACCTGAAGGTGCAGGATGGATGCGACAACCGGTGCTCGTTCTGCGTGATTCCGTATGTACGCGGACAGAGCCGGTCGCTGCCGGAAGAGCGCGTGCTCGCGGAGGTGCGGACGCTGGTCGAGGCGGGCTACCGCGAGGTCGTGATTTCGGGAATCAATCTGGGGCGGTGGGGGAGGGATCTCGGCGGTCAGCCATCAGGCTTCAGCCATCAGCCATCAGGCTTCAGCGGTCAGGTAACCCTGGCATCTGGCGATGCGCGGCTGGTGAATCTCCTCCGCGCGATTCTCTCTCGAACATCGCTTGAGAAACTGCGGATCAGTTCGGTCGAGCCCATGGATTGGAGCGACGAACTGATTGAACTGGTCGCGTCCTCTTCGCGAATTGCCAAGCATGCTCACGTGCCGATGCAGTCAGGGAGCGACTCGGTTTTGCGGAGGATGCATCGCAAGTACCGACCCTGGCACTATCGCGAGAAGATTCTGAAAATCCGCCGGGCAATGCCGTTCGCGGCTATCGGCGCGGACGTGATGGTGGGATTTCCGGGTGAGACCGAGGTGGAGTTTGACGAGACCCGGCGCATGATTGAGGAACTGCCGTTTACCTACCTGCATGTGTTTACCTATTCGGCACGACCCGGGACTCCGGCGGCCGAGCAGGTTGGGCAGGTTCCAGTGGCGTTGGCGCGGGACAGAAATCGGGTTCTACGGGAGATCGCGTCGCGGAAGAAAGTTGAGTTCATGCAATCGCTCCTGGGAACAACCGTGGGAGCGATTACGCTGCAGACGGGCGATGCGGATTCCACCGAAGCGCTGACGGACAATTATTTGAAAATGAGAGTTTCGGGCCGCGTTGGCGCAAACCGCTGGATCGATGTGAGAGTGGCCGGCCTGGCGGGGGAGATGCTGGAAGGTCGATGGGAGCCGGAGCGTGCTGCGGTCGAGCCGGCGCTCGCGCCCGTTACCGGAAGTGCACGGACCTTCACAAACGCATTGACCGGAAACCCTTTACACGCTTAGGATGATTGCAATCTGACATGCGGGAGTCGTCTCTACTCATGACACAGTCAAAATTTCGCGCTGCGGTTTGTTGTTGGCTGGTGGTCCTGTTCCCGATGCATATGCTGGCAGGGGAAACTGCCTCGGCCATGCTGTACACGACTGGTTCCGCGTGGGTGAATGGAAGCGAAGTGCCCAAGTCGGCGGCCGTATTCTCGGGAGACATGCTGCAGACGCGTCCCGATTCGACGGCGAGCATTCAAGCCAATGGATCGAGCGTGATGGTGATGGCCGATTCCCTGGTGCAATTCCAAGGCCCGGCGGTTGAAATTGAGCACGGTGGCGTTCGCGTCACGACCTCGCGCGGACTGGCTGCACACGCTGGCGACGTCACGATCAAGCCGGCTGGCAATTCCTGGACCGAGTTTCAAGTGGTCGACGTGGACGGGCAGGTGCAGATCGCAGCCAACAAGGGCGACGTTACGGTGCAGGATGACAAGGGAACGACGACCGTGACGCAAGGGCAACAGACCACCCGCGACGACACGAGCGATGACGGAAAAAAGAAGAAGAAAAGAAGACAGGAAGGCGCAGCTCCGGCCGCGCATGGCGGACTGATGAGTTCGAAAGCGGCGGTTATCGGTGGCGCGGCTGTCATCGGTGGAGCGGCGGCCTGGGTCTGGCTGGGCCATGGTGGGGAAGGCCCGGTGAGTCCTTCATGTCCAACGAATCCCTGTCAGTGAATCTTCTCCAGTGAGTTGTTTTCTATGAGTTCTGTGGTGGGCGACTGAATCTATGTCGCGCTACGTATCCTACCGGGATTTCGACTGGGTACTTCTGGCCTTCGTGCTGCTTCTGTGCACGGTTGGCGTGGTCCAGATCCACAGCGCAACCGAACACACCAAGTTCGCCGAATCCCATCTCTACCTCAAACAGATTTACTGGATTCTGGGTGGCTTGGCTGCCATGTTTGTGGTCAGCCTCATCAACTATCAACTTCTGCTCGAACAGGTTCACTGGATGTACGTGGTTGCGCTCGCCTCGCTGATTGCGGTGCTTTTATTTGGGCAGAGATACCTGGGTGCGAAGCGCTGGATCAAGATGCCGGCTGGCGGTCACTTTCAGCCCTCGGAGTGGGTGAAGCTGATTCTGATTCTGGCGGTCGCGAAATACTTTGCCGATCTCCAGCAGCGCGATCTTTCCTGGCCCGATTTTCTGAAAGCGGGCGCGATCGTGAGCTTTCCCATGCTGCTGGTCTTGAAGCAGCCCGATCTGGGGACAGCGCTGACTTACCTGCCGGTGGCCATCATGGGACTTTTTCTGGGCGGACTGCGCTGGAAGCAGGCGCTGGTGGTCATGCTGATTCTGGCGCTGCTGCTGCCGGTGGCGTGGATCAAGATCTTAAAGCCGTATCAGAAAGAGCGTTTGAGCAGTTTTCGAGATCCGGATGCGGACCGTCAGGGCTCCGGGTATCAAGTTAATCAATCCCTTATCGCGGTGGGTTCGGGAGGCATTTGGGGCAGCAGCCAGGGCTCGCAGACACACCTGGCGTTTCTTCCGGTGCCGCAGACCGACTTCATTTTTGCCGCGTTTGCCGAGGAGCACGGGTTTGTAGGAGCTCTGGGGGTTCTGCTGTTATACTTCATAGTGCTGATGCGTTTGACGCAGAATGCGCAAACGGCGCCCGACCGCGCCGGGGCATTTCTGGTCATGGGTGTGGTGGCTGTGCTTAGTTTTCACATCCTGGTCAATGTCGGCATGGTGGTCGGCTTTATGCCGGTCACCGGAATACCTCTGCCGCTAATGAGCTATGGAGGTTCTTCCGTTCTTTTCATGTTTTTGGCGCTGGGGATCGTGATGAACGTCAGGATGCGCCGTTTTGTGAACTGAGCCGGAGAGGCAGAGTTGGGCGGTTGTTTCTCGCAAGCGAGACGGCGCGCCTTGAAACAAGATTGCAAGGAACAGGATTAATTACGAGCCGCCCTCGCGAAAAGTAGGGCAGATTACCGGCGAAGTAGAGGCCGGACAGGATTGAAGCCGGTCAGGCGGGAAACGGCCCCCTCGGGTGTTGAGAGAGAGTGGCCACAAGCCTGGCAACGTGGCTTAACGCGATCAGTGCAGACGATTACGAAAAATTCACTGCAGTGCAGCTTCCGGCGTGAGCGCCGGGAACTGGCCCGCTCATGACATTACCTTGACAACGAGCGGCGCTGAGCTATTGATCCTTCCGCAGGCCTTGTGCTTCTGGTCCGGTGAGTAGCAACCGGAGTAGCAATGAACAAGGAATTGTTTGTATCCGCCACACCTCACGAAACAAGAGTGGGGATCACAGAAGACGATCAGTTAGCGGAAATTTACCTCGAACGCGAAAACGAATACACCTTAGCAGGCTCGATTTATAAGGGCCGAGTAACCCGCGTGCTGCCAGGCATGCAGTCAGCCTTTGTTGATGTAGGTCTCGAACGCGACGCCTTCCTGTACGTCTCCGACTTCATGGATCTGGAACAACAGGACGAAGACCTGGATGAAGCCATCCCGGCGAATCGTCCCGTGCAGCAGCAGAATGAAGGGATGCAGCGGCGTCCCGTGGAAACTGCCGGCGAAGCGCAACTTGCCGAGCCCGGCAGCGACGAAGCAGATGGATTTGAAACCACAAACGCGGAACCGGGCAATGCGGTGGAGCCCACCCGCGATAGCCGCGATTTTCGTGGCAGGCGGCGCCGGCGCGGCAGACGTCCGGAGAATGGCGGGCGCGGTGCAGGCCGGCCGGAAGCGCGGGGAGTAGAGCCGCGAAGCATCGATCCGAGAACAAGTGACGCGGGCGTTGATTCCAGAACGAGCGAACCGCGAAGTGACGTACGCAGCGATCGCGGCGAGCGGTCCGATCGGTCCGCGGGCTTCGAACCACGCGGTGGATCATCCTCGCGTTTTCAGCGTGGAACGCCGCCCAGCCGTCCGGGTCGCGACTACGATTATGGTCCTCCTCCCGGATATCAGCCGATAATTTTGCCGGGCGAGTCGATTTCGAAGTATCAGCGGCAGGCGCAGAGCGCGCCCTCGGCGCTTTCTTTGGAATCGACGCCGGAACAGCCGGTGGAACCGTCGATCCTTGCCAATTTCCCGGAAGACGAGCCGATTTTCGCGGTCGAAGCAACGGAACCGCTCCACGAACAACATGAGCATGAGTCGCAGGATCAGGCCTTGCAGGATCATGCGCCGCCAGCCGCAACATACGAAGAGGCGCGTTCGAGCGCCCGTGGAGAGCCGTCCGCCGCGGCAGGCGCCGCTCCGCAAATGGCGGAATTCCGCCAGGAAGCGCAGCCTGCGGCTGAGATCGAACCGGACGACGAGACCGCGGAATACGAAATCGCGCATGAGGCGGATTTTGCCGCCGCCCTCGGACCTGACACCGCAACGCGCGAGATTCCGAAAGAAGTTCACCATGAGGCGTCTCACGGCCATGTCGAAGAGCAGGAGATTGAAGAAGAGGAGGCCGATCTCGCGGCGTACGGGGAAGAGCCCGGCGACGATGACGGCTTTGAAGAAGTAGAAGAAGAGACGCGAGCCGCTGGAGGAGAACTGCTGCCGGCCGGTGTGGGAGAGACGGCTTCAACTCCGGCTGCCGAAGCGGGCGAGAATGGCGAAGTTCCCGAGGCGGTTCTGGAAGCCGAAGAACGCGAGGCCGAAGAACTGGAACTGGAAGAGGCGCAGGCCGAAGCCGAAGCGTTGCTGGAGGCAGAGGCGATTGGCGACGGGACAGTGGATGCCAGCGCGGTGGTGCGCGGTCCCGCTCCGGAAGCGAGATTGTTGCAGCGCACGCAGCGGCGTGGCGGCGACCGCGGCACGGAACGGCGCGGAGGGCGGCGTGGTGGCCAACGCAGGCGCTTCCGCAGCCGCGAGAATACCGTGGTGCCCCAGATCAGCGAACTGCTAAAGGAAGGCCAGGAAATTCTGGTGCAGATTGCCAAGGAGCCGATCGGCAAGAAGGGCGCGCGCATTACCAGTCATATCGCGCTGCCGGGACGGTTTCTGGTCTTCATGCCAACCGTGAACCACACGGGCGTGTCGCGCAAGATTGCATCCGAAGATGAACGGCAGCGGCTGAAGCACATCATCCAGAGCGAGCGCGAGAATGGCGGCGGTGGCTTCATTGTGCGCACGGCGGCAGCGGGCGCCAGCGACGAGGAACTGCGGGCTGATATCCGCTTCCTGAAAAACCTGTGGAACGAAATCAAGTCGCGCTCGGAAGCCAGCAAGTCACCGGCGCTGATCTACCACGATCTCAATGTGGTGGAGCGCGTGCTCCGGGATCAGGTGAGTTCCGATTTCTCCGTGATCTGGGTCGATACTGAAATCGAATACGAGCGGATCCTCCGTTTTGCCAACCGCTTCCAGCCGGGACTGGTCAAGCGCGTGAAGCTCTATACGAAGGAGACGCCGCTATTTGAGCAGTTCGGCCTCAATGAAGAAATCAACAAGGCGCTGAAGTCGAAAGTCTGGCTGAAGAGCGGCGGCTACATTGTCATCAACCAGACCGAAGCGCTGGTCGCGATCGACGTGAACACCGGCAAGTACGTTGGCAAGACCTCGCGGCTGGAAGACACGATCGTGAAAACGAACGTGGATGCGATCCGCGAGATTGTGCGGCAGGTCCGGCTGCGCGATCTGGGCGGCATTATCATCATCGACTTCATCGACATGGATGAGCGCCGCAACCGTCAGAAAGTGATGCAGGCGCTGGAAGAGGCGCTGCGCGCGGATCGGGCGCCCTCCAAGGTGCTGCAGTTTAACGATTTCGGCCTGGTGGCGATCACGCGCAAACGGGTAAAGCAATCGCTCGAGCGCACCATCGGATCACCCTGCCCCTATTGCCAGTCCACCGGGTTTGTGAAGGCCGTGAACACCATCTGCAACGAAATTTACGTGGAGATGCGCAAGATTTCGCAGCATCTGGAGCACAGCGACGTGATGTTGCGGGTGAATCCGGAAGTTGCGAAGGCGCTCAAGGCCGGCAACGCTCGGCTGCTCAATGAAATGGAAGAGCTGACGAAGAAAACGATCATCGTGAAGTCGGATCCCGCTCTGCACCAGGAGCAGTTCGACATTCACTAAACGACGGCGGGAGCGGATTCGCGTTGTCCGGAGACAACATCGAGAGGGATGAGCTTAACGTTCATCCCTCTTGTTTTTTGTCACCCTGCTTGTTCCGATATTTCCAAATCAATGGTATTAGTTATGGTAGAATACCATTATGAATGCCATTCTCAGCGTCGATCAGGCCGGACGTCTGGTGCTCCCCAAGCCCGTTCGCGAGCAGTTACAACTCGAACCCGGCGAGTCCTTGGAGATCGAATCCTTCGATGATCACATTGTGTTGCGTCCAGTGCGAGGCAATGCGACGTCCTACAAGAGGCAGGGCATCCTGGTGTTTCGAACCGGCCCATTGAAGGCTGCGGTGGTCGACGAAACCATCCGCAAGGTTCGCAAAGAGCGAGAACGGCAAATATTGGGCAAGAAACATTGAGATCTTTTTTCGACACGTCGGTTCTGGTCGCATCATTCCTCGACGGTCATGAACACTACGAGAAGAGTTTTGCCGTTCTTGCCCGTGCCGACCGCAAGAATGCGTGTTGCGCCGCGCACAGCCTGGCGGAACTCTATGCGACTCTAACGCGGTTGCCGGGAAAACTGGGTTTCGGCGTTGATCAGGCTTTATTGTGTCTCGATTCCGTCGCGGATCGGCTGGAATTGATTTCGCTGGACGTCCCCCAATATCGACAGGCGATTCGGGAAGCTGCAAGTGAAGGCGTTGTGGGCGGGACGGTTTACGATGCCTTATTGGGTCAGTGCGCTTTAAAGGCTCGCGCTACCAAGATCTATACCTGGAACGTGGGTCACTTCCAAATGCTCGGGCCTGCAATCGCGGCAAAGGTCCGAACTCCCTGAGAGTTGTGCTCATTTTTACTTTGTTGCGGTCCAGCCTTGCGTTAGTTGTCAGCGTTGTCACGCCCCGCGAATCAGCTTGACTGCCTCGGCAGTGCGTTGACGCAGCTTTTCGAGAGATGCGGCCATGGGCCCGCCATTTGCGACGGTCCCGGGTTCTCCGGCGAGTGAGCCGTGGCCATTGGCCGAGGTAAGCCGACTGGCCGCTTCGTCAAGGCGGGTGGCAATGTCGATGAGAATTACCAGGGAATCGGCGTGCAACCTCCACACCTTGCTGGACTGTGAGGAGCGCCTGAGTTCTTCCATCTCGGTGGTCATACGCGCGGTGAGCGCGACCATTCGGAGCAACATGCGCGCGCAATCTGCGATGGGGCTCGCTTGTTCGAGATAGTCGGCGGTGTATGCGTCAACCTCAGCGGGGTTCAGCGTCACATTGAAATAGCGCATGGGGACGATCTGGCGGCATTTGGGATCGGCCACACGCACGAAGACGCGAATCGATTCTTCCACTCTCCGCAATTTGGTTTCTTCGGCGGACAACGCCTGTGGAGTGATGGGGGATGGTACGTACACCACCTCCCGGGCCGGAGCGGCTGCGGCGCCGCCAGCGCCGACCGCATGAGCCGGGGGCCGGCCCGTGGCCTGGGCGCGTCGAACCGGCGGCCTGCGCTCCAGCTCCTTCTTCAGACGCGAGACGCGGCGGAATTTTTCCAGGGCCGCGACATAATCGACCTGCAGCAACGTCTTCTCATCCAATGCAGCGATGTGATCGACGGTGATCTCCACGCCTTCGATCGTAGTCAGAATGCTGCCGCCGAGTTGTTCGAGCTGGCGCGCGAAATTCCTGATCTCGCCTGCGGCGGCAGCGAACAGAGTGTGAAAACGTTCGCCGAACGCAGCATTGTAGGGAGCGAGCGTCGCTAGAACTCCGGGATGATAAATCGACTCGCCCAGTGCCGCCTTCAGCTCCCGAACCCTGGAAACGATGCCCGAGTCCATGAGTTCCGTAAAATCCTGAAAGCGATTTGCCTGCTCGAGCAGAGGACCAAATTCGCGCAAAAGCTGCACGTCCTGCTCCGAAAGCTCGGGAACGTCAGATTCGGACAGAATTTCGAGGAGAGCAATTTCCAGCGGGGAAAGTGGAATGGATCCGTCCAGGCCGTAGCCGTGCCGCTCCCACTGGCCCGGCACACGAGGGTGACGATAGAGGAAAGTTGCGACGAGATCGGTTTTATCGCGGTTGGCCGCCGAGTCATCGCGATGGCGCGCGAAATAGCGCAGCAGGGCCTCGGCCACCTCCGCATCGAGATCGGACGTCATCCCCAGCCGCAGCATGGCGGGAGTGATGGCCATGTCGAGAAGCTGATTCCACCGATGCATCTCTTGAAGCGTGCGGCGAACGTCATGCGCCTGGGTCAGCGCGTCGCGAGTCAATTCCGCCGGAGTGGGAAGCGTTCCGCCAATCTGTTCGCTGAGTATCCGCTGGTAAAAGGCCTGCACGGTGGCCAGCAGAGCCAGCTCCCATCGAGGGTCTTCAACCAAACGTTCGCTCCTTGGAACCGGTCAATCCGGTCGAAAACGGCATTTTTAAGTAAATCCGAAAGCGCCGGGTCGCGCAATTGTTTAGTCGGTTACGGAGGTGAACGTACCGCTCCGACGGGCGGCTTTCCCTGCCGGACGGCGGTTTCGGGGCTGGGTTATTGAAATACCACGGTGCGGGTGCCATAGAGAAGCACACGATTTTCCACATGCCACCGGACGGCTCGCGAGAGCACAACTTTTTCGATGTCGCGGCCCTTGCGGACGAGATCCTCGACAGTGTCGCGATGGTAGATGCGGACGACATCCTGTTCGATGATGGGGCCATCGTCGAGGATATGAGTGACGTAGTGAGCGGTCGCGCCAATCAGCTTCACTCCGCGCTGAAACGCCTGATGGTAGGGCTTTCCACCGACGAATGCAGGCAGAAAGGAATGGTGAATATTGA
>JBEKOW010000103.1:0-13322 GCA_049521375.1 Terriglobales bacterium
ACTCTTCCGCAGGTGCCCCATCCTAAAATCGCGTTCTGTGCGATTTTAGGGTGGGAAACACGGAAGCCGGCAGCAACACTGTAGAACCCCCAACTTCTTTTCCCTCTACGCCGGCGATCTCGGCGCTGCGTCCCGCATATTCCCCAATCTCATCGCCATCTCGCCTCAAGACTCATCGTTTTCCTCTGAGGGCAAACAAAAAGCGCGGCCGCAAGGCCGCGCTCAATTTTTTCTCGATCTACCTTTTATTATACCAGGAAACACTATCTGACCCGCCATTCTGATCCACTCCGTATCTCCTTAAAAAACAATCACTTACAGGGAAATATAGAACTCCTCCCTCTTGACAAAAATCCCGCCCTCCATCGCCGCTCTAACTCCCGCGTTTTCATAGATATCCGAAAAAACCGCCCCTAACTCCCTGATTCTTAAGAGTCGGCCACAGGGGCTTCCCGATACTAACTGGTAAATATCCATTCCCGACTGGCGTAAACTGTCCTGCGCCCATGTTTTCGACCCGCACCAACTGGCATCTCGCTCCTAACGATCTCACCCGCGTTCTAAAAGAGGTCCGCGCTTCCGGCCATGAGATTTTCGACCTCACGATCTCGAACCCGACCGAAGCCGGAATCTCCCCTGATCCCGAAATCGTGCTCGCCGCTCTCGCAAATCCCGAAGCCATGCGTTACGACCCTCAGCCGCGAGGCCTGCTCGAAGCTCGCAATGCGGTCTGCCGCTATTATCACGATGCGCACCGCGTCTTCGCTCTCGATCCCGAACGCATCGTTCTGACCACCAGCACAAGCGAGGCTTATTCCTACGTCTTCCGTCTCCTCTGCAATCCGGACGACGAGGTTCTGGTCCCCAAGCCAAGTTATCCGCTGTTCGAGTTTCTGGCCGATCTTTGCGACGTCAAACTCGTGCCTTACCCGCTCATCTACGATCACGGATGGCAAATCGACTTCGATTCGCTCTACAAGGCAGCCACGCCGCGCTCGCGGGCCGTAATCCTGGTCCATCCCAACAATCCAACCGGATCCTATGTTTCGCCCTCGGAAACCGCCGCCCTCAACGACTTCTGCCGCGACTACAACACGGCCCTGATCGTGGATGAAGTCTTTCTCGACTACGCGCACGATGGCGAGCCGCGCCCGAGCTTCGCCGCGAACGCCGATGCGCTAACCTTCACGCTCAGCGGAATCTCCAAAGTCTCCGCGCTCCCCCAGATGAAGCTCGCCTGGTTGGTCACAAGCGGACCTCCAGAGAAAGTCGCTGAGGCAGGAGCGCGACTTGAGGTGATCGCCGATACGTATCTCTCGCTGAATGCGCCCGTGCAACTTGCGGCCGATACGTTCCTCGATCTGCGCAAACAGATCCAGCCGATCTTGCTCGATCGTCTGCGGGCGAATCTCAGCGAACTCGACCGTCAACTAGTTCTCCATCCCGCGTGCACCCGATTGCAGGTCGAAGGCGGATGGTACGTGGTGCTCCGAGTCCCCGCATTGGGCAGCGACGAGGACCTCGCCATCCGCCTGCTGCGCCATGCGCAGGTAAGCGTGCATCCCGGACACTTCTACGATTTCCCCGGCGAAGGACATCTCGTGCTGAGTCTGATCACCGAGCCTGACCGCTTTCGCGAGGGCATCGCCCGCGTGTTGCGGTTCTGCGGCTGACGCCCGCGCTGTATTGTTCGTGATATCCTCCCGTTTCACCGCAAGGAGAAAGCATGTCGATCACTCGTCGTGGATTCCTCGGCTCCGCCGTTGCTGCTTCACTCGCCACCAGCCTGAATGCATCGGATGGAACCCCGCAGAATGCCGGGAAATCCGATGCCGGTAAGTCCAATGGATCGGGAAGCGCGAAGCGGCCGATCATCGTCTGCGCCAACAACGGCGTCAACTATCTCGACGACGCATTTGCGTTCCTGATCAACGGCGGCGATACGCTCGACGCCGCGATCCGCGTGGTCAAGGGTCCCGAGAACGACCCGAACGACGACAGCGTCGGACTCGGCGGCCTTCCCAACGAAGAGGGAGTGGTCGAACTCGACGCCTGCTGCATGCATGGCCCCACGCGCCGCGCCGGATCAGTAGGCGGAGTCCGCAACATCAAGAACGTCTCGATGGTCTCGAAAGCGGTCATGGAACACACCGGACACGTGATGCTCGTGGGCGAAGGCGCGGAACGATTCGCGGTCGCAATGGGCTTTCCGCGTGAGAATCTGCTGACCGAGCGCTCCCGAAAGATCTGGCTCCTGTGGAAGGAGAACCATTCGACCGACGACTGGTGGGGTCCCGGTTTGGCTGATCCCAACTGGAAGCCACCTTCGACAACCTCGGACGCCAAACCGCAAGCCCAGCGTTGGGAAGAACAGATTAAGCGGCTTGACCAGCACGCCGCGAGGCTTGGCATTGAACCTGAGTTCCGCATGGCGGCGATTCGCCGCGTTCTGTTTCCGCCGACGGGGACCATTCACTGCTCGGCGCTCAACGGCAAGGGAGAAATCTCCGGTATCACTACGACCAGCGGTCTCGCGTTCAAACTCCCCGGACGATGCGGCGACTCGCCCATCATCGGCGCAGGCTGCTACACCGATCAGGATGTGGGCTCGGCAGGCGCAACGGGCAGCGGGGAAGAGAATATTAAGGTCGCGGGCGCGCACACCATCGTGGAGAATATGCGGCGCGGAATGTCGCCTCTGGAAGCGGGCACGGATGCTTTGAAGCGCATCGTCCGCAACTACAACGGCGACATGGCGAAGCTCAGGTTCGTCGATATGACGTATTACGTTCTCCGCAAAGATGGTGCCTATGCGGGGGTTTCGTTGTGGGAAGGGTATTCGGAGGGCAATCCGCATAAGATCGCGGTGCATGATGGTACCCGGCGTTCGGAGGTGACGGTGGCCCTGTTCAAGGGATTCTCAGAGGAATTTCCGCCGTTTCCGGTGGCGATGCCGAAGGCACTGACCCAGGACTCGGAGTATGTGAAGTAGAAGTCTCCATTTGGATTTCCTTTGGGATCAATATTGCAGTTAGACTTTCCCGAGCAACTCTTGAAGGGGCATGAGCTACCGAAGCTTGGGCGCTCGAGCTCTTGCAGGGGTCCTTCGACTCCGCTGGCGGCCTCGCATTTCCGAGTCGGAGTGTCCCGCTCACGATGACAATGAATTCGTGATTGGGTTTAGTTGTAGCCTTCCACTTATTTCCTAGTCCAAATGGGCTATCTGGCGCTAATTGTCGTGACTATGGACAGGCAGCTTGTTAGACTCTTGAGTCTGCTTCGTAAGTGTGTAACTCGCGCAACTCGCATCGATAACAGGTAGGCGACTGGCGTTGAGGCGGTAACTTAGAAATTTGGTTACTGCAACTTACGCTGACGCGATGACTTCAGCTGTTCCAGGCAACGGCGATGAGCGAGGACACCTATTACACGGTTCTTGGCATTCCGGAGACCGCAACGCAAGAAGAAGTCAAGCGGGCATACCGAGAGCTGATCCGGCAGGTGCACCCGGATAGCGTGCCGAACGCCTCGGCATACTGGAAGCGGGCTTCCGAGGAAAAAAGCAAAGAGCTCAATGAAGCCTACCGGGTGCTTTTTAACCCGAGTCACCGAGCTGCGTATGACAAGCAGCTAGCGAGTTTTCGGCGGAACGAGCCGCTCATCCGATCGCCGTGGGCGCCGGATGAGGTGGTGAGTGCGGGACCGGATCTTGATGCACCACCGCCCCGAGTTCAGCCCAGCGGAAAAACAGGATTCGATTTGCCTCCCTTTTTGCGGTGGGCGGGAAGATATCCTGTTACCGCGAGTTTTCTGGTAGTCATTCTGTTTCTGCCGGTGGTCCGGTTCTTCAGCGGACCGAAGCGAGGGAAGGCGGCGATGGCTGCCGAGAGCGCGGTGCCCGATGGTTTCTACACGGCATTTCCTTGTTTGGACGCGCGCGATGCTGTGTCTCCCATTGACGGGAAGCCTTGCTGGAGAGAGCAGAGCACGACCGCGCTGCCGGCGGCGACGGAGACTAAACCTTCGACGAGGCCCACGGCTCCGCGATGGTTTTACGTCACTCCGAACGGGATTCACGCCCTGGGCGGAGAGCCCAATGACGATAGCTGCGGGCGAATCGACGCGAAGGACGCGGCGGCGTGTGTAGCGAGCCTCAGGTTTTGCCCCCAGGGAGTGTGGTCGAGAAACTGCGTCTCGTACTCCAAGTGGAGAATGAGCAACCTTGATCCGCCGCGGGTGGAGAAGCCGCTGCCGGTTTGGCGTTAATGGTTCGAGCTGTGAGCCGCGAGTTGCGAGCCTCGAGTCACTAGCCTCGAGTTCACAGCCAGGAAGTGCTACCGGAAGGCTCGAGCGTAAAGCGTAAAGCCTAAAACAATGTCATCTTTTCTCGGCTGGCGAAGCTGCTTGCGGGGACGCCACGCCTCGGCCGCCTGTTGAGGCTGCATCATTCTCCTAGGCGCTCGGCTGAGGGCTGGGGGTGGTGGCTGCGGGGTCGGCCTCTATTGTGACTTCGACTTCGGCATCTTTGCGGAGGCGCACCTGTTCTCCGTCAGCGGTGGTGAGTTTATTTTCGATGCGAATTTCGCTATAGAGGGTGTCCGCGCCCTCGATGGTAATCTGGGCTTTTTCCGGATCGTTGGGGTGCGTCGACTCGATAATTTGTCAACCTTTGCGGGCAGGGTCAAATTAGGCTTTTCCGACATGCATTCTTCCCTCACTCAGAAGTCTGGTCCAACAACGCTCCTAAGAGTTGGGGGAGGGGCAATTTGGTTGGCCGCGCTACGGATCATTTCTTTGCAGCGCGGCCAGATAGTCGGCGGAAAGCTCGCGGATCCGTTTGAGGCGGCCTTCCTGGCGGCGAAGTTCATCCGGGCTGATTCCCATGAAAGTTTCGTGTTTCAGGCTCTCGACTTGTTCCAGCATGAGGCGACTGAGTTCTTTCATGATTTCTTTTGTGCTCCGATCGGTCATGACTCGCTTTAACTCGCAGATAGAAGATAGAAAGCTACGTGGCGGGAGCATGTTTTGAAATCGGGTCTTCGCTGGAGGCGCACGGATGCGGTCGTGGAATCGCACGTCGTGACCTGACCGAGCGTTGGTGTGCGGAGAAGGATTGAAGGTCCCTTCAATCGCGCAAAGGGCAAGTGAATGGGGCACTCGCGCTTGTGGACTCCGGCGGATCAATTGGGCCATCCTTGCGTGTTCCCAGGGGGTGTACAATTGAATTGTCAGGACCGCAGCTTCACGGGATCTGCTCCCGCGTTCGAGGCTCGAAAAATGAACGTTCACGTCAGTTACAAGGTCCAGAAAACTCCCGACATCGAAAAAGAAGTTAACCACCAGATTGAGAAAATCCAGAAGCGACTGCAGGTGTTCCGGCCCGAACTGGTGCACCTGAAGGCGGTTCTCGAACAGAACTCCGCGCGCGAGGGGACGGAGGTCTCGCTGAACCTGCGCTTGCCTTCGGGGCAGTTGACGGCGGACAAGAAGGCGTCGAGCCCGACTGCGGCCATCAAGACGGCGTTTGACGACCTAATGCAGCAGATCAACCGGCATAAAGAAATGCTGAGGTCGAGTCATCGCTGGCGGCGGTGGCGCGGAGGGTCCCAGGAGTCTGCCGCCGAGCCGGGCGTGCCGTTTGAAAAGACCCTGGCATCGGTGCAGGCGCCGACGATTTCCGCGGACGATATCGGGTCGTACGTCAATGCGAACCTGGCTCGACTGGAACGGTTCGTGGAGCGCGAGCTTTATTTCCGTCAATCGGAAGAGGGGCAACCCGACGGGCGGCTCGCGGCACCTGAAGTGGTGAACGAGGTGATTGCGCGGGCTCTCGGTGACCATGACCGTCCGGAGAAGATGGCGCTGGAACCATGGCTCTACCGGATGGCGCTGGAGGCGATCGGCGAGATGACGGAGCGGCTTCATGAACTCGACTCGCCGGTGCATCTGGAGGATAGTTCCCGGCTGCAAAACGTGCTGGCGTCCGATGAGGTGACATTGCAGTTCCACCGGGCGGATGAGGTGTGGACGCGGGAGAGTGCGATCGAGGACCGGCGGGTGGCGAATCCGGAACAGAATACGTATTCCGATGAGATGGTTGCACTGGTGGAGGTGGCGCTTGAGGGCGTGGACCGAACCGACCGCGAAGCTTTTCTTCTGTATGGAATTGAGGGGTTCTCGCTGAACGAGATTTCCTCGATCACCGGCCGCCATCCGGAGGCGGTACGAGAATCGGTGCAGCGGGCGCGCGAATGTGTGCGCAGCGCGCCTTCCGTGGCTAAAGAATTTCCCCAGGCTCCCTTCGTCAAAACTCGCGCTTCGGCATCGAAATAATCAAGGAGAAATCGAGATGATGACACGGGAAGAAATCCGTGAGTTGGCTGCTTTTCAGGCGGACGAATCAAAAGGCGCGTGCGCCCTGAGCTTTTACCTCCAGCCCGAGCCTCCCCAGGACCGGTCGCATCGCAGCGAGGCCATCGTGGCCAAAGATGTGGTGAAGCAGGCGCTGAAAAGCGCGGGGGCGCAGGGGAAAAACGGATCTCTGCATGCGGACCTGGATCGCGTGCTCGATTTCGCGACCAATCTGCGCGGGCAATCCAAGGGACGAGCTGTGTTTGCGTGCTCGGCACAGAATTTCTGGAAGGAATATGAACTGCCTCCGCGGCTGGGGACGACGCGAATATTTCTGCAGTCGCGTTTTCAGTTGAGGCCGCTGGCTGCGTTGCTGGGAGCTCAGCCCAACCTTTGCGTGGCGGTGGTGGACCGGCAGCGGGCGCGTTTTTTTGATTTGCGGCTCGATGATTTGCGGGAGGGGGCATCCATTGTGCACCTGCTGTCACGGAGCGGCGCCAGTTACGGGTACAACGGATACGAGGCGGGGCACGCGGAGAGACGAGTGTCCGAAGAAGCGTTACAGCATTTCAAGGCGGTGTCGGAGCGGCTGCGCATGGGTTTCGAGCGCGGCGAGTGGGAGCGGCTGATTGTTGGTTGCCAGGACGTGAACTGGGCGGAGTTCGAGGCGCAACTGCATCCGTATGTGAAGCAGCGGGTGATCGGGCGCTTTTCGGCGGATGTGGCCAGCGTTTCGAACGAGGAGATCCGCGAGCGGGCGAATTCAGTGCTGGAAAAGTGGATCACGGAGCGGGGAAATTCCAAATTGAACGAAGCGCTCGACTTTGCCAAGGCGAATGGACGCGGCGTGACCGGATTGCGACGCGTGCTGCAGGCGCTGGAGGCGGGAGAAGTGCAGAGCCTGTTCCTGGGAGAAAATTATTCGGCTCATGCGGTTGAATGTCCGCATTGCGGACACCTGGATGCGCATATAGTGGCGGTTTGCGCGGCTTGCGGCCACGAGACGCGGGAGTTGGCGGACGTTTGCGATGCGATCATTCCGCTGGCGATCCGGCGCGATATTGAGTTGTACTACTTGAAAGATGTCGACGATCTGGATCGCGCGGGGAACATTGCGGCGCTGTTGCGGTTCCGCTCGGACCAGAGCAAGGTGGGCAAGATGGTGGCGGCGGGGTAGGGAAGGCAAGTCAAAAGTCAGAAGTCAGATTGAAGAAGTTAAACCCTTAGACCTGAGCCAGTCGTGCATGGATCAAGGGTTTACTTCTTCAGTCTGACTTTTGACTTTTGACTTGCACTCATGTTTTGCCATTCATGTGAAAATAAGCGCATGATTCATGAAGTCATTCCGGTGGGGCCGCTGCAGTGCAATTGCTCGATCATTGGCGATGAAACCTCGCATGAGGCTATGGTGATAGATCCGGGAGACGATATTGAAGACATCGTCGCCATCCTGGAACAGCACAAACTGCAGTTGAAACAGATCGTCATTACGCATGCTCACATCGACCATGTGGGCGGAGCGATGAAGCTGCGGGCTCGAACGGGCGCGCCGATCCTGCTCAATCAGAATGACTACGGACTGCTGAAGATGTTGGACGTGCAGGCGAGTTGGCTGGGGATGCGGGATCCGGGGAAAGTCGAAATTGAGGCCAGCCTCGCGCACGACCAGACTTTGCGGGCGGGGAAGCTCGAAGCGAAAGTCCTGCACACTCCCGGGCACACGGAAGGGAGTGTGTGCCTGTATTTTCCGGCGGAGAAGGTGCTGATCGCGGGCGACACCCTTTTTGCCCGGAGCATTGGGCGAACCGATCTGCCGGGCGGGTCGTTCGAGAAGATCGTGCGATCGCTGCGCGACCGGATTTTGACCCTGCCGGATGAGACCTTGGTGTTTCCGGGACACGGGCCGCAGACGACTATTGGCGAGGAGCGGGTGGAGAATCCGTTTCTCCGGTAGGTATCAGCCGTCAGCCATCGGCCGTCAGGTAAGGCAAAACCCCAAGAATCTGCCAATTCACTTCTGCGCGATTGGAAGCCGCGCTCTCGACAGAACCCGCGAGTTAGGGATCCTTCGACTCCGTCAGAGCCTCACTTCGTGAGAGTGCGCCTACGCTCGGGATGACTTAGGCCTTAAATGAGATGGTGGAGAGGTGAAAAAACGCACACACTCTCAGGAATCGGAGTAAGTTTCAAAACGTGATACGAACCTTACTGCAGGAAATCCGTGTTACTTATTTTTGGGTGGGCGCCTGATTCTGGGGAACGGTGGGGGGCGCTGACGGAGCCACCGGCACGGTCTGGGATTTTGTCGTTGAGGCTTTCACTCCGGAGAGCACGGATGACGGACCGGTTTTGCGGGCTGCATAAATCGAGAGCACGATCGATGTGACCATAAAGATGATGGCCGACCAGGTGGTTGCGCGGGAGAGCGCCGAGGCGGCGCCGCGGGGACCAAATGCGGTCTGGCTACCCTGTCCTCCAAAGGCTGCAGCGAGGTCGCCGCTCTTGCCGCTCTGCAGCAGAACTACCGCGATCAGGAAGAAACAAACGATCACGTGAATCACCGTTATCAAAATGGTCATGAAAACAATTCCCCGTTTGGGCTGGTGGCCCTACCAAAATCCTACCTGAAGTTGTTGTTGAAATCCGGAATGCAATGATGGCGCGCAACGTGCAAGTTGCGATCCGTTGTTAGTGTTGCATCTGACCGCGGTGATGGTCAAGATCATTCAAAGCGCTTTCCTAGCTGTGGTTTGAAGGAAATTTTTGGTTGGCCGCCTAGTTTTGCACTAGAACTCGATTTGCTCAATAGTTGCAACCGATTGCAACTTAAGTTTCGCTTTAGCTTCAGATTCTAACTTGATGAAAACTTTGGCTTGACAAGTTGCACACTTGCCGCTAAGTTTCCGTGGTCGCATTACGTTCTGAAAAACCTCCCCCCGAAAAATTTAGAGGAGCAATCCCATGAAGCTCGTATGCCGATGCGCCGTCGCGGCGATCCTCTCGATCGTCAGCCTGACATTCCTCAGCTCGCTGGGGGCTGCCCAATCCTTGACGGTTAGTTGCGCGTCTCCTATTGCCGAACAGGGAGTTGCCTACAGTTCCGCAGTGGTGGCGAGCGGCGGGGTCGCGCCGTATACGTTCTCCCTGGCGACGGGGAAGCTTGACGCCGGTCTAACGCTCGACCCCTCTTCGGGCGATATCACGGGTACTCCAAGCAAAGTATTCGTCTACAACTACAAGGCGAAGGCTACCGACTCCACCGGGAAAGTCGCGACGGCCACTTGCCGCCTTCAGGTATACGTTCACGTCTCGATCGATTGTCCGAAGCTCAACACGGGCGCGGTAGGAGAACCATTCAGCGTACAGCTGCCGGTTTACGGCGGAGTTGCACCGTTCACTTTCGCAATCATTGCAGGCGCGCTGCCACCGGGACTGATGCTTAATTCATCGACCGGGCTGATCAGCGGCACGCCGACCACGGGCGGTAATTTCTTTTATACGGCGCAGGTGACAGACTCGCTCGGCGCGTTCTTCGACCTAAAGTGCGAAATCAAGATTGTGCAGCCGATATCTCTGGGGTGCGCGGGCGGCTCCGGGCAAGTGGGTGTGGCTTATTCGTCCGCCCTGGTAGTGAAGGGTGGAGTGCCGCCGTATTCGTTCTCGATCATCGGCGGATCGCTGCCGCCGGGACTGGTGCTGAATCCATCGACGGGCGCTATTACGGGCACGCCGACCACGTACGGAGCGTTTAATTTCACTGCGCAAGTGGTCGATTCGACGGGATCCGCGGCGGGTACGGCGACCGCGAACTGCGTGATCACAATTGCGCCGCCGGCGATTTCCCTGATCTGCCCGAGCAACTCGGCACAGGCGGGCGTTCCTTATTCTTCGGCTCTGGTCGCGACCGGCGGAGCACCTCCGTATACGTTCACGATCACAAGCGGCTCGCTGCCTCCGGGATTGGTGCTGAATCCGTCGACGGGAGCCATCACGGGCACCCCGACCACGGGCGGAACGTTCAACTTTACTGCGCAGGTTGTCGATTCGACGGGCACGGCTGCGGGCACTGCAACCGCGAGTTGCAGCATTGTGGTCGCTGCACCGGTCCCAGCGCTGGTTTGTCCGACTGCGACCGGCACGGTGGGTGTGGCGTATAGCTCGTCGCTCGTGGCCACCGGCGGAGTACCTCCGTACACGTTCTCGATTACGAGTGGCTCGCTGCCTCCGGGATTGACGCTAAATCCGTCGACGGGCGCGATTACGGGAACGCCGACTACGGCTGGGACGTTTAACTTCACGGCCCAAGTCGTCGATTCGCGCGGCACGGCGGCGGGCACGACTACCAGCAGTTGCTCGATCATGATTGCTCCGGCGGCGCCGACACTTGCTTGCGCGACGGCAACGGGCCAGGTAGGTGTGGCCTATAGCTCGGCGCTGGTAGCTGTGGGTGGAGTGCCACCTTATACATTCTCGATCACGAGCGGCTCACTTCCTACGGGATTGACGTTAAATCCGTCGACGGGCGCGATTACGGGTACGCCGAGTGCGTACGGAACGTTTAACTTCACGGCCCAGGTGGTGGATTCGCGCGGTACGGCGGCGGGCACGACGGTGAGCAATTGCTCGATCGTGATCGCTCCGCCGCAGATCACGCTGACTTGCCCTCCGGCCACGACGGGGACGGTTGGAGTGGCTTACAGTTCGTCGCTCACAGCAGGGGGCGGAATACCTCCGTATACGTACTCGATCACAAGCGGCTCGTTGCCAGCTGGATTGACGCTGAACAGTTCGACGGGCGCGATTACGGGCACGCCGACTACGGCGGGGACGTTCAACTTTACGGCGCAGGTGGTGGATTCAACGGGTACCGCGGCGGGCACGACTACGAGCAACTGCTCGATCGGGATCGCTCCGGCGCCTCCGACACTGACTTGTCCGACCGCTACCGGTCAGGTGGGCGCGGCTTATAGCTCAGCATTGGTGGCTGCGGGCGGAGTTCCTCCCTACACGTACTCGATTACGGCGGGCTCGTTGCCGGCTGGTCTGACACTGAACTCTACGACGGGCGCGATTGCGGGCACGCCGACTTCGGCTGGGACGTTTAACTTCACGGCCCAGGTTGTTGATTCGCGCGGCACGGCGGCGGGCACAACGACGAGCGGTTGCTCGATCGTGATCGCTCCGGCACCGCCGACACTGACTTGTCCTACGGCTACGGGCCAGGTGGGTGTGGCTTACAGCTCCGCTTTGGTGGCCGGGGGTGGAGTGCCACCTTACACCTTCTCGATCACGAGCGGCTCGTTGCCTCCGGGATTGACATTGAACCCGTCGACGGGCGCGATTACGGGCACGCCGACTACCTACGGGACGTTCAACTTCACGGCCCAGGTGGTGGATTCGCGCGGCACGGCGGCGGGCACGAGCACGAGCACGAGCAATTGCTCGATCGTGATCGCTCCGCCACAGATCACGCTGGCCTGCCCTGCGGCCACCACGGGCACGGTGGGAATCGCCTACAGTTCGTCGCTCACAGCAGGGGGTGGAATACCTCCGTATACGTACTCGATCACAAGCGGCTCGCTGCCAGCGGGATTGACGCTAAACAGTTCGACGGGCGCGATTACGGGCACGCCGACTACGGCTGGGACGTTTAACTTTACGGCGCAGGTGGTGGATTCAACGGGTACTGCGGCCGGAACGACTACTAGCAACTGCTCGATTGTGATTGCTCCTGCACCTCCGACACTGACTTGTCCTACGGCTACTGGCCAGGTAGGTACGGCTTACTCGTCTGCTCTAGTGGCTGCGGGTGGAGTATCGCCTTACACGTTCTCGATCACGAGCGGGTCATTGCCTCCGGGATTGACGCTGAACTCCACGACGGGGGCGATTACGGGCACACCGACTACCGCCGGCTCGTTTAACTTCACCGCCCAGGTGGTGGACTCTCGAAATAATGCAGCCGGCACGAACTCGACCAATTGCACAATTGTGATCGCTCCAGCACCGCCGACACTGGCCTGCGCAGGCGCGACTGGTCAGGTGGGGACCGCTTACGGTTCGTCGCTGGTAGCTGGCGGTGGAGTACCGCCCTACACGTTCTCGATCACGAGTGGTTCGCTACCGCCGGGCTTGACCTTGAATAGCTCGACGGGCGCTATCACCGGCACGCCGACAACGGCTGGGACTTTCAACTTCACGGCCCAGGTGGTCGATTCGCGCGGCACGGCGGCGGGCACGACTACCAGCAGTTGCTCGATCGTGATCGCTCCGGCACCTCCGACATTGACTTGCCCGACTGCTACCGGACAGGTGGGTACGGCTTACTCGTCGGCTCTGTTGGCTGCGGGTGGAGTGCCTCCTTACACGTTCTCAATCACAGGCGGCGCGCTGCCCGATGGTCTGACACTGAATACTTCAACAGGTGCGATAACGGGTACGCCCACTACGGCTGGGACGTTCAACTTCACGGCCCAGGTGGTCGATTCTCGCGGCACGACGGCGGGCACGACTACGAGCAGTTGCTCGATCGTGATCGCTCCGGCACCTCCGACACTGACTTGCCCGACTGCTACCGGACAGGTGGGTGTTGCTTACATTTCGGCTCTGGTGGCTGCGGGTGGAGTATCGCCTTACACGTTCTCAATCACTGCGGGCTCACTGCCGGCGGGATTGACGTTGAACTCTACGACGGGCGCTATCACGGGAACGCCCACTACGGCCGGGACGTTTAACTTCACGGCCCAGGTGGTCGATTCTCGCGGCACGGCGGCGGGTACGACTACGAGCAGTTGCACGATTGTGATCGCTCCGGCACCTCCGACACTGACTTGCCCGACTGCTACCGGACAGGTGGGTGTTGCTTACACTTCGGCTCTGGTGGCGGCGGGTGGAGTATCGCCTTACACGTTCTCAATCACTGCGGGCTCACTGCCGGCCGGATTGACGTTGAACTCTACGACGGGCGCTAT
>JBEKOW010000104.1:0-14087 GCA_049521375.1 Terriglobales bacterium
CCGGCGACCACCGGGTGGGCATAGTTTGTGACATCGGCCCTTAGAGAGGCGGTGGATGAGCCGATTGTTATTAAGGCGGTTTCGAATGAGAAAAGCGAACGAGTGGCGGTGAACTTCGTGCTGAAGGCATGCGGCAGAGGTGCGTAACCGGCATATTGCAACTGCCCTTTGTTGTAGGAGAGCGCTCCCATGTAGCGGTTTGCCAGGGGATCGAGCCGGATATCGGTTTCCAGATCATAGAGGTTGGCACTGAGTGGAATTTTCCTGTCGTTGTAGTTCACCTCCCCACCGGTGAGCGCAAAATGGCGAACCGCGAGGTCAAAGACGTTTGTGTGGGTATTTGAATCACTGGGCGGAGGCTGGGGCAGATTGCTCGCGCCCAGGCGATCGACTTCGAGGTGCACAACGGGTTGCTGAATCAGAAGTTCGCTCAAATTGATGGTCCGATGAAAGACAGACTGAATCTTCAGCGTGACGGTCAATTCTTTCACCTGGAGGAGCGGCGCCTCGCTGGGGGTCTCCGTTCCGTGGATGATAATGTCGTGCAGATGCGCGGTGAGCGTGGAGAGGTTGAAGTCGAGGCTGCCAATCTGCGTGCGTCCACCGGTTGCCTTGTTGGTTTCTTCCACCATTTTTCTCAGGGCGAACTGCTGAAAGCTGGCACTCCTTGAATAGAGATATCCTGCGATAATGCCAGACCCGAAAAGAATGGCAACCACTGCGAGCGTCCAGGGGATTATTTTTCTCCACTGCATGGGTGCTCCTAAAAGGCCTGGCCCAGAGTGATGTAGTACTGAATGGACGTGATGCCCGGAACCGGATTCACGTTTTTTCCGATATCCAGGCGCACGGGCCCGATCGGGGTCGCATAGCGCAGACCGAGGCCGATTGTGTTGGTGTAGTTGTCGGCGAAATTGCGCAGATTGATCGCGGTGTCAACGTTAGAAGACCACCCCGCCCAGCGCCTTCATAATCCCCAGCGGAAAGCGCGCTTCTGAATTCAAAATAAATAGCTGTCGTCCGCCCAACGGAACCGTTACATTCACGCATCCGGTCTGGCCCTTCAGCACGTTGCAGAATGGAACCAGTCGCTGCGGTCCAGCCTCGTCGATAGGAAAACCGCGGAGCGTGGTACCGCCTCCTGAAAAGAAGAGTTGGCTGGTGGGCACGAAGCTGCTGCTGAATGACTTGAGGAGTCCCAGCCGAACGCTGTTTGCGAACACGATGGAATGGACTGATTTGTAATAGGCGTACTGCCCGAAAAGTTTCGCAAAATTGGCGCTGGAGAAAAGGGCCTCGGGCGTCATCGCGAGGTTGAGCGTCGCGAACGCGCCACGATGCGCATCGAGAGGCTTGTCCCGCGTGTCTCGCAGCAGGGTTCCGGAAAATGTGGAGAGATGGACATTCCGGTCTTGCGGTAGCACGAGAGCGGGAACGAGAAGATGAGACAGCTCGGTCTTATTGAAATCGTAACGAATTTGCAAGCGAGTATTGCTCTTGCGGCTAATGAGCCGCTCCACCTGAAAAGAGAGATCGCCGAGGCCCGCCGCAAAAAGGGGATTCTCGGTGGTGCGCTCAATTGAAAAGCTGGTTAGCGACTTCCATTGCGAGCCAATGAAGTGTGGCTGTGCGTAAGTGGTCAGCGCGCGCTGGTCAAGGCGCGAGAACAGGAGTGCAGCACTGACAGTTTCGCCGAGGCCTCGCATGTTGTGCCGGTCGAACTCGATCGAACCACGGGGACTGGCAAAGGTTGACTGGCTAGGCGCGATCTGATTGTTGCCCAGTTGCACGGGGGGAATTCCGGGTACGGCGACAGTTCCAGCCGGGATATTGCCGCCGCGATGCGACACCTCGAACCCGAATCCGTAGGTGATCTCGTTGCGCTTCGCTTCGTGCACTTTGACCATGGCGGCTTCTTCAGTCTGATCTGTGATGGGTTTCTTCGGACCCACGCTGGCCCAATCGAAGATGTTCAAGTCGTACAGGCGGCTCTCCGCTTCGAGCATTTGACCTCGTTGCATGGGAGATTCAGGACGGAGGCGAGCGGCCTTCTGAAACAGTGAGAGCCTGGTGCGCTCCTGGCCCAGGTAGATCACTTCACCCGTGCGTACCATTTGATGCTCCACCACGGCATACACGACATCGACCCGATGAGGGTCGTTCGCACTACGCTTCACGCTGGGCTTTACTTCCGCGTTAAGGTAACCGCGATTCTCATAATTCGCTGTAATGCGGTTGCGATCGTCTGACAGCAGCCGCGGGGAAAAAGCCTTGCCGGGCTGGAGCTGAAAGCCGACAGGCTTTGTGAGATCCGTTTTCGACACGCTGTTGTTGCCGGTCACGTCCACTTTGTCGACGAGCGTCTGAGAGCCCTCTTCAATGTTGAATGTCACCTCGACCCTGGGTCCGCGCTCAATGGCTTGCGGGGTCACCTTCACTTCTTCGTATCCGTGGTCGCGATAAAAAGCTTCCACATTGTTTGAGCTTTGCTTCAACAGCTTTTCGCTGAATGTTCCATGGGAATAGAAGTGGGCTCGCTTCACCGCGACTTGAGCGAGCAGCTCTTTCGAGAGAACCGCGTGATTGCCATTGAAAACGATGCGATCGAGCTTGTGTTTTGTGTCCTTCTCGATTTCGTAGGTCAGGAGGATCTTGCCAGGCCGGCGCTGAAAATCGGTCTTGACCTTCACATCGAAATAGCCCTTCCGCTGAAAATAATTGGCGAGGTTTTCTTCTCCTTCGGCCACCAGATCCCTGTCGACCGTGCCCTCCGAGTAAATCGGAATCAGTTTCCTGATCTCCCTCGTGGACAGGAACGGTATCCGTGACAGGCGCGCCCCGCTTATGGTGACGATGACTATCGGTCCTTCCTCGACTTTGATCGTCACGTCAACGCGATTGTTGCCGGCATGGTATTGGGGCGGGAGTTCCTGAACTTTACTCGCCAAGCGGTGGTCCCGAGACAGCTGGCGTTGAATCAGGGACGTGGCCTGCTTGATGCGCTCCGAGGCATAGGGCTTGCCGCTCTTGAGCAGGCCTCCGGTCAAGCGCGCGCGGAGAGAGCGCACGGAATGCGTCAACTGGGCCTGGTCGGTACCGTCGACTCCTTCGAAGGTTAGCTTTCCGAGACGAGCCTGTTTCCCCAGCTCCACGGCAAATTGAACACTGACGAGCTGATGCGCGTCGTCGACTGTAAAGCTGGTTCGAATCGCTGCCTGAAAATAGCCGGCGTGGTGCAAGAACTCAGCCAAGGCCTTTTCGGAGCCGGGTATTCGTGCTTTGTCGAATGGATCCTCGTCGGGCAAATTGACGACTTGCAAGAGTCGTGTGTACGAGAACGCCCTGGTGGCTCCGGGAAACGCGACGATGCCGAGATAGTAGGCAGGCTCGAGCAGGAAGTTAAGACGCAGTCCTGTGAGATCGGGGATCACGTTCACTTCGACTTTTGGAAATTGCCCCGATTTTTCGAGAGCTGCAATGCTGGCTTCGATCCTGGCTTGCGAATATGGCTTCCCGGCTTTTTGTGTGACCAAGGCTCGAAACGGTTCAAGGTCGCGGTGAGGGTTGGCGATGAGGTCCACCGCGGAAACGTTCTGGCCGTCGTAAAGTGGCTGCGGCCCCTGCGCGGTGAGTTGCGCCCATGAAGTCGCTGCAAGAAGCGCGAATGACAATAAGAAAATTCGCATCAAGACTCGTCTGTCGTCGCCATGGCAGCGGAACATTTGTGATGCCGAACGACATGTACGAGTTGTCGCGAAGGGCTGCCTGAATCTGCGCGGGACTTACCGAAGGCTATTCCAGGCAACCCGCGACAAAAGCCTTATGCGGCGTGTGCCTGGGTCGCGAGAAGCGCCACTCGTTGGAGGTCGTTCACGAACATACGCCGCTGCTCGTGGCGGGACTTTTCATCGGGCGCTCTAAGGATCGAGGACGGATGCACGGTGGCTATCGCGAACGGGGCGAGCGGAGAGTCGATTAACTGGCCTCGTTGGCGACTCACACTGAAACTTGCTCCAAATAACGCTTGAGCGGCAGTTGCTCCCAAAGCGACCAGTACTTGCGGCCGGACTACACGAAGCTCCGCTTCCAACCATGGGCGGCAGGCTTGAATTTCGGAGGCGCGAGGCTTTTTGTGGATGCGCCGCTTGCCGCGCTCGGAGGCGGTCCACTTGAAGTGTTTTACCGCATTTGTGACATAGACGCTGGAGCGATCAATGCCCGCCTCGGCCAGCGCCGCATCGAGCAACTTTCCTGCTGGCCCGACGAACGGATGACCGACGCGGTCTTCCTGGTTCCCCGGTTGTTCGCCAACAAGCATGATCGTCGCCCCGGGTGTGCCTTCTCCAAAGACCGTTTGAGTTGCGGTTTTCCATAATTCGCAGGCCTTGCACGTGGCGGCCTGCTGGCGCAGAACGGGGAGTGAGCTTGCTGTGGCCACTGGAGAGCGTCCCGAGTTTGCCGCCACGAAGTCGCGCTCCAATCGCTCGGATTTTCCCTTAGACCAATGCTTCATAAATACGCCTACAGCAGCCCGCGACAAACGCCCGGCGCGCGGGTCGAATGCTATGAGATGCGCTTGCGATCATCGGTGCGGCTTGGGGTTCTACCTTCCGCTGCCGCTTTCCAGGAGCACTATTGAGTTTATGTACGATTGCATTTGATTCCCAAATCGCTTAGAACGGCTATTGGAAACAATGTATATTCCGGCTGATCTGCGAGAGTGGAGCCCCTTTGACAACATAAACGCTTCGAACTGCGTCTAATTTCGTCACACCACAATCAAAGGCTATGAACTCGGCAATGACCGGGAGCGATCTACTTCTGGACTGGAGAAAATTCCCTATGACACGAATATTCAACAGCAAGCTTTTATGGATCCACGCATTGCTGGTGCTGGTGCTGATGACTATGGCCCTGCAAAGAGCAAACGCGCAGGATCAGGATGATCCCCCCGGCCGCGTGGCGCGCCTCGGCTATATGGAAGGTTCCGTTTCATTTGAGCCCGCGGGCGAACAGGATTGGGAAGAAGCCACCCCCAATCGTCCAATGACCACAGGCGATCAACTCTGGGCCGACCGGGATTCCCGCGCCGAAGTGCAACTCGGGTCCGCCTCGATCCATCTCTCCTCAAATACCGGGATGTCATTTCTCAACCTTGACGACCACACGGTGCAGATCCAGCTCACCTCCGGCGCTTTGAACATTCGTGTTCGCCGGCTTGGGAATGACGACTTGTTTGAGATCGACACGCCGAACCAGGCGTTCTCGGTTTATGAGCCCGGGACGTACCGCGTCGATGCCAGTGAAGATGGAACCTACACCGTGGTTCGCGTCCGGGAAGGCGACGGCGAAGCTACCGGAAATGGGGAAACCTTCGCGCTCCACTCCGGCCAGCAGGGAACGTTCAGCGGCACTGACCGGCTCTATGCGGACGTGGTGGACATCGGCGATCCCGATGATTTCGACAACTGGGCGTACGGCCGGGACCGGCGTTGGGAAGGCTCGCGTTCGGCCCGCTATCTTGCGCCCGATGTCGTAGGCTACGAAGATCTGGACGATAACGGAGAGTGGCGGCCCGATCCGAGTTACGGCAACGTCTGGTTTCCCAATCGAATCGATGCCGGATGGGCGCCATATCACGAAGGCCACTGGGCATGGATTTCGCCCTGGGGCTGGACCTGGGTTGACGACGAGCCGTGGGGTTATGCGCCATTTCACTATGGACGCTGGGTGACGATCGGCGGACGTTGGGGTTGGGTCGCCGGTCCCGTCAATGTCGCTCCGGTATACGCCCCAGCATTGGTCGTGTTTCTCGGAGGCGGATTCGGAGCGGGCGCCGATGTAGGATGGTTCCCGCTCGGACCGCGTGAAGTGTATGTTCCGAGCTATGGTGTGAGCCGCGAATACATGACTCGCGTGAACATCAGCAACACAACGGTCAACACTACGACAATCACGAACGTCTACAACACGACCATAGTCAACAAAAGCACTACGATCACCGACATTACTTACGTGAATAAAACGGTTCCCGGTGCGGTCACAGCAGTGTCTCGGAATACATTCACCAGCGCGCAGCCAGTGGCTCGAGCCGCGGTTCGAGTGACACCGCAGCAACTCGCCGTCGCGCCGGTGGCTGCAAGAGTCGCGGTAGCTCCATCGCAACAGAGCGTCATGGGATCTCATGCGAACACGGCCAATCGTGTGGCCGCGCCTCCCAGGGCCGTGGCCATGCGCCAGGTGGTGGCCAAAGCTCCGCCGCCGCCGCCGCCGGTGCCGTTTGCGCAACAGCAAAAAGCGCTCGATGCGCATCCGGGGCAGCCTCTTGGGAAACAGGAATTGCGGAGCTTGCGTCCGGCCGCTACGGCTGTTCAGGCGCATCCAATGGTAAGAGTGGCTCCTCCGGGAAAACCGGCGACTCCAAATGTGGCTCGTCCTGGCAACCAGCCGAACCAGCCGGGCAACCGTCCTGGTGGGGGAACGCCGTCCGCGCCAAACCGTCCGCAGCCGAATCAGCCAATGCCGGGCAACCGGCCGGAACGCACGCAGCCGGGGACCCGTCCCGAGCAGGGCCGCCCGGAGACAACTCGCCCAGTGGCTCCGCCCGAACGGAATGACCGTCCGTCTCAAGCGCAGCCGCCGAATCGGCCCGAAACACAGCCAGGGAACCGTCCCGAGCAAGGCCGCCCGGAGGCAAATCGTCCCGTGGCTCCGCCCGAACGGAATGATCGTCCGTCTCCGGCGCAGCCGCCGAACAGGCCGCAACCGAGTCAACCTGCGCCCCGGCCGCAAACTCCTTCGGTGACCGAACGGCCTCAGCCGCAACGCACGCCTCCGCCGCCCGAGCGTGCACAACCGCAGCGAACTCCGCCACCGGCAGAGACGCGGCCTGCTCCGAGAGCGGAGCCGCAGAAACCTGAGCCCAAGAAACAGCAGACGCCCGAAGAAAAGAAACGCGAGGAGGAGAAGAAGCCTCCCGTCGTTTAGAGGCTGTATTCTGCGGTTCGGGATTTGTTGAATGAAAGAGTAGGGTTGATGTCCGCATCAGCCCTACTCACGTTCATCCAGCCAGTGGCTGGGCGCCTTGGGTCGGTTCACTTTCCGGTCAGACAATACTCTCCAATTTTCTTGTCGCCCGCGTCCGGATTGACCGAGAGGTCGGGATAGACCTGGACGTCGCGGCAGTCGTACATGCCGGAATTGCTGGGCAATTCGATCATCTGATATTTCCCGCTCTTGAGTGGAGTACAGTTCGGCGCTCCCTCGTTGCATTGAAGTTCATATCCCTTCCCTGCCTTCAACACGTCCACGATTAGAACGCCATTGTTCAGTTCGCTGCTTTTCACCGTGATGGCAGATTTTTCCTGTGCCCAGCCATTCGTCGGGAAAGAGACGAAAAGGGCCACCAGGAATAAGAACAAGAATGCTCTCTTCATACGCACCCCCGTGTTGGTTCGAAGCACGCTCATACGCTTCGATCCTGTCATCTTCATGGTTTCGCACCGGCGGGCCTGTGTCTGTGACGAATGATCGTGTGGGACGTGACCGTCGGCGAGGACGACGCATCCCGCCCCGCCATTGGCGGAATCGGGCTTCCCCTTTGACTGCTATGGGTTAGAATCCGGCAGGAGCTAGATCGTGCATCGCCGCGATTTCAATTCGTCGATTCTGAAGGCATCGGTTGCCGCACTATTTGCGCCGCGCTCGCTTTCGCGGGCATTACGGGGCGCTACCACCGACCCACCGCCAACGCTGGGAGAGGTGTATGCCAACGCGTTTGTCATTGATTCGTTGTGCGCTCCATTTAACGACATGGTTGCATCGCCCAGCGCTGACGCTCTGGCGGCGGTGCGGGGATCGGGGATTACCGCCATCAATTTCACGATCTCCGCGCCCAGCTTTGAAGAAACGATCAACAATCTTGCGATGCTCCAGGAACTGGTCGATCGCTATCCCGAGACATTCCTGATCGTGCGCCGCCACTCCGACATTGTTCGCGCCAAGCGCGGGAAAACAATCGGGATCATTCCCGGCTTTCAGTACACGACGTTTCTGGAGGAGAAACCCGAGCGCATCGCGACCTTTCGCAAGCTGGGCGTGCGCATCATGCAGCTCACGTACAACAATCGCAGCATCTTCGGCGATGGTTGCCTCGAACCCGGTAATGCCGGCCTCAGCAAAGCCGGAGTCACTGCCATAAAGAAGATGAACGAACTGGGAGTGGCTATTGACTTGAGCCACAGCGGGTATCGGACCACAGCGGAAGGCATCACGCAATCCGGCAAACCGGTGTTGATCTCGCACGCGGGATGCGCCGCAGTCTATGCGCATCCCCGCAACAAACCCGACGAGATTCTCAAGTCACTGGCCGATCGCGGAGGCTACTTCGGCGTCTACCTCATGCCATATCTGGTGGCTTCTCCGGCAGTTCCGACGTGCGAACACGTGCTCGATCATATTGAGCATGCAGTCAATGTTTGCGGGGCGGATCACGTCGGGATCGGTTCCGATGGCGCGATTGAGAAAACCGTGCTGACGGCCGAGCAGAAAGAGGCTTTCGACAAGGACATCGCGCGCCGTAAGACACTTGGAATTGGTGCCCCGGGAGAGGACCGTTATCCTTATGTTCCCGACCTTAACGGTCCAGATCACATGGAGATGATTGCGGCCGGATTAGCCAAACGCGGCCAGCCGTGGGCCGCTATCGAAAAAGTGCTGGGCGCAAACTTTCAGCGTGTCATACGAGAAGTTTGGGGCGAGGATTAGCATCGATGGCAAGAGCGGCAAGATCCGGAAACATCAATGCCGGCAGAAACTCTGTCGATCAGCAGCGGCTCGCGTATTTCCGGGAGCGGCGTGAAGAGATGGTCTCTACGATTCGGGAACTGGTCGAAATCGAGTCGCCCAGCGACAACAAGTCCGCGGTCGATCGCATGGCCGAAACCGTCGCGCGAAAATTCGCCACTTTGGGCGGACAGATACGCCTTCATCATGCCGCCGACTTCGGCAATCATCTGCAGGTCGATTTTTCAGGCAAGCGCGGCGGCAAGCCCGTGCTGTTGCTCGGGCACTACGACACTGTTTATCCGCTCGGCACACTGGCATCCATGCCCTGCCGTATCGTCGACAACAAGCTGACTGGTCCTGGTGTGCTGGACATGAAATCGGGCATCGGTCTGATGCTGTATGCGCTCGCAGGCCTGCGAAGCTGGGATGGCGCTTTGCCGCGTCCGATCACCGTTTTGCTGGTTTCCGATGAGGAAGTCGGCAGCGATTCGTCGCGCGCAATCACCGAGTCACTGGCGAAAAAGGCCGCAGCCGTGCTCGTCCTCGAACCTTCTTATGGATTCGAAGGTGCGGTCAAGACGGCGCGCAAAGGTGTGGGCGAGTATGCGGTGAGAGTGACGGGGAAGGCTTCGCATGCTGGACTCGACTTCCAGAAGGGAGTAAACGCAATCCTCGAACTCGCACGTCAGATTGAAAGAGTATCGGGTTTCACCGATCTCAAGAAGCGCTTGACCGTGAACGTAGGGATCGTAAGCGGCGGGTCGCGCACGAACGTGGTTCCCGCGGAAGCCACGGCGCAAGTGGATGTGCGGATTGCACGTCTGAAAGACGCGGCTGGCATCGACAAGAAGATGCGTAGCTTACGTCCGTACAACCGCAAGTGCAAGCTTGAGATCACAGGCGGCATTAACCGTCCTCCGATGGAACGGACGGCTGGCGTGGCGGCGCTTTATGCCAAGGCGGTGGCGATTGCCCGCGAGCTGGGCTGGAAACTGGGCGAGGCTGCGGTCGGAGGCGGTTCGGACGGTAACTTCACGGCTGGCTTGGGAATACCGACGCTTGATGGTTTGGGTGGAGTGGGAGATGGAGCGCATGCCGTTCACGAGCACATCCTGATCCCGGAACTGCCTCGGCGCGCAGCACTTATCGCTGGGCTGATCGAGTCGGTGTGATCGGAATCACGTCTCGCGGTGATAGACAGTACGGGCGTGCTTTGACGGGCCGTCTACACTAACCTAGAATTGAGGCTTGGGAATTCGTCCTGGAAGTGGTCTGAACTGCGGCCATTTCGGCGAAGTCCTGACAGTTTTGATCGGATACGATTTCCGCGTCCGCTGGGTTGTAATTGGAGGAAGTCATGGGTGAGGGTCTTTTCCAGCCACTGCATATCATCTTG
Organism: Terriglobales bacterium; assembly: GCA_049521375.1. Taxonomy (GTDB): domain Bacteria; phylum Acidobacteriota; class Terriglobia; order Terriglobales; family Acidobacteriaceae; genus Acidiflorens. The sequence goes on from JBEKOW010000104.1 coordinate 10,184, forward strand.
ATTGTGGGCATCGCTTTGTTGCTGTTTGGTCCGAGCAAGTTTGCCGATCTGGGTAAAGGTCTGGGCGAAGGCATTCGGAACTTCAAGTCTGCCGTAAAAGAGGGCGATGAGAAGAAGGACGAGAAGAAGTCCTAGCTTGTGTGGCGCGGACGTTCCTGTCCACGCGTCTGTCTCCTTTCCCACGTTCGCGCTGTGTTTCCGAACTCGGCGTAAGGTCAGCTTTCAGATCACTCCTGCCTCGCGCAGCATGCGATACACGAGCGCGATCGGTAATCCCACTACATTGCTGTAATCGCCTTCGATGCGCGGAATCCATCGCGATGCGATTCCCTGGATTGCATAAGCGCCTGCTTTATCCATGGGTTCGCCAGTCGCAACGTAGGCGGCGATTTCCTTCTCTGTTATCTCTGACATCTGGACCGAAGTGGTCTCACTCGCAACGGACGTCTGTCCGTTGACTACCAAACACACGCCTGTGATCACCTGATGTGTGCGTCCGGAAAGCAGGCGCAGCATGCGAATCGCATCGGCTGAGTCGACTGGCTTGTTGAGAATCTGGTTGTCGATTACCACAACTGTGTCGGCGCCGAGCACCGGATTGTGCGGATGCTTTCTGGAGATGGACTCAGCTTTCTCGCGCGCGAGGCGTTCTGCGCAGTCCTTTGCATTCTCGCCTGGAAGCGGATCTTCGAGGATGTCTGCGGGATGAACTTCGAAGGAGATTTCCGCGGCGCGCAAGATTTCCTGACGTCGCGGCGATGCAGAAGCTAGGACTAGCATGAAAGTCCGATTCTATTCTCAGAATTGCCGCTGGAACGAAACGGGATCTGTACTTGATTGAGGGAAATGCAGATCCCTCGCCTCGCTTCGCTCGGGATGACAAAAATTTGAATTGGGAAGAACACTTACTCCAGCGCTTCCGGTTCGATGGAAATATTTTTCTCGCCTTTGGCGCGGCTCTCCCAATATTTTTTAACCCAGGCTTCGTAGCTTTTTCCGGCGGCGGTGTCGCGTCCAGTGAAGGCGATGGCGGCGATATCGGAATATGGAATTGCAGGGCGATCCTTGCTCGCCGCCAAGATCAGGCGGACTAGCGAATCGTCCAGCGTTTTTCCGATGCGGCGATCGAAGAGATAACCGGCGAGTTGCGATCCGTCTTTGCGGGTGATGGTGATATCGCCTCGATAGTCGAAAGCTTTTTCGATGACGGCGCGGATGTCGGCTTCGGTTGCCAATTCCGGGATCCAGCCTTGCAGATTTTCGCGCTCGAAACCGGGGACGACTTCGAGGTCGTCGGATTGCGCGAGATTCGGATGGGAATTTTCCGGCATCGGTCAGGGATTAGGGGTCCTTCGACTGCGTTCGGCATGCGCCTCACTCCGCTCAGGATGACTTTCAAAAATGGAGAGAAATCCTTGCATCATCCATCGCGGGGTCATCAGTAGAGCGGTCCCGCTTGTACATGATGTTCTTCGTCGGCTGATGCAGCCGAAACTGAACTGCTTCCGGACGGCATGGCAATTTGCACCAGCGGGTTGTAGGAATAGACGGGACGAATTTCGCGGTCTAACTCGGCGAGCGCAGATTTGTCTGGGTAGAGTGAGAAAGTCGCCTTGACCGTGTCGGCGAAGCCGCGAAGCGAGCCGAAGGTGTCATCCACCGACGATGGTTCGTATCCGCAATGGACCATGCAATTGGCGCACTGCGGATTGCCGGACTCGGTGCCGTAGCTCGACCACTCGGTCGTTTCCATCAGCTCTTTGTAGGATTCGGCGTAGCCGTCCTGGAGCAGGTAGCAGGGTTTCTGCCATCCGAAAATGTTGTAGGTGGGCATGCCCCAGGGCGTGCATTTGTAGTTCCGCTTGCCCATCAGGTATTCGAGGAAGAGCGGCGACTGGTTGAAGCGCCAGGTCTTCTTGCGATTGGAGAGCATGGCGCGGAACAAACGGCGGGTGCGGGCGCGGCCCATGAAATGTTTCTGGTCGGGCGCCTTGTCGTAGGAATAGCCGGGGGAAACCATCATGCTCTCGACGCCGACTTCCATCATCTCGTCAAAGAACCGGCGCACGCTGTTGGGATCGGCGCCATCGAAGAGAGTGGTGTTGGTGGTGACGCGGAATCCGGCGGCGATGGCGGCGCGAATTCCATCGAGGGCGATTTCGTATCCGCCTTCGCGGCAGACGGAGAAATCGTGGTGCTCTTTCTGTCCATCGACATGCACGGAAAAACTCAGATACTTGCTGGGCTTGAACAGGTGCAGTTTTTCCTTCAATAAAAGAGCGTTGGTGCAGAGGTAGATATATTTCTTGCGGGCCACGAGGCCTTCGACAATTTCGCCGATCTGCGGATGCATGAGCGGCTCGCCGCCGGGGATCGAGACCATCGGCGCGGGACACTCCTCGACCGCCTTGAAGCAGGCTTCCGGGGAGAGATCCGTTTTGAGGATGTGGGCGGGGTACTGGATCTTGCCGCATCCGGCGCAGGCGAGGTTGCAGCGGAACAGGGGTTCGAGCATGAGGACGAGCGGGTAGCGCTTGCGCCCAGAAAGTTTCTGGCGCAGGACGTAGGTCGCCACGGTCCACATTTGTGAAACAGGTACAGCCATCACCCCTCCGTTGTTTTTCTATGATACCGGAAAATCGGTTGCCAGTTGCCGGTAGCCAGTTGCCGGTCCCTACGCGGGCACTCTTCGTTGCGCCGCTGGTCTTTTTTCCGGCCACCCCTTCCCGTTTCTGACCACCCCTTTCCGACCAACCCAGGGCGATTGTCCGCGAAGTGCGCCGAGAATTTTCGGGTCTTACCGGCGGCGGGGCCGACCTCGCTCTCAGCCGCGGGGATCAAGCACAGCATCGCGCGACTGGATGGCCTTACCCCCCTCCCCCCCTCGGTATATTAGAATTATAGACTTAGCGAGAAATTGTTTGTAAAGTATTCATTCTTAAATAGTTAAATGCAAAGTATTCAAACCATTAGAGTTAAGCTCAAGAATGACTGCTGTTGCACGCAAAGTATTCTAAATAGACATGTTATATGCAAAGTATTCATATATAAGGACTTGCTCTTATACGCAAGAGCGGCGGGTGCCACCTGCTGCCAAGTGGACCTTTGCTTCCAGTTGATTGCAAAGTTCGGCTTTAAGTCAAGATTTTTATGGTCGAAGAGGAGATCGGAAAGCAGAGCATTCCGGCTCAGGGCTAGCTCCCGCAAGGGACGGATGCAGGAATGCGGCGGTTGTTAGTGCAATGGCGATGTTACGCCAACTGGCGGAATAGGGCTGCAATCACTGAAACCAGCGCAAGGGATAATAAGGCAATCGTGAAGAACCGCGCTTCCTTTTGCATCTTTGGCGTCACGGGCGGGAAGGCGTCAATGGGTCCAAGGTCTGCGCTCACCTTCCACATCCGCCACCAGTTAAATAGTTCTCCCTTGATAAGCTGGCGAATTGCGAGGATCAGTCCTACGCCCCAAGCTGCAACGAAAACCAGCCCCATGAGAACCCAGAGTCCTTCGGACACGGTATTCAACGAACTCGCCCTCAGCGCGGAGCCGAGTGAAGCGGTGAAAATGCTGCTTCCGAATAAGCACACTAACACTCCCAAGACGCGGAGCTGAATCCGCAGCGTGGTATCCAGTACCATCCTCTGGTAATAGCCCTTTGCGCTAGGAGAGAACGGGTTGAGGTTGAGGCGCATCGGGTCCCGCATTGCGGCGAACCCGCACACCGCCAAAGCCAGACCTATCAGCGAGCCTACTATAGTGCCCACGAAACGCCCTCGACTGGTGGTCCATGATACAGCCTGCAAAGGGGCAAATGACGAAAACAGGCGATTTCACTAATTGAGAAATTGACCTCCGTCGGACACGGTTTTCCCTCCGCTCGTTCGCGCTTTCTTGCGGTCCACTC
>JBEKOW010000105.1:0-13247 GCA_049521375.1 Terriglobales bacterium
GAATTGTCGGCGTAGCAGCCGCAGCCGATCAGCGAAGAATCACCGAGGCGGCCGGGATCTTTGTTGAGCGTTCCTCCGGTTGAGGTAGATGCGGCGATGTTGCCGTCGCGATCGAGCGCTACCGCTCCTACGGTGTCGTGGGAAATGGCGGGGGCGAACAGATCGTTGCCATGGGTTAAGGTCTGGGCCTGATACTCGCGGAGGCGCTCGACTTCACGGGGGATGATGAGGTCTTCGTTGCGGCAAAGGGCGATGCCGTGTTCGGCGGCGAAACGTTCCGCACCTTCGGCGACAAAGTAGACGTGCGGGCTGTCGCTCAGGATCTTGCGGGCTGTGCGAACGGGGTTGCGCAAACGCTCGACGCAGCCGACTCCGCCTCCGCGAAGAGTCGCGCCGTCCATGATGAAGGCGTCGAGCTGGACTTTGCCGTCGCGGTTGAGGAAACTGCCGCGCCCGGCGTCGAAGGTCTCGTCGTCTTCGAGCACGACGACGGCTTCTTCGACGGCGTCGAGGGCGGAACCTCCACGCTCGAGCACTTGCCAACCGGCCGATGCGGCGTTCGTCACGCCGACGCGATGGGCGTCGAGCATGTCGTCGGGGATGGCCCAAGCTCCGCCGTGGACGACGATGATTGGATTTGCTGGCAAACGATCTCTCCGTGCAGAAATGCGGAAATCAGTCTAGCACTCGCCAGCGCCCAAGCGGATTCCAGGGCTGGAGAAGGGCGGGCGAAAAGGGTGCGAACTGCTGTATTAGGGAGCAGGGGTCCTTCGACTCCACGATGTTCCTGGCTTCGCCAGGAACATTGTTCCGCTCAGGATGACCTCGGTTTTAAATAGAAGAGTGGAGACGTGAAAAAAGTCAGACGCTCTCTGGATGCCAAATCCTGGGTTACGCAATCCTCAGGCAGCATGGCTGGCAGCGGACGGTGCGTCCAGTTCCCTGGTGCGCTGCCAGGTATAGAGGACGCGGTGAATGACCGTGATCGTGGAGAGTACGGCGATTACCCAGAGGACCGGGGCCATGACGTTGAAGAGGGCGCCGATGATGAGCAGCACGAGGCGTTCGGGACGTTCCATGAAGCCGACCTTGCACTGGGGGATGAGGGATTCGGCGCGGGCTCTGGCGTAGCTCACCATGATGGCGCTGATCATGGCCAGGGCGGCGAGCACGACGTAGAAAAAGCGGTTGCCGCGGCCGTAAAAGACGAGCAAGCCGAGAAACAGAGAAGCGTCGCTGTAGCGGTCGACGATGGAGTCGAAAAAACCTCCGAAGCGCGTGACCTGGCCGGAGGCGCGGGCTACGCGTCCATCGACCAGATCGAAGAAGCCACTGCCGATGATGACCAGTCCGGCATAGAAGAACATGCGCCGCTGGTTGTCGCCGTTGGCATAGCCGAACAAAAAGGCGGCGTAGGAGTTCACGAGCAGTCCCAAAAACGTCAGAAAGTTGGGATTGATGCGGGAGAGAGCGAGCAGGCGGACGATGGCGTCCAGAAGAACGCCGCAGGCTCGTCCGACGCCGCTTGTCCAGCTCATAATGGTTGGCTCATTTCGACTCCGCTTCGGGGCCCAGTTCCGCCAGATCGTGGATGGTCGCGAGCTTGAGGATTTCCATTTCACGATTTCCGTTGGGGGTCACGACGGTTGCGGTATCGCCGATCTTTTTGTTGAGCAGGGCTCGTCCGATGGGCGAGTTGGTGGAAATTTTTCCATTGGCCACGTCGGACTCTTCGGTGGTCACGATGTGGTATTCGACCTCTGCTTCCTTGCCGCTGTCGTAGACCTTCACGGTGGAACCAAGGCCGACTTTGTCCTTGGGGATATTGTTCATGTTGATCAACGACAGGTCGGACAGGCGCTGGCCGAGCTGGCGGACGCGCGCCTTCAAGTATTCCTGGCGCTGCTTGGCCATGTGATATTCGGCGTTCTCGCTGAGGTCGCCGAGCGCGGCAGCCTTCTTCAACTCGCGCGGGATATCGTAGGCGAGCTCGCGTTCGAGCGTGTTGAGCTCTTCCTGCAGTTTTTTCTTGATCTGCTCAGTCATGAAATCTTCGAAAGGCGCGTGGAGTATTATAACCCCCGGGATTGGACGGCGTGCGTGGCTTCCCGATTTGAACTCAAATGGAATTCCTTGGGTGACAACGGCAAGCGGCGGGGGTACCCCCCCTCCTGCGGTATATTAGAATCAATACTTTACGCAATTTTCCCCGCCAAAGTATTGAGGCAAAGCGACTTACACGTAAAGTATTCAAAAGATGCGAGTTATCCTAAGTATTTTTATCCGCGATTCTTGTCATTTACCGGATCGAGCCATGTTGATCGTGATGTGGTTGAGTTGCCAAGTCAAGCAAAATTGCTTCGGGCGGCATGGGACGCTCCGGGATGGACGGCCCGTTTGGGCACCCCAACCTTCGGTGTTAGCCTAATGAGCACGTTCATTTGCCTTCGGCGGGGGCGTCGGCTAGACTGAGTGAGCTTGCTCCCAGGGCGAGGGCCCTCCATGAGTAACGGCCAGGTTTTCCACATCGGCGACAAGGTCGTTTATCCGAACCATGGTGTCGGCGTTATTGAACAGATCAGCAGCCGGACGATCGGGGCTACGGTCGAAAAGTTCTACCTCCTGAAGATTGCCTCCAGCAGCTTGAAGGTAATGATCCCGTTCCACAATGTGGGCAGCGTGGGAATGCGTCCGGTGGTGCGCAACGGCGAGGTGCAGAAGATCGTCGACTACCTGTCGTCGGGCGAATGCATTAACGCGCAGGATTGGAAAGACCGGTTCCGGGAGAATTCCGAGCGGATGCGGACCGGGTCGCTTACCGACGTGGCGATGGTGCTGAAGAGCCTGCTGATTCTGGGGCAGGAAAAGTCGCTGTCGTTCCGTGAGAAGAAAATGCTGGAGCGGGCGCGGTACCTGCTGGTGAGCGAGATTGCCATCTCGCGGAATTGCGACGAGCGGCTGATTGAAGAAGCGCTGACCAAGGCGCTGACCAAGTGCAATTTGCGGTTTCCTGAGATTACCGAGTTGGCCTCGTAGTTCTCCGAACAGTTCTCGCCTTCGTGTTTCCAGCGCTGACGTGTGTGCAGCGGGAACTCAGTCGTCCCTCCGGGACTTTTATCTGGATTTGGGTGGCTGTACCCGGCGCTGAAAGCGCCGGGCTATTACCGGCCGTCCCTCCGGGACTTGAATCTCGCACTCCCACTTTCCCGGCGCTGAAAGCGCCGGGCTATTGCCGGTCGTCCCTCCGGGGCCGGAAGCGCGCGCTATTTTGTCCCACCGCGTCACGCAGGATTTCGTTATCACGCACGCTCTATGCGGGGCTAAGGAATCTCACTCTCCCGATGGGCGGGATTTTGCCGCCAGCCAGGATTGCAGGATCAGGATGGCGGCCATGCGGTCTACGGCTTTGCCTCGCTTTTCTATTGAGAGGTTGGTTTCGCGCAGGAGGCGGTTGGCTTCGGTTGAGGTCCAGCGCTCGTCCCAGAGGTGGACGGGCAAGTTGGACTTGGCGCGGAGTTCGCCGGCGAACTGGCGCATCTTTTCGGATTGGGTGCCTTCGGCTCCGCTGAGGCGCAGGGGCAGTCCCACCACGATCTCGGCCACGTCGTATTTCGCCAGCACGGCGCTCAGGGCCTCCCAATCTTTGCGTTTATTCTGGCGCTGGATCGTCTCCAGACCCTGTGCGGTGATGCCGAGCGGGTCGGAGACAGCTACGCCCATTCTTCTGGAACCAACGTCGAGGGCGAGGATGCGGCGGGGCATAGGGGCAAGTTCGAAGTCAGAAGTCAGATTGAAGAAGTAAAACCTTTCTCCGCTTCGGCGGTGGCCGTTACTGGACGATTTTACTTCTTCAATCTGACTTCTGACTTTTGCCTTTCTTTTGGCTTTAGGTTTATTCGGCTGTGGTGCACAATTGAGGGCCAGTCTCTCATGGAAACTACCGAAACAACCGAGAATACTCGTCCGCATCACTGGTCGCTTACGCTGCTGGGCATTGGACTGATCATCATGCTCGCTTACTTTGGCGAGTCGGTGCTGGCGGTGCTGTTTTTTTCGATTCTGCTCAGCTTCACCCTTTCTCCGCTGGTGCAGGCGTTTGAGTACCTTCATGTTCCCCGGCCGGTGGCGGCTTTGATCAGTGTGGTCGCTTTGCTGCTCGTAATGTACGGGGTGACGGTCGCGTCGTATAACGAGGCCATTGTTTTCGCGGACAACCTTCCCAAATATTCGAAGAAGATCCGGTCGATTCTGCAGCCGTTCCAGCAGCAGGCGGAAAAGATTGCGAAAACGGGCGAGGCGGTGGCGGACCCGGGGGCTTCCGATGTGGTGCAGGTGCGGGAAGTCAGCAGCTGGACCGACGTGCTCACGCATGGAGCGGGGACGTTCACGGACGTGGTGCTGGCTGCGTCGTTTATTCCGTTTCTCGCCTATTTTTTTCTGACCTGGCAGAACCATGCGCGCTCGGCGACGGTGATGCTGTTTCCCCTCCATCACCGGCACACGGCGTTCGTCACGCTGGGGCTGATCGGCAAGATGCTGCAGAGCTTTATTGTGGGCAACTTCCTGATCGGGCTGCTGATTTCGGTGGTGAGCGTCGGGATCTTCGGGCTTCTGCACGTGCCATTTTTTTATTTTGTCGGCTTTCTCAGCGGATTCCTGAGCCTGGTTCCCTACCTGGGGGTGGTGCTCGCGATGGTGCCTCCGATCCTGGTGGGGTTTGGCCAGTTGGACGCGGGCGATCTGCTGGTGGTGCTGCTGACGGTGATCGGAATGCATCTGGTCGCGCTCAATGTGCTGTACCCGAAGCTGCTGGGGAGCCGGCTGCGCATAAATCCGCTGGCGGTCACGCTGGCGCTGCTATTCTGGGGAGCGGTGTGGGGAGCGATCGGGCTGCTGCTGGCCATTCCGATTACAGGCGCGATCAAGATTATCTGCGACCACGTGGAATCGTTGAAACCTTATGCGGATTGGCTGGGAGAGTGAGAAAGGCAAGTCAGAAGGTAGAAGTCAGATTGAAGAAGTCGAAAGGCAAGTCGGAAGTCGGAAGTCAGATTGAAGAAGTGAAACCCTGCAAATATAGGAAGTAAAACCGAACAAATGGGATGTGAGCGGAGACACAGAATTTTATCTGAATGGCCAAATAAAGTTTGGGAATGCCGGATTTTGAAGAGTTGCAAAGCCGGACAAAGCGCTTTGCACTCCGAATCGTCAAGCTGTATCGTTCGTTGCCTAAATCTGACGAGGCACGCATTCTGGGTAAGCAACTGCTGCGTTCGGGTACTTCAATCGGAGCTAATTACAGAGCAGCATGTCGCGCACGCTCGCGCGCCGAGTTCACCTCTAAGCTCGGAATTGTCCTTGAGGAAGCCGATGAGGCTGCCTTTTGGCTGGAGCTTATCAGTGAATCCGGGATTTTTCCGGAGACTAAATTGAGAGAGATTGTCCAGGAAGCGAGAGAACTGGTCGCAATCTTCGTAGCCTCCGTTCGAACAGCGAAGGGGCCTGCGTCTGTGGCCTGACTTCCGACTGGGCCGTTTACTTCGGCCATTGACTTTTACTTTCAACTTGCCTTTATACTTCTGCAATCTGACTTCTTACTTTTGACTTGCCTTTTGACTTGCCTTAGGCCTTGCGGATTCTTTTCACATTGCTGGTGATGGTCGTGCTGGCTGCGGCCGGGGTCGCGGGGTGGCTGGTTTATGCTCCGGTTACGCCTGCGGGGCAGACTTTTGTTTTGCTGCGTTCCGGGTACTCTACGCGGCGGATTGCCGCCGAACTTAAGAAGGATGGGGTTATCCGGAGCGAGACGGCGTTTCTGCTCTGGCATCTGGCGCGGCCGAAGCCTCCGCTGAAGGCGGGAGAATATCTGTTTGAGCGCGGGGCCACGCTGCCGCAGGCTTATGAACGCATCGCCCGGGGCGACATCTATTTTCACGTGGTCACCATCCCCGAGGGCTACACGATGTTCGACATCGCCAAGGCGATCGAGGACGCGGGACTGGGGACGGCGGCCGATTTTCTACGGGTCGCGGAGACTCATACCCAACTGATCGCTGACCTTGCTCCGCAGGCCCGGTCGCTCGAGGGATACCTCTTTCCCAATACCTACCAGTTCACCCGCACCCAGAGTCTGGAGGAGATGGCCGGCGTCATGGTGCGCCAGTTTCGGCAGGTGGCGGCGCAGATTGGTTTGATATCCGACCCTGGTAAGGGGGCAACGGCGGGGGCAGCGAATTTTGACGTTGCCAAGGTGGTCACCATGGCGTCGATTGTCGAGAAGGAGACGGCGGCTCCGGAAGAGCGGGCTCGGGTGGCGAGCGTCTATTACAACCGGCTGGCCGACAGAATGGCGCTCGATGCCGACCCGAGCGTGATCTATGCGGAACTGCTGCAGGGCACCTACCAGGGGAGCCTGCATCATGATGATCTGGCGGTCAACTCTCCCTATAACACCTACCGCTTTCCGGGACTGCCTCCGGGCCCGATTGGCAATCCGGGACGCAGCGCACTGGAGGCGGCACTGCATCCCGAGAACACAAAATTTCTTTATTTTGTTGCGGATGGAAGTGGGCATCACCGCTTTGCCACCACGCTGGCGGAACACGATCGCAATGTGGCCGCGTACAGGCACGCACTCGGACTGCACTGAGAGCGGCTTCCTGCAGGCCGCCCCGAGAAGAATGAAACCTCTGGTGCCGTATACTAATCTGATACGTGTTAAGGCAGATTTCTTCCAGGTATCAGGATAGGAATGCATCGTTCTCATTCGCGCTGGCTGTTGCCGCTGTGTCTGTTAGTGGTTACGTTTCCGCTGGGCGGGTGCCTGTTCCGCACGCGGGTGATTGACCGCCAGCTCTCCAATGCTCCCCTCAAGACCTCGACGCAAGACGCATTGATCGCCTACGTCAACGCGCAGGCGGAGCGGATCAAGACCATGCAGGCGACCGTCGATATCGACTCATCGGCGGGCAATCCTACGACCGGGCGGGTCACCGACTACAAGGAGATTCGCGGGTATATCCTGGCGCGCCAGCCCAACATGCTGCGGATGAAGGGACTGATGCCGGTGGTGCGGAACACGGCCTTTGACATGGTGAGCGACGGCAAGGAGTTCAAGCTCTGGATTCCTCCGCGGAACAAATTCGTCATCGGCGAGGACAACGACAGCAACTACCAGCCGGACAAACGGATGGAGAACCTGCGGCCGGAGTACATATACCAGGCTCTGCTGCTGCAGGCGATTGGGCCGGACGAGATCGCGGTGCTCGAGAACGGCTATGAGACCGTGCTGGACTCCAGGAAGCACCGCGTCGACCAGCCGGATTACGAACTGGCGGTGATCCGTAAAGGGCCGCAGGGGTGGTTCCTGTCACGGCGGGTCCAGTTCAGCCGTACCGACCTCGTGCCGCACCGGCTGCGGATCTATGACCAGCAGGGGAACGTGGCTACGGACGCGCACTATCAGAACTACAAAGACTTCAATGAAGTTTCATTTCCGACCACCATCGAGATCGAGCGGCCCCGGGAAGGTTATGACCTCACTTTGAACATCCTCAAGCTGGAACTGAACCACCCGCTCACGGACGACCAGTTCGCGCTGGAGCAGCCGACGGGGGCGGAGATCGTACGGTTGAGCGCGAAGCCGGGGAGCGCGACACCGGGGTCGGCGCGTCGAGTGGCCAGCACGCAGGACGATTCGGCCAAGTAGAATCCTGGTACGCTCGGGATGGTGTTGCGGAAATTGCCGGAACCAGATGGGGAGAGTAGAGATCCTTCGGCTTCGCCCGAATCTCACTTCGTGAGACTGGGCTCCGCTCAGGAAGACCTGGGGTGCGCTTTTCTCCAAGACCTCGGGCTCGCTTTCTCCAATCAAGACCTATTCAGGAAGAGATTGATGATGAATCGCATGATTGTCGGTAATCTGGTGCACCGGCCGATCCGGTCGCTGATCAGTATTGTGGCCATCGCGCTGGAAGTGACGATGATCCTGCTGATTGTGGGGCTGTGCCTGGGCATGCTGCAGGACTCCCGCACGCGGACGGCGGGGATCGGGGCAGACATTCTGGTGCGGCCGCCGGGATCGTCTTTTATAGGGGCGTTTAGCGGAGCGCCGATGTCGGTCAAGATCGGAAATGTGCTGGCGAAGCTTCCGCATGTGAAGAACGTGGCTCCGGTTGTGACCGCGGTTTCGGCGGCGGGTTCGCTGGAGGTGATTGCGGGGATCGACTTGCCGAGCTATGAAAGCATGTCGTCGGGATTTCACTATCTGGCGGGCGGGCCCTTCGAGGGGCCGTATGACGTACTGGTGGATGACCTGTTCGCCAAGTCAAAGAAGGCCAAGGTGGGCGAGTCCATTGAAATTCTGAATCACAAATTCCGCATCAGCGGCATCGTCGAACGGGGCAAGGGCGCCCGCAAGTTCATTCCACTGAGCACCTTACAGGATCTGATCGGCGCCAAGGATAAGGCTACGATCTTCTATGTAAAGCTCGACGATCCCGCCAATGTGGACACGGCGATTGACGAGATCAAAGCTGTCCCGGGCATGGGGGACTACGTTGCCACCTCGATGGCTGCTTACCTGGCCATGATGACGACGAGCAACTATCCGGGCCTGTCGACCTTTATCGATGTGGTGGTGGGGATCTCGGTGGTCATCGGAATTCTGGTGATTTTTCAGGCCATGTATACGGCGGTCATGGAGCGCACGCGCGAAATCGGCATCCTCAAGGCGATGGGGGCGTCAAAGCTCTACATTGTGAACGTGGTGCTGCGGGAGACGTTGCTGCTGGCCGTGGGTGGGATCGTGGTGGGAATTCTGTTCAGCCTGGGAGCGCGGGCCGGGTTGGCAAGGAAGTTTCCCCTGACCCAGGTGATCGTGGATGGCCGTTGGATTGGGTATGCCACTGTGATCGCGATCACCGGGGCCATTGCAGGGGCGCTATACCCGGCGTTCAAGGCGGCGCAGAAGGATCCGATCGACGCGCTGGCCTACGAATAGGGTTTGGACTGAACTTTCGTCTTTGATTCGCTACCCAGCGAGTGCGTTTTCGACACGCAATGCGGCGCGAAAATTTTTCTCACAATTTTCCTCGCAAATCTCCAGCGAATGCACGATACTGCCCCTGAAACTGCCGTGCTATAATCGCGCCCCGTTACACAAAGCAGGGACGTTTCGCTTTGAGTAGTCTTAATTTCCCTGGGCCTGAACGCGAATTTGCGCGGGGGGCCGAGAATATACAGGAGGAGATATGCCTTTCGATGATCCGACCCTTTACGGCCGGGACGATGAAACCGATGAATTTGGAGAAAGCAGCGCCTTCGGAGAATCGCTAGAAGAGGATTTCGACGAAGAGGAAGAAGAAGAGGAAGAACCCGTTGGCGTGGAGGAAGACGAAGGAGAACCTGAGCCCGAGCCTGAACCCGAGCCGGTAGCGTCGTCCAGCGGAGGTGGTGGCAGCGCGCCTCCGCCGAAGAAGGCCGCACCCAGGAAGGCGGCTCCGAAAAAAGCGACTCCCAAGAAGGCAGCTCCGAAGAGAGCCGCTCCCAAGAAAGCAGCGAAGAAGAAAGCGGCCCCAAAAAAGGCGGCAAAAAAGAAGCCGGCCAAGAAAGCAGTCAAGAAGAAAGCCGGCAAAAAGCCGGCGCCAAAAAAGCCAGCCAAGAAAAAAACGGCGAAGAAGAAAAGCCGCCGGTAACCGAAATCCATGTATGGATGAGGGCGGGAACCCCCGGTTCCCGCCTTTTGTTTTCAACCCTTTATTTTCAAGCCAAGAAGAACGATCCGCGGAAGTAATGTTTTCCCACGCTCATCAGGATTTCGCGCTCACACGTCTGTGTCGCCACGTTTCGCTGGTGGCATCCGCGTTGTGCCTTTTGTGGCCGGCGCTTTGTAATGGCCAGGCGCCGCGTCCGAGCATCCTGTGCCGTAATGGCGATGGAGTTTTTGACGCCGCCTTCCGCAACAGCATAGGTGTGCATGTTGGGGCAGCAAGAGAGCCCGGACTTGTCGCCCTGGCGAAGCGGAGTTGCGCGGCCAAGCTCATGTGGGAAAAGCGGGACGTGGTGGTGGAGGCCGGGGCTGCGCAGATCGATCTCGACGCGTTCGGCATCGATCTTGGAGACGGGGTTCCAATCGCCGCTTTTCAGGTCAAAAAATCGGAAAGTGATTGCTGTATGGAGTACCGGATTTTCTCGCTGGAGAAGCCGCCGCGATTGTTGCGAACCATTAGCGGGTCACAATATTTCAGCGCTTCCGATATCGACATGGACGGGAGAGTCGAAATCTGGGCCGATGATGGAGCAGCAATCAACGGATTTGAATCGCTGACGCTGGGCGAAATGGACAGTCTGCCAGCGGTCGTACTCCGTTTGGAACATGGCAGTCTGGTCGATGTGAGCGCGGAATTCCAATCAAATTACGATACGGAGATTGCGCGGCTCCGGAACAGCATCTCCGGTTCGGACTTGCAGGATTTCAAGAAGAGCGACGGAAAATTGACGGAAGCTGTCACTCCTGCTTCGGCGGAGCGGTTGCATCGCTTGCGGGGCGCGAAGGTCAAGGTGCTGGAGATCGTTTGGAATTATCTTTACAGCGGCCGCGAGTCAGAGGCATGGCATCAGCTTGGCGAGATGTGGCCGCCGGCGGACGTCGACCGGATACATGCGGCCATCGTGAAGGCACGAGCGGCGGGGGTCCATGCCCAAGTGGACTCCGCTTCGGTCGGTGCCCCACGGAAGAAGAAACATGCGCCGGTGTTCGATGCGGTACGGCCGAGGAGCGGCCTGGATTCTCAGCCGACGGGAATTTTACTTCAGTTCCAGTCGGTCGTCGGGAAAGCAACTTCGTTGCCGCCAGAGTTGCGGCTGGATCTGATCATCGATGTTGCCGGGAAGGTGAGAGCCACCCATGCGCCTCTCGGCGTATCCGCTTCCGATGTGGCGGTCACGTCGACATGGAAGTTCATTCCTGCATTCAAAGATGGGCGGCCGGTCGCTAGTCATCTGCGGATCTCGGTCTGGCCCAAGCAGTAGCGTCCGCGAGGGCAGACTGCCAGGCTTTTCGCCCGGTCGCTCTCGGCTATTGTTGCAGAATTGCGTCTGCCTCAATTTCCAACAGCATCTCGGGCGAGACCAGCGCCGTAACCGCCAGCATGGAGCACGCCGGACGGATGTCGCGAAAAACCTCGCCGTGCGCTTTGCCGACTTTTTCCCAATCGGAGATATTTGTCAGGAAGACTCGGGTTCGCACCACGTCCGGGAGCGAAGCACCCGCGCGCTGGAGCGCGGTCTCGATGTTTTTGAGGATCTGCACAGCCTGCGCATAAGCGTCGCCGGGGATGATCTTGCCATCGGGTCCTGTGGCCGTTGTTCCCGAAACGTAGATGTGCGCTCCCACGCGCACGGCACGGGAGTAACCGACGATCGGCTCCCAGGGTGTTCCGCTGGCGATGTTGGTTCGTTGCATGCTCTCTCTCCAATCCTGTGGTGCGCGGGAAGCTTGCAGGTCAGCCTTCGATGAAGGCTCTTTACCCACAGGGTACACGGGAGCACCAATGGCGCCAACATCATGCACCTGCAAACCGCGCTCACTGGATTGCGGACGGTGGTGGTCGTGGCGGTTGCCGTTGCAAATTAGCAGCGCATGACCGCGACTGCCAACAGGAAATCGGCGAAACTCCGCAGCCTGAGCGGTGTTTCATCGTTCAGATGGCACGATAGTGACTTGTTTTAGATCGATAACTACAGTAATTATTCTCGGCAACCTCTTATTCCGATGAATCCAAGAGGTGCAGAGAGGACAGGTGCTGCGAGCGACGATCAGGTTCTGAAAACGAGACGATCAAGTTCTGAAAAGAAACGAGGGCCATTCCCATGATTCCGGAAACGCATCCACTGCAGCAGTTGTTTGTTGAACTCGTTGGGCGTCACTATGCGCAGGAGATCGGAATACGCGACCCGCAGGTGGTGAGCTATGTGGCACACCTGCTGGCGGAGTTCTGCGACGCCGAGCAGTTGATGAAGATCCGGACGGCATCCGGACGGCCGTTGAACGATGTGGGCGAGATGCTGATCGAGTCGGATCCGGTGTACGGTCCCGCGCCATCGTTCGACCGCGAGCGCCAGGTTCGCAAACATATTGGCGACTACACGCTCTTTTTTGCGGGCATGTTTCCGGAGAGCATCAATCACTATCGCCTGCGACGCCAGCGCGTGGAAAATTTTGTGGAGTGGGTGAAGGCCGGCAAGGAGAGCTACTACATCGTCTCGAAATTCGAGCACTTCGAATATGCGAAGGTGGCGCCGGTGTTCGCGCAGCTCTCAAGCAAGTTCGAAGACTGCGTCTACGGGCTCAACCTGGTCAAGAACGAACTGGAAGTGATGCAGCATCCGATTGCGCGCACCAACAACGAGTTGATCAAATAGAGCAAGTGAGAAGGCAGAAGTCAGATTGAAGAAGTGAAAAAAGCAAGTCAAAAGGCAGAAGTCAGATTGCAGAAGTCAAAAAGCAAGTCAAAAGGCAGAAGTCAGATTGCAGAAGTCAAACCCTACGACGCCAGCACTATTTCGGCCCGACTCGCGGTTTAGATTTTGCGTTTACTTCTTCAATTTGACTTCTGACTTCTGACTTGCCTTTCTGACTTCTGACTTTTGACCTGACTCCTTACCAACCGCCGTCCCACTACCTCGAACTTCCCTTCCATCACAATCCTGATCGCCTCCGAGTAGGCGATGTGTTCCTGCTCCAGAATGCGTTCGGCGAGGGTGTGCTCGTCGTCTGCTTCCAGCACGGGGACGGTTTTCTGCACGACGATGGCTCCGTGATCGAGTTCTTCATCGACAAAATGAACGGTGCATCCGGAGACCTTTACCCCGTAGGCGAAGGCCTGCTGCTGGGCCTCGAGTCCGGGGAAGGAGGGCAGAAGCGACGGATGAATGTTGAGGATGCGATGCGGAAACTGCTGCACGAACCAGGGCGAGAGCAGGCGCATGTATCCGGCGAGGCAGACGAGTTCGACTTCATGCTGCTGAAGGGCGGCCACCACCTCGCGATCGTGTTGCTCGCGGTCTTTCCCTTTCGAAGGAATCGCCAGCGCTGTCAGGCCGCGCTGGGCGGCGATTTTCAGCCCCGGCGCATCCGCGCGATTCGAAATGACAACCGAAATCCGCGCTCCGGGAATGAGGCCGGCGGCGATGTTGTCTGCGATGGCGACAAAGTTCGAGCCGCGACCGGAGAGGAGGATGCCGAG
>JBEKOW010000106.1:0-13199 GCA_049521375.1 Terriglobales bacterium
TTCGCACAAACAGTTCGCGGATTCTGCGCAGCCTTAATAGATTGCTTCTGCGGTTGATCTCTTCGCGAAGCTTCTGCTCCCCGGGCTGGTATTTGAGTGATTCTGCAAATGAAGCAATAGACGATCCGGCCAGCGTTCTCTGACCAAGTACGACGTAAAGCTTCTCGACTGTTTGCAGAACCTGATCGGCTGTAGCAGGGAGGAGATTCGATATTGGAACCCTGACGGTGACGGTGGAAGAATTTTCCCCACTGTTCAGCTTCCGGATCAACTCATTATCCAGTTGCGGTGCAACCCAAAAAACTTCGCCGCGCTCGACATCAGCGTGCACCAGAAAAATTGGATCTCGTAGATCGATCGCGTACTGCCTCGCGTGATCAAGGTCAAGCTGAACGGAGATGAATGTTGCATCCGCAGATCGGTCGCTTGATGCTGAGCTTTTAAGTTGGACCTTGAACCAGAGGCCGTTTGGACTGCCGTTCACGAAGACCTGCACATCGTAGTCGACCCCATAGTCCTCCGAGATCTCAGTCATCACCCAGCCCAGCGGCTCCAGCGTCCCCCGTATTAGACGCTTTCCCTTCCTGTCGATGTCTTGCCGCTCACTTTTCTCGATCATTTTGAAGGATGGCTCCCTGGGACGCGAGTCCGCCGGGGCCGGCTCAGCTTTTCTCATTTTAAACCTGTGGGTGTCCCGTCTTTTGCGACAGAGCGGGGAGATAGACCGGGGACCAGCCGAGTGAACTGCAAACTGACGCGAGAAAGGGAAACTACGGAAGGTTCTCTTGCGAAAAGGATTGTAAACCGAGGAGTGGGGTCCGCGGCGGGTAACTCTCCATCACGACACGCAGAATGCGGTTGATGCGCGTCTGATAGCCCCGACGTGACCCCTGAGCCAATCGAGGACGTCCTCATCCAGACGAATCGTCAAATGCCTCTTCGTCGGAGGCCACGCCGTCGTTGCCTTTCTGAGAAAGGACTTGTCCATACGCGGAATGCCCGAGTAGTCGATCTCGGCATCCTTCGTGCGATCAATTCGTGCGATGAGCGCGTTCTTGATATCCCAACTAACTCATCCCGCAAATCAGCTATTGACAGCACGAGATACAATAAAAGAAGTAACTAATCCTAAGCTGCGTAAGTCCTCGTAAGCCTCCCAGGAGGCTCGCAGCCGGAGTTGATCTTTGACATCTTCATCGTCCGGCCCTGCCCGGCCCAAGTCGCGAATACGGCGAGCGGTCTGCAGTTAACTTCTTTTTCTTCAAGACTTTGCAAAATGTCGCCTTTTAGAATCAGTACTTTGCCAGTCGCAAGAGGGAAAGTAGCATAAAATAAGAGCTAACCCCCACGCGTTCAATACTTTGCCTCTAACTCCAATCAGCTGAATACTTTGGCGGGAATTTTTTCCTAAAGTCTTGATTCCAATAGACTGGGGGAGGGGGGAGGGGCACGCCGAATCCCGCCAGCTCCGACGTCAGGGCCGATAGCCGCGCTGCGGACCGCTGATGTATACTCCACCTGATTTCATCCTGCTGGCAACGGGCCTTATCGTCGGTATCATCAAAACTTTCAACGGCGGTGAATCATGGCTCAAGACTCTATTGCTTCTCTCGGTTCAGGCGGTTCCATCGTGTGGGCAATCCTGCTGGTCGCGTTCGGCGTCCTCGCCATCGCGCTTCCTCTGGCAACGTCGCTTGGTGTGGTGATCGTCCTCGCCTGGCTCCTTGTTTTCAGCGGCGCGTTTCAGTTCATTCACGCATTCCGCTCCCACGGAGCGGGCAGCATTGCGTGGAAGTTGCTGGTCGCGATCGTTTATCTGGCAACCGGCCTTTACTTCGTGATGCATCCTCTGCTCGGAGTTGCATCCTTCACTCTGGTGCTGGCTTGTTTCTTCGTGGCGGAAGGGGCGATCGATCTGGTCGTGTACTTCGCTAACCGGAGCGTGCGGGGAGGAGGCTGGATCCTGTTCGATGGCATTGTCACGCTGATCCTGGGCGTCCTGGTCTGGAGCCACTGGCCCAATAGTTCGGCGTGGGTCATCGGGACGCTGGTCGGAATCAGCATGATCATGACCGGCTACACGCGACTGATGCTAAGTCTGGCCGCACGCCGGATGAGCAAGGTCATATCGGGAGATGGACGCTTCGCCGACCGGGCCGCTTGAAAAGCATGGCGAGGCGGCTGCTCAGGTCTCGCGGCAAAGTGGCATTCCAAGGATCCGGCAGAGGTGAAATCCCACCCTTCGCGAACCGAAGGGTGGGGCAGCCGTCTGATTATGCATTGTGACAGATTTATGCGGCGGCTTGCTTTCGTTGCTCGATGAAGGCGAGCAGGTCGGCGTTGATCACGTCGGCGTTGGTGGTGGGCATTCCGTGCGGGAAGCCGGGATACACCTTCAGGGTCGCGCCCTTCACGATCTTCGCGGACTTGAGTCCGGCGGCGGCGATGGGCACGATCTGGTCGTCGTCGCCGTGAAGAACCAGGGTTGGCACGTCGATCTTCTTGAGGTCTTCTGTGAAATCGGTTTCTGAAAAAGCCTTGATGCAGTCGTAGCCCGCCTTCATTCCTCCCATCATGCCCTGCAACCACCAGTGTTCGCGGATGCCTTCCGAAATCTTCGCGCCGGGACGATTGTAGCCATAGAAGGGAAGCGTGATGTCCCTGTAAAACTGCGGACGATTTTTGACGTATTGGGCGCGCAGGTCGTCGAACACCTCGATGGGCGAGCCCTCGGGATTATTCGGCGTTTTCACCATGAGCGGCGGGACGGCGCTGATGAGCACAGCCATGGCGACACGTTTGGAACCGTGCCGGCCGATGTAGCGGGCAACTTCTCCGCCGCCGGTGGAGTGGCCGACATGAATTGCGTTTCTCAGGTCAAGCTTTTCGGTGAGGGCGGCGAGATCGTCAGCATATGTGTCCATGTCGTTGCCATCCCAGGTTTGGGTGGAACGGCCGTGGCCTCGGCGGTCATGCGCGATGACGCGAAAGCCGCGCTGGCCGAAGTACAGCATCTGCCCGTCCCAGTCGTCGGCGCTGAGCGGCCAGCCGTGGCTGAACACGATGGGCTGGCCTTTACCCCAGTCCTTGTAGAAGATGGTCGTACCGTCTTTGGTGGTGATGGTTGGCATGGAATGCTCTCCTCTCTGAGTTGTGAATATGTTGTGGGGGATCCCGGTCGATGCGAAACGAGGTCAACACAATATCACAGAAGGTGAGGCGGATGCGCGACCTGGGGATCAACCTGGGCGAGGCGGGTGATGGCGCGGTTGCGCGACTTGGGCCTCCAGCCAGCGCCTACAATATTCCGGCCGCTCATTCGTCTACAGCGTTAGATGAAGGACGTGGCGAGCTTAGCGCGGATCAACGAACAGGTGATTGAGCTTGTGAGCGTCGAACAGGACCGGCGGATCTCCGAAGTGGTCACGCAGGAGCAGTCTCGGCTGCGCAACTTCATTCGCCGCCGAGTGCCCGATCCGCGCGATGCGGAAGACATTGTGCAGGACGTGTTCTACGAACTGGTGGAAGCGAACCGCCTGCTGATGCCGATCGAGCACGTGACGGGATGGCTGTTTCGCGTGGCGCGCAACCGGATCACCGATCTGTTCCGCAAGAAAAAGCCGGAGAGCTTCAGCGAGGCGGCTGACGAACATGGAGAGCGGCTGAGCCTGGAAGACTTGCTGCCTTCCCCGGACGCCGGCCCGGAAGCCCTGTATGCCCGTAGCGTACTGCTTGATGAACTCGAGCTCGCGCTGGACGAACTGCCGGAGGAGCAGCGCGAGGTGTTTGTGGGGCACGAGATCGAGGGGCGCAGCTTCAAGGAGATGTCCGCCGAAACCGGCGTGGGTGTGAACACGCTGCTCTCGCGGAAGCGGTACGCCGTGCTGCATCTGCGGGAGCGGTTGCAAAGCATTTACGACGAGTTTACGAAAGCATGAATTTACGAAATACGAGGAAACGAACATGAGAAAGAAGTGGATTTTTATAGTTCCGGCGGCGATTGTGGGGATGCTGCTTTTTACGTTGCTGGGCGGCGAAGTGGTAAAACTTCTGTGGAACTGGCTGCTGCCGTCGCTGTTCGGCTGGCGGCTGATCACGTTCTGGCAGGCGCTGGGAATTCTTGCGCTCAGCCGTATACTCTTCGGACGCATTGGAGGACGCGGGTTTCGGGGCTCCAGGTTCCGCGGGCGCATGAGCGAACGCTGGGGACGCATGACGCCGGAAGAGCGCGAGAAATTCCGGCAGGGCATGCGCGGGCGTTGCGGCTTCGGGGAGCCCGCGAGCGAGAGCAAAGCGTAATGGCGACGATCGCCCTTCAAGCGTTGTCCGCGGGCGATTGCGGGTCGAAACAGGGGTTTCCGCTTGCCTGATCCAGCCTTATTCTGGCTTTGATGTCATATAAGTCCCGCGCCTGGGACACTCATACTACGAACGCAAGCGGAGCGCGGGGCATGCCCCTGGGGAGCATGATCCAAACCGAATTTCAGGGCGAACTCGAGCAGATGCATCCAGCCAGTTTTGGCTGGGCGTTATGGTGCTGCAATCACCGGCGAGAAGAGGCGGAGGAGCTCTTGCAGACGGCGTACCTGAAGGTGATGGAAGGGAAGGCCAGGTTTGACGGGCGGTCCAGCCTGCGGACATGGTTCTTCTCGGTCATCCGTCACACGGCGGCGGAACAGCGGCGGCGCCGGTGGTTGCGAGAGCAGATACTGGAGCGTTGGCGCAGCCGCGAGGTGAGGCCGCAGCCGAGTGCGAATCCGGAAGCGTTGGCGGGGGAAACCGAAAGCAGGCGGGCGCTGCTGGGCGCGTTGCAGGAACTACCCGTACGGCAGCGAGAAGTCTTGCACCTGGTGTTTTATCAAGACCTGACGGTCGAGGAAGCTTCGCGGGTGTTGAACGTTTCCGTGGGGACGGCGAGCACTCACTTTGCGCGCGGCAAGGAGCGGCTGCGCAGCATCCTCGCCCAACGAGAGGGAAAACATGGCGGTCGATGACGATCTTCGAAAGGTAGGACCTGGCGACGACGATCTCCGCGAACGATTCACAGCGTTGCGCCGCGCAGAAGAAGCAAATGTTCCGGAATTTGCGTGGCTGGCGCCGAGCGGCGTTCGAGTTGGCGGACGGTGGTCTGCCGGTGCGCTGATCGCGGTCACGGTCTGTCTGGTGGTGATGGCTGCCGCTGTATGGTTCTTGCAGTCGAGGCAGGAGAGGAGATCCGGCACGCCCGTCGCTTCGCTTTCGGAGTGGAAGGCCCCAACGGACTTTTTACTGGAGACGCCCGGGCGCGAGGTGTTGCGGACTGTGCCGGCGATCGGGCTTTCGCGTGATTATCTCAACGGGGCCAAGTCGCAAGAAAAGCCGCGAGCTGCGAGCCGGGTTTCGCATTAGGGGAGTTCTGAATAAGTATCGAGGACATGGATTCGACACCGTTCGAGTGGCAGCGGAGCCCAAAAGAGCATGAAAATTCTCGCGGAAGGTAGCCGGTTTTCCTCGGGGGCAGGGGTCCTTCGACTTCGTGGCAGGTGCGCTTCGCGCACCAGCTACTGCGCTCAGGAAGACAGCATGTGGGCAATTAATCAGAGTTTCCTTGAACGAAATTGGCATGAATTTGCATTCCGTAGGGAGGCGCGATCTTGAAATCTTATCTGGTGTTGTTTGTGTTGGCCACTTTCGGCGCTGCCGCATGGGGACAGGATTCGCATCCGGCCGACGATCCCATCGCCCAGAATCTTTTTCCGCCGGAACTGGTGATGAAGTACCGGCAGGAAATCAACCTGGATGAAAACCAGTCGAAGGCGATCAAGGAAGCGATCCAGAAGGCGCAGGCGAAATTTCTCGACATGCAATGGGACATGCAGTCGGAAACGGAGAAACTCGTGCAGTTGTTGAAAGCCCGGCCGGTGGACGAGAACGCGGTGCTGGCGCAGGTTGACCAGGTGCTGAACCGCGAACGGGAGATCAAGAAGACACAGATCTCGTTGCTGGTGCGGATCAAGAACCAGCTCACGGAGGCACAGCAGAACAAGCTGATGGAACTGCGGCGACGGCAATGAGCGATAGTCAGGAGGTCCCGAGCAATCAGGATCGCGAATAAGAGGAAGGGAAGTTCGGCATTATCCAGCCATTCGAAGGGGAGAAGGCATGTTGAAAAAAGGGCGTAGAGAGAACAAATGCTTGCAGGCTGTGCTGTTATGGTCCGCGCTTGCCGTGCTGCCAACGGCGGCGTTTGCTTCGGGAGGGACGAGCGCAGTCTACGGAGACTGCCCGACAACGGGCTATACTGCCTCGGCCAATACGCTCAATCTGGAAGGCGAGTGCGTGGTCGATGGCAACATCAATCTTTCGGGAAGCGCCGCATTGACGATGACGAATGGCACGCTCGGGATCATGGGCAATGTCGTTCTCAGTGGCAATGCGAAGCTCACGGTGACCAACGGGGGAATGGTTTTTCCGCAAACCGGATACGGCCAGTACTCGTTGAGCTTGAACGGCAATTCGCAGTTGACATTAAAGAAGACGGTCGTTATTACGAACGGTACCGGCCAGAATAATTTTTCGATGCTGCTGGCGGCGAACGACTCTGCGGTGGTTACTTGCGAAGACTCGGGCCTGGACCCCAGCGGGGGTAGTTGGCTGCTGGGGAATTTCAATGGCAAGTCAACGCTGCGCATGATCGGCGCGCAAAACCTGCCGACCGAGATTTACCCATTTGACAAGTCGCGGGTTTCCATTTCGGCGGGATCCAATTTTGCAGCCCTGTGGCTGGAGTTCATGCCTGGGAGCAAGGCGAGCGTACAGATTCCGAGTTATAACGCGCAGGGCAATTACAACTTCAATTTTGGTCCGGCCAAGGGGATCGACTACGCGGTGCGGATCTCCTCAAGCCGGGGCCGGTTGGGGCTGAATTCCCATCCGGATTCGAACCTGATCGTCAATGGCCGCGGGGCGGCGGGGGCCAACGATGTCGATGTGGTGTTTGGTTATTACGTGGAAAACAGCACCGGGCCCGTGAGTATTAATGGTTTGAATGTGGACGGTGATATTACGGAGCAATTCACCGATCAGGGGCGCAACTTTCAACTGAATCATGTGAATCTGGGACCTTTTTCGTGGCAAGTCTACGTCAGTGAAAGCAATCATTTCCCGGTTTCGATTTCGAATTCCAAAATCAACGAAATTGGCGTTTTGACGAACGGGCTGGTGGATCTTTCGAACTCGGTCCTTCAACTGGCGGTTACGGAAGCTGGCGGGCCGGGGTCGAGCATGAATATCAGCAACACGGAGATCTGGTCGCAGAGTATTCAGGCGGTCGATGGCGGCCAGCTCACGATCAGCGACAGCATACTGCACGGCAATTTCATTGCGGCGTCCGGCGCGGGTTCCAGCATTGTCATGAACGATGTGGGCGAAGGGCGGAATGGAATCCCTCCGCAAAGCTGCGCGCCGGTCGATGGCTTCCCGCCGAACAACGACGGAGTCCCGCTGTGCAATCCGTTTAATCCACTCTACCAATGCTCGCAAGTGGTTCCGCCGACGGGTGGGGCAACGATTACGGCCACGCCTCCGCTGACGTGTCCGCCGGAGTGAAGAGGTCAGACGATTCGGCCCCGGAACTTGATGATCTTGCCGCGGTCGCGTTTCGATGGCCTGCCGGCGGGCAACTGTTCGAACTCGCGCATCGCTTTGCGCTCGGCGGCCACTTTCAGGCGCAACTCGCGGCTTTCTTCGGTCTCGCGGTAGAGAGTTTGGGCGACCGAGGCCGGGCCGCGGACTTCGCCGAGAGCGAGGACTTCCACCTGAAAATCTCCGCCCTCGTTGGTGATGCGCAACATATCTCCGACGCGCACGTCGCGCGCCGGCTTGGCGGGCTGGCCGTGAGATTGGATCCGGCCCAGGTCGCAGGCGCGCGCGGCCATGGCACGCGTCTTGAAAAATCTCGCGGCCCAAAGCCACTTGTCCATGCGTACGCTGGTCATGGGTTGTATTGTACTGGCCCATTTTTCCGCCCCGGCCGACACTGCTACTGATAGGAGGGATTAGGGGTCCTTCGACTCCGCCAGAGCCTCACTGCGTGAGGCTCTGACTACGCTCAGGATGACCTCTTCCAAGTGAGCCACCACGAATTGATCAGATAGATTTCACCGGGATGGCGAGTACGTCATCCACCAGGCCAACTTCTTTTTGCACGAACGGCTCGGCGTAGGTGACGCCGCCCAGCATTCCGTAGAAGCGGGCCATGGATTCGACGCGGGCGCGAATCTCGGCTTGCGCGGGAAAAATTTCGCTGCCCGCCTGCTGGTCGGTGAACTGTGATTTGTAGGCCATCAGCGAAGCTAACCGCGTCTCGAACTGGTTGGTGATGTCGACGACAAAGGTCGGCCGCACATCGCGGTAGAGGCTGGCATAAATGATCTTGAATGGCCGATGGGGAGCGACGCCAGCGGATCCATAATCGTAAAACGATTTGATACCGCTGGCGGGCGGCGGCTGATCGGTGATTGGCAGCTTGGCCAATCCGGCAAGGAAGCTGGCTTCATATCCCAAGATGCATGCGGTGTAGTGGTCGGGATGGCGGCCCTCCCAGTAGGGGAGGATGAGGACGCGGGGCCGCACTTCGCGGATGATGCGGGCAACTTTCAGACGGTTCTCCCATGTGTTCTCGACGCGGCCGTCAGGGATGTCGAGAGCGTGGCGCCAGGAAACTTTGAGAATCCGTGCGGCGTCTTCGGCTTCGCGGGCGCGATCTTCGGCGGTGCCGCGAGTTCCCATCTCGCCTTGAGTGAGATCGAGGATTCCGGTGCGGTGGCCACGCTCGGCCATTTTGAGGAGGGTGCCGCCGCAAGTTTGCTCCACGTCGTCGCGATGCGCGGCGAGAGCGAGAATGTCGAGGGCAGCTTCCGTGGTCGGGCTAAGGTCGTTGGCCATGATTTTTGTAATTTGGTAATCGGGCAATTGGGCAATTTAAACCTTCAACCCGATTATCAAATTACACAATCCTGTTTATGCCGCGGGCCTGGTAGTTCGACGGTTGGCGAGGACGAAGGCGAGTCCGAACATGAAAAGAGCGAACAGCAACAAGGTCAGAATCGATGCGGTCAGAGAGAACTCGAAGGAGAAGGAACTGGGCGCGTCCGGATACATGAGCGTGCGCAGCGCCTCGACGCCATAGGTGAGAGGGTTGGCATACATGAGCCAGCGAATCCACTGCGAGGCCTTGGATAGGGGAAAGAGCGCTCCCGAAAGCAGCCAAAGCGGAATGAGAAACAAATTGATGATGGCGTGAAAGGCCTGTGTGGAATCCATAGGCCATGCGATCGCGAAGCCGAGCGCGGTCAGGGCGAATGAAACCAGAAACACGGTAAGGGTAATCAGGGCGAACGACGTGAGAGTGAAGTGCACTCCCACCAAGGGGGCAAACAGGAGAAAGATCATTCCCTGGACGGCGGCCAATGTGGTGCCGCCGAGGACTTTTCCGAGAACAATGGCGGCGCGGGGAACCGGCGCAACCAGGACTGACAGCAGGAATCCTTCGTTGCGGTCTTCGATCACCGACATCATAGTGAAGATCGCGGTGAAAAGGATAATCATTACGAGCGTGCCGGGGAAGAAATAGTCGAGATAATTCTGCTGTCCCGAGGCCTGCCCCGAACGGAAGGAAGTGCCGAAGCCGGAGCCGAGAACGACCCAAAACAAGAGTGGAGATAGAATCACGCCGACGACGCGCGCTTTCTGGCGATAGAAGCGCACGACCTCCCGCCACCAGAGAGTGAACGCGGGAAGAAGAACTCCGGTGGAGGCTGGAGGCGCCGCGGAAAACGTTGCAGCCTGAGTTGCCATTGAGAATAGTGTAGCAGTTGTGAATGGGCGGAGGCTGGCGCGACGGGCTGACAACTCGCGTGCTAATGGAATGACAATTCGCGCTGGTTTTGTAACAATCGATTTCGAACCCATATGAAAACTATGCCCCGCCTTTTGCTAGCCGTCCTTGTGTTGTCTGGCATCGTCTTTGAGACGAGCCAGATGGCCGCCGCCCAGACTCAAACGCCGACTCTTTCCGCGAGACCAGCGGCGAAACCGGCCGCCAAACCGGCGGCAAGCGCTTCGGGCGCAGTCCCGATGGTGCTGCCCTCGGAAGACACAGTGAATGCATTTCTGTTCCAGACGTTTGGATACGATCCGACGATCACCTGGAAAGTCACGGATATCCGTCCGTCCGAGATCCCTGGCATTGCCGACGTTACCGTGATCATCACCAATGCCCAAGGCCCGAATTCGAACAAACTGCTGGTGAGTTCCGACGGAAAACACGCCATCACGGGAGACATCCTGCCATTCGGGGCGCATCCGTTCGATGAAGCGCGGATGAAACTGGAAAAAGGGGTGAATGGGCCAGCCAAGGGGCCCGCGAAAGCTCCGGTAACGATCGTGGAATTCAGCGATATGCAGTGTCCTCACTGCCAGAAAGTCGCTCCGATGGTGGAGTCGCTATTGGCGCAGGAGCCTGACGCCCACTTCGTATTTCAGAACTTTCCGCTGCCCTCGCACAACTGGGCGCTCAAAGCGGCCGGGTATGTGGACTGCGTGGGGAGGGCCTCGAATGAGGCGGTATGGAAGTTTATTGCCAAGACTTTCGAGGATCAGGCCAATATTACGGAGGCGAATGCCGATGAGAAGCTGAAGGCGATCACTACTGCTTCGGGAGCGAATGCCGATGAGGTTGCCGCTTGCGCGGTGAAACCCGAGACCAAGTCGCGGATCGAGGCATCGGTGGCGCTGGGCCGGTCGGTGGGAGTGAACGGGACGCCGTCTATTTACATCAATGGGCGCGGCTTGAGCGGAGGCGTTCCGGTGGACACTCTGAAGAAGATTGTGGATTTCATGGCCAGCCAGGAAAAGGGCGGAGGCAGCGAAAAAGGCGACAAATAGGCGGCTACTTGTTGAGCCAGATTTCGGGGGCTTGGGAGCGTTCCGGTCCGCTGACCACGTGGGGCGTAAGGAGGATGACGAGTTCGTCGTCCATCTCCTGATGTGAGTGCTGCGAGACTAGGACGCCAAATCCGGGAACCTGAGAGAAAACGGGCAAGCCATTCAGGCTGCGCTGATCGGACACCGTAATCATGCCGGCGATCAGGGCAGGTTCGCCCTCCCGCAACAGGATTCCTCCGGTGAATTCGCGGTTGGTGATGATGGGAACGCCGTTTACATTGGCGGCTCCCAGGCCGCGCATCTGCAGGTTCAACTCGAGAGCGACGTCGGAATTTCCGTGGACTTGCGGCTTGGCCTTGAGGGTGAGGCCGATGTCCTCATAATTTACAGACGGGAAGGGCGCGGTATAGGACTGATTTCCCAGGACTCCGGCGATGGCCGGGCTGTTGGAAATCGGAGAGAAGCTGGCGTTGAGCACGGGATAGCGAGAGCCCACCTTGAAAGTGGCTTCCTTCTCCTGCGAGGCCCGCAGGGTGACGTGCTGCAGGGAGCGGGCTGAACTTTCGTTCAGGGAAAGCACGGCGGCAAGCTGGTCGAGGCTGAGACCAAAGAAAGTAAGACCTCCGCCGAAGGTGGTTAAAGGCTGGCTGAAGATGGAATTCTGCCCGCCTTGCAGTTGCGAGAGCAGGGAAGAGATCGTGCTATTGCCCGCCTGGTTAATACCTCCCGAGGAAATAAGCTGGTTGATCAGGCTCGACGCGCTCTGGCCGCCCAGAGCGGCGAGGGCGGCTGCCGGAATGTTGAAGAGATTGAACTGATTGGGGAAATGCACACCGAAGTCGGCGGCGCGGGAGTGGCTGATCTCAAAAACCTGAATGTCGAGTAACACTTCGGGGCGTGGGGAATTCAGT
This sequence comes from Terriglobales bacterium, assembly GCA_049521375.1. Taxonomy (GTDB): domain Bacteria; phylum Acidobacteriota; class Terriglobia; order Terriglobales; family Acidobacteriaceae; genus Acidiflorens. Next base: position 11,838 of record JBEKOW010000106.1, read on the forward strand.
TGTCCGAGGAACTCGGTTGCGGCCTGGAGAGTACCGATGGGTCCGCGGATGGTGATGGTGCTGGCGGCCGCATTCAGACTGACGAAGCGAAATTCGAACAGGCTGCGCAGCGAATTCATGACTTCGGTGAGATCTTTTGAGTCGCCCGCCGAGAAATAGAAAGAACGCATGCCCATCCGATCGAAGAGGCGGTGGTTCTCGGGATTGTCGGCGGCGGCAAACAGGACAGTATCCTCGAGCGGGACGGCGAAGCTTTTGGTGACGGCCGAAGCGGCCTGCAGTGCCGTGGTGAAGTTGGCCTGGTCGATATCAAAGCGAACGCGGCGAGTCTGAAAGGAATCGTCGAAAAGGATGGTCAGGCCGTAGCTCGAAGCGACGGAAGTGAGCAGGCCGCGCGCATCGCCCACGTAGTGGATATCGTGGAGCGAGTCCAGGGGCTTGGCGGCGATGCTGTTGGCGCTGGCGACAACTTGCGGGCGTACGGGGGCGTGGACCGACGGAGGGCCGGCGGCATCCAGGACGCGCTGTTGCGCGAATTCATTTTGCGGATCCAGAAGCAGTGCGGCGCGGAACTCGCCCAGAGCTTCGTTCTGGCGGCCTTCGAGAAGAGCGTCATTCCCGCGCTGCAGATGGGTGCCGGCGAGATACTGGCGGGTCATTTCAGAGGCTGCGAGGTACTCCGTGCTCTGCGGAACCAGGTGGGAGGCGCGTTCGAACTGGTCGAGGGCTTCATCGATCCTTTGCGAACGCTGCAGTTTGAGTCCGCGTTCGAAGGCCCGGTGAGCCTCCTTGAAGTCTTTGGAGGAATTGAGGACGGGGGGCGGGATGGAGCCGGGGCAATCCAATGCGCCCCCGCCTTTGGAACAGGGCGAGGCGGCAGAGAGCGGAGTCGTGTCAGCGGCCCAAAGGCCGGCGGCCAGCGACACCATGGCCAATGACAGAGGGATTCCAGCGCGGAGCCATCGCATACCTACACTATAGAATGCCAGCCTCCGGCTGTCTTGCAAAGGAAATACCCGGAAGGGAACTACGATCGTAACGGAGGAGGGATGCAGGGTTGGGCTATGCGCGTAGTTGACTGTCGCGGAGAGTTTGTTAGCGCGAGCACGGGGAGAACCCCGGGACGCCTGACCCCAGAATTTTGATCGAATAGGGATCCTTCGACTCCACAACCGCTTCGCTGCGCGAAGCGATTGCTCCGCGCAGCATGACCTCGTCTAATAACGCCAGAGCCTCTCAGGATGACAAGGTTTCCGGTTGCGCGGTTGGAAGGCCGTCTCCGCGACAGGCCACCTAGCCAAAGTTAGTAGCCCGTGACTACTTTGTTAGCTTAATTGTTTTTGAGGGGGTCGGAAGCTATAG
>JBEKOW010000107.1:0-13919 GCA_049521375.1 Terriglobales bacterium
ATTTCCAGCGACGGTTGTGATGGCTACTACGCGGACGTCGGGTGCGCGCAGCGCCATGATGATGGCAACGGCATCGTCGGAAGCCGTATCGGTGTCGATCAGGAAGGTGCGGGACATGCGGGGTAGCATATCAGGAGGGCGGGTCTGTTCTCAGTTGTCGGGTAATAACGACTGGGGTTAGCGACAATCAGCGGGTAGGGATGAACAAAAATTTCCGCGGCAGCCTGAGAGGCGAGCCAGTTCTGCCGGCCACTAATCAACTTCAAGTTAAGCCTTGGATTCGAGAAATTATAAACGCGTCGAATGCAGATTTGTGAGGAACCCTACGCAGGACGACAACCAGACTTAGACCTTGTTCTCAGGTTTGACATCGGCTTTCGGATCGGCTTTCGAATCCACCTTTTCTTCCGGCTTTTCCCCGTCCTTCATACCCGCCTTCAGCGCGCGGATGCCTTCGCCCAGGCCCTTGCCCAACTCCGGCAGCTTCTTTGGACCAAACACCAGCAACGCGATGAAGAAGATAATGAGCAGGTGCATGGGTTGAAACAGACCCTCAAACATAAAGCCTCCGGAAGCTGACGCTGCCCCCATAACCTGGCGGTGGCATCTACGGATGAGTGTAACGCAAAGCCCCTCGGCAGTCTCGCCTTTTGCGGGGCGCAAGTGGCGGCACTGCCGTCCCACACAACCAGCGTGTCCCGCCAACCCCTTTCGGACACGGCATCCTGTGCTGCCCGGACAATGGTTCCCAATTACCTCCGTGACCTACCGACCTGGGTGTCACCAGACTATTTTGGCCTTAGGGCGATTCTCTTGCCAAAACGAGCCTCGATCGCCGGAGGTTTTAGTGAGACGCAGTTGGTTAACCTTCTTTTCGCTGTTACTGGTGGCAGGCTCGATGCACGACATTTTTCTCTGGCTCGCGGGTGGCATTCCCAGCGCCCGCATTCAGCGCCTGGCAGGCCCCGGACTCGCCTGCCACGTCACGCCAACCTGTATCCGCGCCCTGCGACAGGCTGGCGCCGATCCGGCGTTGATTCAGGATCTCGCGGCTCAGAAAACGACCCCTCAAAAAGTGACCGCCCAACCCCTCGCGCAGAAAGCGGCCGCGTCCTGCGCCTGCGACGGGGCTCCGGCTGAGATTGCCGCCCTGGTTCACGATAAGGAGCTGAAAGCTGCCGAAGACAGCACTGAAGCTCTGCTGAAGGACGATCCCAATAATGCTTCCCTGCTATTTGTTCTGGGAACTATCCTGCGGCGCGAGGAGCGCTTCGACGAAGCGCTCGATGCTTTCACCAAAGCGTTGCACCTCAACCCGGCCTTTGCGGAAACCCACAGCCAGCTTTCCTATCTTTTCTATCGCACCGACGATTCCGATTACGCGCTCGCCGAAGCTCGCACCGCCCTGAGCATGGATCCCGGCAACGCCGAGGCTTACCGGTACCTTGGCCTCGCCCTCTACGCCGACGCGCACTATGACGCCGCTTTGAATGCCTTCGAAAAATCCCTCGCCAGCGCACCGGACAATGCCGACGTGTACTTCGATATGGGCATCACGCAACGCGATAAAGGGGACCAGCGGCGCGCCGCAATCGCATACCGTCACGCCCTCGCGTTGCGGCCCGACTTCTGGGAGGCGCACAGCAATCTGGGAGTCGTTCTGCGCGACCAGGGAAAGCTCGACGAAGCCCTGGCCGAATACCGGATCGCGCTTCGCCTGAAGCCCGATGAGGCCAGCGTCCGCAACAATCTGGCCAACACCCTCTGCGATAAAGAAGATTTCGACGACGCGATTGCCGAATTCAAGGCGCTTTACCGGCAAACGCCCGAGTGGGAAGGCGGCCACAACTGCCTGGCGCGCGCGTACATGTCGAAGCGCGATTATCGCGCCGCGATTCTTGAACTGCACATGGCCATTGCGGCCAACCCCGCCGGACCGGCCGAACACCGCGTGCTGGGCCAGGCGCTGCTGCTGTCGGGCAACGAGAAAGAAGCGGTCGAGGAACTGCGCAAGGCGGTTTCGCTCAATCCGGAGTCCGCGCAGGCCCACCATTATCTGGGAACGGCGCTGGTCAGCACGCAGGATCCGGCCTCCGCGGAGAAGGAGTTCCGCGAAGCTCTGCGGCTGGAGCCGAACGCCCAGAACCACTACTCGCTGGCCGCTTGCCTGATGGCTCTGAACCGCTACGAGGAGGCGCTCGGCGAACTCGAGATCGCGTCACGTCTGGATCCCAAAGAAACCCTCTACCGGGCGCGTATGCAGGAGGCTGCCCGGATGATCACCTCTTCGAAGTAACTGCTGCCGCTGGTACTACCGGCCATTACCGCGTATGAACTGTCGTGACATCGCCCGGCTGGCTAGTGATCCCTACAATGAAGAGGCAAGGCGCGGCCCCGCGGCCGCCGAATGGATGTCATGGAAAGCATTGGAACCAAGCAGGCCCTGGAAAAGATCGTCAGTCCGGATATGGTAAATGCGGCGCTATCTGCCAGTGCCTCCCTGGCGTCGCAGCCTCGACAGGCGCGGTCTGCCTCTTCTGGCGCCCCAAAAGTCGCCATGGAACATAGGGTAGTTGGCTACGGCCTGCCCTGCGCCCATTGCCGAGCCTACTATCCGTCCGATATGTCAGCGTGTCCGATCTGTAAATCCCCGGAACGGATATCCATCGACTCCGTCGGACAGGTAACGGCTACGGCCTCCGCCACCGCGGCAGCAGATGGAGCGAAATCGCTGAGCGAGGAACGGGAGCGCCTGAGAGAGCTCAAATCGCAGATTTACTCCCAGGTCCCGGCGACCACTTTTCGCTGCGCATTGGATCAGAAGCACGACGGAAACGTCGAACCGGCTGCGATTTGCCACTCCTGTTATGGAGAAGTCCGGCAGCAGGCCGATCGCCTCGAAGCCGCCCTCCACATGGACATCAAGGAAGCGGCCAAGATCGTCTATGATGCCGTCTGGGCAGACACATCCGATCCCAACAAGACGTACCTGAACGCCGCCTCGGCGCTCCTCACGGAATTGCGCAAGCGCGCCGGTGTGGCGCAAGTGTTGGGCGCGAATCAGCCCCTGGCCCACTAGCCCAGGTCACGTCTTAGAAGCCTTTAGCCCACCGTTACGACGACATACTTGCGCCCGGAGTACAGGCGGTATCCCGCCTCGCTTTTTTCAAATTTCAGGGGAACCGGATGTTTGAGCTGATCGTCGCCTTGACTGGCCACCGAGAACAGATCGGTTCCGGCCACATTCATGACGATAAACTTGCCATCCCTGAATCCGAATCCATAGCATCCCGGCTCCAGAGTTTGTCCCTCGATGCTGAGTTTGGTCTCGGCAATGAGAAAGCCCTGGAATTTCTCGGCGATCGCGGTCGCGTATCCCGAGGTATCCACCAGCCCCGCTGAAACAATTTTGCCGCGGGCGATCTTCAGCGCGGTCGAGTTGCGCGCCTGCACGGTCGCAACCTGGCCGGCGAAGAAGAACGTGCCGGGAACGACTTTCTTGAGTTGGTCTCCGGTCAGAACCTCGCCGGGTTGTGCCTGGGCTGCCGCAAGAACCGGCGCCAGCGTTGCTAAACAAATCGCCGCGCAAACCACCAGCCGCATGATCTCAAAATTTCTTTTCATAATTGCTCCGATGCGTTCCGAAATTACCTAAATCGCTGCCGGATGAATTCTATACGGTGGCGAAGGGTGTGCGGAGGCGGAGAATCTCAACGGGTTGTCCGGGAGGGGCGCTTTGACAAAGGACGGGATTTTACAGGGAGTACTTCTTCATCAAATGGCGGAACGAGCGGTAGGAAATTCCGAGCACGTCGGCGGCGCGCACCTGGACTCCCTGAGTTTGTCCAAGCGCGGACTGCAGAAGGGAGCGCTCGATCTGCGCGACATAGTCCTCCATGTTCACGCCCTCTGGGAGGACTGCACTTCCGCCAAAGGTCGTGGCAGTCTCCGCGCCGGCGGCCACGGCGCGCGCTTTCGGGCGTTCGGCCGGCAGTTCGACGTGCAGCTCGCTGCCCGCCTCCATCGCTACGGCGCGCTCGATCGTGTTCTCCAGCTGGCGCACGTTTCCCGGCCATTCGTAGCGGCTCAGCATGTCGAGCGAAACCGGAGCCATCCCGTGGATGTTCTTGCCTGCGCTGGGCGCGTATTTCTTCAGAAAGTGATTGGCCAGCAGCGGAATGTCTTCCCGGCGCTCGCGCAGGCTGGGCACACGGATTGGAATCACGTTGAGCCGGTAGTAAAGATCTTCGCGGAAAGTCCCATCGCTGACTTGGCGGTCGAGATCGCGATTGGTGGCCGCGATGACGCGGACGTCCACGGCAATTTCGCTCGTGCCACCCACCGGACGAACCGTGCGCTCCTGCAGCACGCGCAGCAATTTGACCTGCATCGGCATGGTCATCTCGCCGATCTCGTCGAGAAAGATGGTGCCCTGGTCGGCCACTTCGAACAACCCGCGCCGGTTCTGGTTCGCGCCCGTGAACGCGCCCTTGACGTAGCCGAAAAGTTCGCTCTCGAGCAACGTCTCCGGAAAAGCGCCGCAGTTGACTGATACAAACGCCTCCGAATCGCGCGGCGAACAGGTGTGCACGGCCCGCGCCACCAGTTCTTTGCCGGTCCCGCTCTCGCCGTAGATCAGGATCGTGCTGCTGGTGGTAGCGACGGTGCGGATGGTCTGCTTGAGCTTCTCGAGCGCCGGACTGGCGCCGATGATGTTTTCAAGCGAGTTCCGCGCCGCCGCATCGCGCCGCAACGCAAAATTCTGGCGACTGAGCGAAACGCGAGTCAGCGCGCGCGCAATGGCCAGCTTGACCTCATCGACCAGGCCAGGGCTCTTGCGGATATAGTCGGTCGCGCCTCCCGCCTTCACCGCCTGCACGGCAGCCTCGTAGTCGTCCACTGCCGTCATCAGGATGACTCCCGACTCGGGCGACACCTGGTGCGCGTGGCGCAGGACTTCGACGCCATCCACGCCCGGCATCTTGATGTCGGTCACGATCACGTCGAACAGCGCGCTGTCGATCTTGCGCCTGGCAAGATCGCCGCCCGTGACGGTCTCGACCTTGTGGCCGTCGCGGCGCAGGGCTATGTCCAGCAGTTCGCAGATCGAGCGCTCGTCATCGCAGACGAGTATGTTACCCACGCGTCTCACCTCCCGTGCTCACGCGCAGGGCATCGGACAGATCGGGCGCGGTCGCCGGCTCTCCGGCGTCCCTATTTTCTTTTCCCTCGACCTGCTCGACGCGCCGCAACCGCAGCACGAAACTGGTGCCTTTGCCGACTTCCGACCGGGCCCACACCTTGCCTTCATGCGCCTGCACGATCTGGTAAACGATAGCCAGGCCCAGCCCGGAGCCTCCTTCGAAACTGGATTGGAAGGGCTCGAAGATCTTCTCTGTCTGCTGCGGCTGAATTCCCGGCCCGGTGTCGGCAAAGATCATTTCCCAGTCGCCTCCCCGGTCGCCCAGGGAAACCGTCAGCTTTCCGCCCTTGTTCTTCATGGCGCGGACGGCGTTTTCGCAAAAGTTCCAGAACACCTGCTTCAGCTTGTCGCCGTCGCCCAGAACCCAGGCCTCAGAGGTCGCGAACCTGCGCTCCATCCGGATGCCGGTGTTCTCGGCGATCAGGCGGTTCTCCACAAGTGTGAGCGTGTCTTCGAGCAGCGGAAGCAGGTCGACGCGCTCCAGACGGTACTGCTTGCCCCTGGAATAGGCCAGGAAATCGGTGATGATGTTATTGAGACGATCGGACTCGCGAATGACAATCTGCAACAGGTGCCGTTCTTCGGAGTTTAAGGCCGGCGAATCCGACAACATGCTGACCGATCCCGCGATTGAGGTCAGTGGATTGCGGATTTCGTGCGCGATCGCCGCGGCCAGACGCCCCACCGCGGCCAGCCTGTCCTGCAACCGCACTTCCCTTTCCAGACGGCGGATCTCCGTGAGATCGTCGAAAGTGTAGACAAAACCGAGATCGCCGCGCGCGCTGACGTTCAGCGCCGAAACCGTCACCCGGAATGTCTTGCGGAATCCCTTCGCGTTCGCATACCGCACTTCGGCGCCCGCGCTGGCCACGCCAAAGTGCGGGAGGGGATCCAGAAAAAGATCGGCGACGGAACGGCCGCGCAATTCGGCGTCGGAGATCTCCAGCAGTTGCTGCGCTGCCCTGTTCACGAGCGTGATCCGGCCATCGAGCCCAGTGGTGATGACGCCGCCGCTCATCGACTGCACAATATTTTCGTGGAGCGCTTGCAGATTTTCGAGGGCGCCGCTCGCGTTCTTGAGTTGCACATCCACCTGGCGAAGCTTGGTCATCAGAAGGCCGGCCAGGTAGGCGATCGCAAAATAAGCGAACAGGTTGACGAAGATCACGACCTGCAGCGCTTTCAGCTTGGGATGCGAAGTCGAGTAGGAGTGGATGATCCCGTAGTAATCCAGCTCGAGCATCGTGCCGAATAGAATGAAGGCCAGCGCCGCGTTCAGATAAGCCCAGGTGCGCGGCAACAGCATGGACGCGACCACGATCACCAGCGGGTAAAGAAAGTTCAATGAGCTGTCGATGCCGCCCGTGAAGTGAACGACCAGCGTCACCATCGCCATATCCGCCAGAACCTGCAGCAGGGCTTGCAGGCGATGCTCCTGCCATACAGAAACAAGAAAGAGGAAGAACAGGGACAGCACGAACCAGAGCACCATTCCTGTCAGGAATGGAACCACCGGCACCGGGCTGGGCGTCAGGCGGATGACCGCGAATTCAATGGCGAGCAGGGCCAGCAGGATGAGGATGCGGGCCTTCACCAGCCAAGTCAGCCAACTGCGCTCATCGGAGATGGAATGCATGTAGATCGTATTCCTGGAACTCACCCGCACCGGCGGCTCCGAGCCTCGAGTTACGAGTCGCGAGTAAAGTTCAACTCGTGACTCGAAACTCGAGGCCCAACACTCGCAGCGCGGGCTCGCAGTTAGCCAGCCAGTTTCGAAATCATTGCGAACAGCGGCATGTACAGGGATATCACGATGCCGCCGATGGTGATGCCCAGCATGCCGATGATGACCGGCTCGAGCATGGCCAGCATGTCTTTGGTAGCGGCATCGACTTCGTCCTCGTAAAAGTCCGCGATCTTCTGCAGCATGGCATCCATTGCGCCCGTCGCTTCGCCGACACCGATCATCTGCGTCACCATGTTCGGGAACACGCCGCATTCGCGCAGCGGATCGACGATGGTGCGGCCTTCTTCGATCGCCTTGCGCACCTTCATCAACGCTTCTTCCAGCACCGCGTTGCCGGACGTGCGGGCGGTAATCGCCAGGCCTTCGAGAATGGGAACGCCGGACGTGATCAGTGTGCCGAGGGTGCGCGTGAAACGCGCGACCGCGATCTTGCGCAGCAGGACTCCGATGATGGGGAGCTTGAGCAGCATGGCGTCAAAGTGATAGCGCCCGCGCGGATGCTTGCGGAGCTGTTTGATGCCAAAGACTGAGCCCACCGCAGCCGCCATGAAGAACCACCAGAAATGTCCCACGAAACTGCTCAGGCCGATCACGATGCGGGTGGGGAGCGGGAGCGCGACACCCAGTCCAACGAAGAGGTTCGCGAAGATCGGCACCACCCACTTCAGCAGCGCGCCCACGATCAACAGGGCCAGCGAGACGACAGCCACCGGATAGATCAAGGCCGACTTGATGGCCGCGCGCAGCTTGACCGCCTTTTCCACGTAGATCGCAAGGCGCTGCAGGATGAGGTCGAGAATACCGCCGGTCTCGCCCGCTTCCACCATGTTGGTCGTGAGGTCGTCAAACACCACCGGATACTGGCGCATGGCGTTGGCCAGCGTCGCGCCGCCTTCGACCGTGGTGCGCACACCCAGCAGCGTTTTCTGGAAGCTCGGGTTCTCCTGGTTCGCGCCCAGAATTTCCAGGCACTGCACGAGCGGCAGTCCGGCGTCAATCATGACGGAGAACTGGCGGAAGAACACCGCGACTTCCTTGACCTTGACCTTGTTGCTGCTGAAGGTCGGCAGGGAAAATTCCTTGCCCTTCTCCCGGATGGAGCGCGGCGTGATCCGTTCCTTCCGGAGTTGCGAGGCCAGTCCATCCTTGCTGGGGGCGACCCGTTCGCCCTGAACTTTCTCGCCCGTGGCTGTTTTCCCTGAAAATGTAAAAACCGGCATGGCTGCTTTCTCCTGATTCGTGTTTCGTCTGGCGCGGCAAATGATCGCCCCAGTTGGTTGCAATCGGTTGCGGCGCGAACCGGGGTTGGTTCCGGCCGCGCTTTAAAGTCATCGCTTGACGGGCTGCGGCTTGACCGTCGAAGCCGCCGTCGGCCGGCTTAGCAGGCTCGCGCCGCGCGCAATCATCTCCTGCAGTTCGTCCTGATTGCTGGAACGGGCAATGGCGGTTTCCAGCGAAATCTGCTTCTGGAAGTAGGCGGTCGCCAGCGACTGGTTGAAGGTCTGCATCCCGAATTTTTCCTGCCCCGATTGCATCGACGAATAAATCTGGTGAATCTTGTCTTCGCGGATCAGGTTGCGCACGGCCGCGTTCGGCACAAGAATCTCCATGCACATGGCCCGTCCCTTGCCGTCGATCTTCGGCAACAGGCTTTGGCACATGATGCCTTCGAGGACCAGGGAAAGCTGCGCGCGAATCTGCGATTGCTGGTGCGCCGGGAATACGTCGATCACGCGATTGATGGTGGACGACGCCGAGTTTGTGTGCAGCGTGCCGAAGGTCAGGTGTCCGGTCTCGGCGATACGCAGCGCCGACTCGATGGTTTCCAGATCGCGCATTTCGCCGATCAGCACGACGTCCGGATCTTCACGAAGCGCGGCCCGCAGGGCGTCCGTGAAGCTCTTGGTATCGGAATGCAGTTCGCGCTGGTTGACTACGCAGTTCTTGTTCATGTGCACGAATTCGATCGGATCCTCGATGGTGAGGATGTGATCGTGCCGCTCGCTATTGATCTTGTCGATCATGGCCGCCAGCGTCGTCGACTTGCCCGACCCGGTTGGCCCGGTCACCAGCACCAGCCCGCGCGGCTTGTCGCACATCTTGCTGACCACCGGTGGGAGGCCGAGCTGGTGAAACGATTTGATCTCGAACGGAATGAGACGGAAAACGCAAGCCGTCGCGCCGCGCTGGTTGAAAACATTGGCGCGGAAACGGGCCAGCCCTTTCAACCCGAAGGAGAAGTCCATTTCGAGGTTTTCCTCGAAGCGGTGCTTCTGCGAGTCGGTCATCACGCTGTAAGCCAGCTGCTTGGTCTCAGCCGGCGTCAGTTGCGGCAGGTCGAGCGGCACCAGGTGCCCGTGCACGCGGATTTGCGGCGGAGAATTGGTCGTGATGTGAAGATCGCTGCCGCCCATCTCCAGCATGCGCCGGAGCAGATCGCTCAATGAGAGTGCCATAATTTTCTTTCCGTTTCCTTTTGCAGATTCGAAATGCTTGCCGTTCGCTTTCGCCTCACGCCCCTCGTCGCTCTTGCAAACGACGAAAGGCGAACGAAGTCCTTAGTGAATCGTTTCCCGGGCCACTTCTTCGAGCGTGGTCCAGCCTTGCGCGACCTTCATCAGCCCGCTGCGCCGCAGAGTGATCATGCCGCGTTCAATCGCCTTCTTCTTAAGTTCCAGCGCCGACGCTCCTACCAGCACCAGTTCCCGGATCTCGTCATCCACTTCCATCACTTCGTACAATCCGGTTCGCCCCTTGTAGCCGGTCTTGTTGCAGATCGGGCAGCCCTTGCCTTTCATGATCTGCACCGTTTTGGCTTCCTCGGGCGTGTAGCCTTCGTCGATCAACGCCTGCGGAGGCATCTCGACGGGCTCCGCGCAGTCCTTGCAAATGCGCCGCACCAGTCTTTGCGCGCAGATCAGGTGCACCGAAGTCGCCACCAGAAACGGCTCGATGCCCATGTTCATCAGTCGCGTGATGGTTTCGGGAGCGCCATTGGTGTGGAGCGTCGACAATACGAGGTGTCCGGTGAGGGCGGCCTTGATGGCGATTTCCGCCGTTTCAAAGTCGCGGATCTCGCCCACCAGGATGATGTTCGGGTCCTGGCGCAGAAAGGCGCGCAGCGCGGTGGCGAAATTCAGACCGATCTGCTCCTTCATCTGCACCTGGTTGACGCCGCCCAGCTGAAATTCGACTGGATCTTCGGCGGTCATAATGTTGGTGTCGGGCTGGTTCAACCGCGAAATCGAGGAGTACAAAGTGTTCGTCTTGCCCGATCCGGTCGGCCCCGTCACCAGCACCATGCCGTAAGGCTTCAGAATCGCCTTCTCGAACTTGACCAGCGACTCCTGCTCGAAACCCAGCTTGGTCATGTCCAGCCGCAGGTTTTCCTTGTCGAGCAACCGGAGCACGATCTTCTCGCCCCACAGCGTCGGCAGGGTCGAGACGCGGAAATCGAGGGCCTTTTTCTTGCCCCCGATTTGCATCTTCAGCATGATGCGGCCATCCTGCGGCAACCGCTTTTCGCTGATGTCGAGCTTCGCCATGATCTTGAGACGAGAGGTAATCGCGTCCTTCAGCTTGAGTGGCGGGTTCATGATCAGCTGCAGAACGCCATCGATGCGGAAGCGCACGCGGAATTCTTTTTCGTAGGGCTCCATGTGAATGTCGCTCGCTCCGCGCTTCACAGCGTCGGTCAGCACCAGGTTCACCAGCTTGACGATGGGAGCTTCATCGGCCGCTTTCTCCAGCTCTTTCAGTTCCAGTTCCTGCTCTTCGGACTGGACCTCGACATCGGCCGCGTCGCCGAGCTCGTTCATCGACTGCATGACGCTTTCGAGCTCTTCTTCTTTGCTCGTGCCGTATGCCTTCTCGATACCCTCCACGATCGAGCTTTCCGAAGCCACCACCGGTTCGATGTTGAACCCGGTCATGAACTTGATGTCGTCCATGGCGAAAACATTGGTGGGATCGACCATGGCGATGGTGAGGGATGCGCCTACGCGGCTGAGGGGCAGGATCTGGTAGCGCTTGGCGGTTTCGAACGGAATCAGCTTGACGACCGCGGAATCAATTTCGAAATAGGAGAGATTGATGGCGGGGACGCCATACTGGCGGGAGAGAAAATTGGTGACATCCTCGTCGGAAAGAAATCCCAGCTTCACGAGCGCGGAGGCGAGGCGGCAGTGCGTCTCCTTCTGCAGTTTGCTCGCCTGATCTAACTGCTCGGGGGTGATAACCTTCTCTTTTACGAGCAGGTCCCCCAGCCGCTGAGACATATCTCTCCTGTTTCCCGCGAAAGCGGAGATGCGAAACCGCTGATTTCCGGGGGGATTCAACGGGGCTGCTTCGCACTGACATAAATTGTCAACCCAATGGGAATTCTGAAAAAGTAACTTAGGTACCTGTACTTGGCGGCGAACCAAAGAAGCGCACTCGGGGGGAGGCTTTACGAGCAGAAATCGCGAGTTTGCGCAGAACAATGACGCAACAGACCATGTTCTTCGGTGTAGGAATGAAGTGATGGACGGCACTGAGCGCGAGAGCAATTCGAGCGAAAACCTTTCCCCGGAAAGCCCCATGAGGCTTGAATCCGATGAGCGGGTGCGCAGCTACTTTCAAACGCTCTATCGCACCTGGGGCCGTCAGCACTGGTGGCCGGCGCAATCCCGCTTCGAAGTCATTGCCGGCGCCTATCTGACCCAAAACACCTCGTGGACCAATGTCGAACTCGCTCTGGCCAGCCTGCGCCGGGCAAACGTCCTCAACGTTCGCGGCATCCGCCGCACACCCTTGTTGAAGCTCGAACGGATGATTCGCCCGGCAGGATACTTTCGCCAGAAAGCGCAACGCCTGAAAATCTTTGTGCGCTTTCTCGACACTCGTTATGCGGGTTCGCTGTCCCGCATGTTCGCCCAGCCCACCGCTACACTTCGGGAGGAGTTGCTAGCGCTCAACGGAATCGGCCCCGAGACCGCCGATTCCATCCTGCTCTACGCCGGCCATCATCCCGTCTTCGTGGTCGACGCCTATACCCGCCGCATTCTCGAACGCCACCAGTTAGCGACGGCTGACGCCAGCTATGAAGACATTCGGGAAATGTTCGAGCAAGCCCTGCAACCATTAGCTAGGTCCCATCCTCCCCAATCGCTTCCTTCAGCCAGCGAATCTCTTGCCTTCTCACCGCCTTCCTCACTGGTCGCGTCGCAACCCCGCGGATCCTCGCATCCGCCTTCGCGGATGAGCACCGCTAAGCGCACCGCGCTTGTTCAAGTCTTCAACGAAATGCACGGCCTGATCGTGGGCGTCGGCAAGAACTACTGCAAAAAGTCACAACCAGAGTGTGAGCACTGTCCTTTGCAACCATTCCTTCCCCAGGCAAAGTAGGAGTTGTAGCGAAGGCGTAGCGCCGGCAACTTGCCGGCAGTCCCGAGCGCGCCTCGCGCTCGGCGGCAGCGCCCCGATGAGGTACGTCATGAGTCAGGCCCCACGCATTCGCATCGCGATCTGCATCCTCACTTCCTTCTGTTTCGCTTTTGCGCCCACGTCTCTCTCTCAAGACCCTCCCGAAACCCTCCGCCAGGCCGCCCAGCATTCAGGAATGCTCATCAGCGCAGCCGTCCGCCCCGCGCAGCTTTCCGAGCCCGCCTACGCTGCCACGCTCGCCCGCGAATTCAATACGCTCGAGCCAGAAGACGCGTTGAAATGGGAGGTGCTGCGCCCCGATCCCCAATCGTTCGACTTCCATCAGGCCGATCAGGTCATCGACTTCGCCCTCCGCCACAACATGAAGGTCCGTGGACACACGCTCGTCTGGCATCGCCAGAACCCGGCATGGCTCGCAACTGGGAACTTCACTCCCGAGCAGCTATCGAAAATCCTCGAGACGCACATCAAGACCGTAGTCGGACATTACCGCGGAACGATCTTTGCCTGGGACGTTGCCAACGAAGCCTTTGACGAAGGCGTGCGCACCGGGCAGTTGCGCAGCACGATCTGGCATGACCAGCCCGGAATCGCCGCGGACGCCAGCGGATCGAGCCAATCCGATACGCGGACGGCGAGCAAGCCTGATCGGGCGCAACTCGTGACTCGCGGCTCGCCGCAGCCGTATGCCTACCTCGCCCAGTGTTTCCGCTGGGCGCACGACGCCGATCCTCAGGCCTTGCTGTTCTACAACGAAGCGGAGGCCGAAGAGGTCAACCGGAAATCCGATGCCATCTATGCCATGGTCCGCGACTTCAAACGCGAGGGCGTTCCCATCGATGGCGTCGGCTTGCAGATGCACCTGGCCGTTCATAGCGAAGCCGCGCTTCCCGACATTCCCTCCATCTCCGCCAACATCGCCCGCTTCACCGCGCTCGGCGTTCAGGTTCACATCACCGAGATGGATGTCTCACTCCCGGTCGACGCCAACGGCACCGCCCGTGACGCCGATCTCCAACAGCAAACCACCATCTATCGAGAGGTCGCGCAGGCCTGCCTGGTGCACCCCGGCTGCACAGCCATCCAGACCTGGGGATTCACCGACAAATATTCGTGGATCGGCTCGCATTCCAAGCACACGCGAGGCGCGGCCTTACCTTTCGATCGCAACTACCAACCCAAGCCAGCCTATGACGCGCTGCGGGACGCTCTGGCAACCGCGCATCCCATCGCTCGCCCTTAAGCGGCGACCGCGACGGCACCGTCAAAGAGAGTGGTACCCGCAGGCATTCCCGCTTCCTGGCCGCTCTATAATGGTTCAACTTCCGGTTCGTCTTCCGGACCCAGAGCCTTGGACTCACCCGACCCAATCCGCGCCGAACCGAAAACCTCGGGCCGGCGGAAAGCCGTCATCACGCTCGCCATCGGAGCCTTCCTGCTCCTTGGCGTTCTGATCGCGCAGGGATCGTTCAACCTCAAATTCATCAGTCCTGACAGCAACCAGCAGCTTTTCTTTTTCGTCACCCTGACGGGCCTGATCTTCGC
>JBEKOW010000108.1:0-13645 GCA_049521375.1 Terriglobales bacterium
AGTTCGAAAGCCAGGTGATTTCTCCGGGCCGCAATCCGATTTACTTCAATCCCTTTGTGACCAAGGAAGAGTCGGTGCTTGCGATTGGACGCCTGTGGGATACCGGAAAACAGGTGTCGCTGTTGACGCAGCATACTCATGGCTTGCCCGTCTGTATCGTGGGAGCCGACAATCCGATTCCCACTCCCGCCCTTCCGATCCGCGCCGATGTGCGCGTTTCGACGGGAGCGCACGAAATTTCGGTTAAGGGAGCACAGACCGAATCGCAATTGCGGAACCTCTACAGCAAGTCGACGGTCTTTGCGGCGACCTCGCGCTACGAGCCAACCGGCCTGGCCTCGATCGAAGCCGCTTTCTCGCGCTGCGCAATTGTAGCCAATGACACCCCGGTGTATCGCGAACTGTGGGGGGAAGCCGCGTTGTACTTCGAGCGCAACGACGGAGAAAGTCTAGCTGAGGTTCTCGCCCGCCTCGATCAGGACCGCGACCTCGTTCGTCTTTACGGCACGCGCGCCTACAATCGCGCGCGGGAACGCTTCACCGCGCGGCGCATGGTCGATGAGTACCTGCATCTCTACCGCCGGCTCCGCGCCCCGAAGGCTGCCGTTGCTTAATCTTAATGACGTTTCTTAATGACAGATGACAGCCGCTAGCGACACCAGCGGGGGGGCGCCCGAGCATTCCTCCACCCTACCAGTCCTGATCATCACCGGAGCCAGCCGCGGCATCGGAGCGGCTACGGCCCAACTCGCGGCCCGGCGAGGCTTTGCCGTCTGCGTTAATTATCTGCGCGAGCGGGCAAAGGCCGCAGAAGTTGTGCAGTTGATTGGGCAGGAGAATGGCCACGCCCTGGCCGTGCAGGCGGATATAAGTTCCGAGCCCGATGTTGTCCGCCTCTTCGAGACGGCGGAACGCGAACTGGGACCGGTGACCGCGCTGGTCAATAACGCCGCCACCATCGAGCAGCAAACCCGGCTCGACACGATAAACGCCGCGCGCATCCATCGCGTCTTTGCTACCAACGTCATCGGTTCTTTCCTATGCTGCCGGGAAGCTGTGCGGCGCATGTCGACACGCCATGGGGGCAGGGGAGGTGCCATCGTCAACGTCTCGTCCGCAGCCACTCGTCACGGATCTCCGGGTGAGTACATCGATTACGCCGCCAGCAAAGGAGCCGTCGAAACGTTAACGATTGGTCTGGCAAAAGAAGTCGCCGAGGAAGGTATCCGCGTCAACGCCGTCCGCCCTGGATTTATCTACACCGAGATGCATGCCAAGGCGGGCGAGCCCAATCGAGTTGACCGCGTGAAGAAGCTGGTCCCAATGCAACGTGGCGGGCAGCCCGGCGAGGTCGCGGCCGCGATTCTATGGCTGCTGTCCCCCGAGGCGTCCTACGTAACCGGAGCCATCCTCGATGTGGCGGGAGGCCGCTAAGTGCCACTGCCTCTCCGGCTGCGAAGAAAGACCTACGTCATGTGCCGACTTATTTCCCGCCAGTCCCTTCCGGCCACGCGTCAAACAATCGCGTCGCATTCACCGAACCCAGTCCGGTAGCCAGATCATAGCCGACAGTCGCTGGATATGCGGGCCCGCCAGCCGACGTCGAGGTCGACAATTCCCCAATAATCCTGTCGCCATTCCCGTAGCAATCGTAAGAAAAGAGTTTCGACACTTGCCCGCAGGGAATGTCCATATCTCCCGCCGTCACATCATTAAAGACGCAAGACGCGCCCGGCAACTTACCATCCGTCTGGCTGGCGTTGCAGACCTTGGAACCTTGTTTGTTGAACTGGCTCGCCGCCAGAGCGTAGTAGACGTAGTTCGCGTCTCCCTGCTTCCCGAATTTCTGGTCAATCAAAGCCTGAATCCCAGCCATGGCCGGCGAGGCAAATGAGGTCCCACCGCCTCCCTCCAGCAGCGCGTCATTTTTCGCCGTGCAGGGAGCCCCGCCCTCGTTCTTGTCCGACATGCACTCCACCAGAAAGCTGCCCCATACGCCCGTGGCGGCGAATAACGCAAGGTCGGGTTGATCGCGCAATCCATCATTGGGAATGCCGGGCACGCCCGTTTGCCAGGAAGGCTTGGGATTGCCCTGGCACGTTCCGCTGACGACTCCCGGAATGCTTGGCTTGCCGGTGAAGCACGTGCTGGGCCCGCCGCTGCCGCTCACCGCGTATCTAAGTTGCCTGCCAAGTTTCGAGTTACAGAATCCCGACGAACCATACGATTGCGAGTAACCTCCGAACACCGGATCGCTGTAAATCAGCTCGCTCGTGCAGCCGTCATTCCACGGAATCTCCGGTATATACGAGAGCGCGGATGCCTTCGTCACAGGATCGTTGGTCGCGCTCCAGTAATTGCTGACCGGGATTCCGTTGACATCCTCGTTGTACTGCGCCATGAAATCCGTGCCGCCCACGTCGACCGCATAGGCCGAAGCCGTGTTGTCTCCGCTGTTGATGCCGAGATGCGAAGTAAAGCCCTCGACGGGAGAGCATTCGTCGGCGCCTGTATCGCCCTGAGCGATGAAAAACGTTGTGCCCAGCGCCGTGGCAATTTCCGCCTCGCGATTCTCGAGTGCGACCTCGGTCTGTCCCGTGATGGTTTCGCACAGACCATAACTGTCGGAGATGATGTCCGGCGGTTGAAAATCAAGCAGATTCAGGATCGCCAGATCGAGTCCGAACGCGCCGTGTGAATTTCCGCACGCTGAAAGCACGATGTTAGCGTCGGGTGCAGCCACACTCGCCCACTCCACGTCCAGAGCAGCCTCGATCTCAGCTCCGTTCTGACCGGGATTCTTGCAGTTCGGGTAGACCTGCTTGAAATTGCCGTTCGTAAAGCCGGTCAGGTCAAAGGTCTTGCGGAAGGCATCCCAATCGGATTCGTGCGCGAGGTTGGAAACCTCGACCAGAGCAATCGTGACGCCCTTGCCCGTAAATCCCCGCTTCCACAAGGGCAGAACATTGTAGATCGTATTGAAGTCGTAAGGACTCACCGTGTGGAACGTCTGTCCTCTGAAACTCACATTGAAGTGTGGAGTCCACTCGTGGGTGGCGAAGTTATACGACACGGGGCCCAATTGAAGCGCATGCGACCTCGGAGCAAAATCATGGAGCGACGCGATGCCCTCAATCGCGGGCGCAAGCGCCGCCGGAATCTGCGGGTCGCGCATATTTGCAATGTGCTTCTCTCCGTTGGGTAAAACCAGATTGTGTACCTCGGTATGGAAAGCTTCCCGGATCTGCCCGGCCGTTCCGGCAAAATCGATAAACAGCCCATTCTGGTAAACGCGATTGATCGTAAAGCCTTGCGACTCCAGCCAGCGCTGAATGGTATCCCGATCCTGTGCCGCAACGCCAAAGCGCTCACCCAGTTGTTGCGGAGTCAGCCAATGATGAAATTCCGGCGACTGCGGATTATGCATCTCGGCAATCTGCTGCTTCAAACGCACTTCCGTTTCCGGAGCCGGTTTGAGCGTAAGCAGCAGGTGTTCAAAAAGGAGGTTGTCGGCAACTGGCCCCCGGTCATTCTTCGGTTGCTGCGCGGCGGGCGTAGTATTCCCGCTGAGCGTAACCAGTTGAGACTCGTCGATCGGGCCCACGAGAAGAGGTTTGGGCCTTGCAGAGTTCTGCGCAAAACTCATCACAGACAGTAAAATGAACGAAAGAAAAAGCATGAGGGACGCATATCGACGCATGGTAGGAACCTCCGGATAAGTTGAAGACCACAGGCTTCCAATGGAGCGCACGGGAAACCCGGCCCCGCGCAATCCGGCCATGCTAGCCTCATTTGGCGAGTCTGGTCAAGGCCACCAAAGCGGAAGGGATCGGAATACCGCCCCATGCTATACTTTTGGAGCACGTTTTCCAGTCAGATCAGTCTGTCAGATTCAACAGACGGAGGCCAGTATCGACAAACGTTTTATCCGCATGAACGAGCGCATCCGGGCACGCGAGGTGCGTGTGATCGGTGACGAAGGCGAGCAGATTGGTGTCATGCCCCCCTTCGAAGCGCTCAAGATGGCCCGCGAACGAAACCTGGACCTGGTGGAAATTTCCCCGACTGCGCAACCTCCAGTTTGCCGCATCATGGATTACGGGAAATTCCTGTACCAGAACGAAAAGCGCGAGCGTGAAGCCAAGAAAAAGCAGAAGACCATTACGGTCAAGGAAGTGAAGTTCCGTATCAACGTGGACGATCACGATTACGATACGAAAAAAAATCATGTGCTGCGCTTCCTCGACGAAGGCGACAAGGTCAAGGCGACCATCTTCTTCCGCGGACGCGAAATGACCAGGCAAAGCCTGGGCCGCCAGATTCTCGAGCGCCTGATCAAGGACGTGGAGCAGAAAGGTCTGGTCGAATTCAGGCCCCGGCAGGAAGGCAACACGCTGCACCTGATCCTGGCGCCCAAAAAAGAAACGGGAGCCAAAGAAAAACCGCCGGCCCCCAAGGTTGCGCCGCAAGCGCCCCCCAAGCCGCAGGGCGGAGCACAGACCGCGTAACACCAGATTTCAGTTACCGGTTGTCAGGCGCGGTGGACAATTCGCGCTGCGTAAGCCTGATGACATAACTGAGAACCGAGAACTGAGAACCGATTCTTATGCCAAAACTGAAAACACACAAGGGCGCAGCCAAGCGCTTCAAGAAAACCGGGACGGGAAAAATCAAGCGTCACAAGGCGAATCTGCGCCATATCCTGACCTCCAAATCGCACAAGCGCAAGAAAAAGCTGGGCGACGCGGTCATGGTCAGCGATGCGGATTACAAAAAAGTGATGCGCATGATCCCGTACTAAATATTTAAATGGAGCGACGGGTACCATCGCCCGTCCACAACAAGTCTGGCCGTCTTTCGAGACCCCAGCGGCGCGTGAAGAGGCTGGGCTTCAGAAATCCCGCAGGGTAGAAGCCTCCTTACCTCCAACCGTCAGACGATGTAAAAAAGGAGAACAGCAATGCCTCGTGTAAAACGCGGAACCAAACGCCGCGCCAAGCGCAAAAAGATTCTTGAACGCGCCAGTGGGTATTTCCTAACTAAATCCAAACTCTATCGTTCGGCGAAAGAAGCCGTCGAGCGTGGACTGAAATTTGCCTACTCCGGCCGCAAACAGAAAAAGCGCCAGTACCGCTCGCTCTGGATCGTGCGCATCGGGGCCGCCGCCCGCTTGAATGGATTGAACTACAACCAGTTCATCAGCGGCTTGAAAAAAGCCGGCGTCGAACTCGACCGCAAAATCCTGGCCGAACTCGCGGTTAACGATGCCGCCGGATTCGCGCACCTGGCCGAGCAGGCCAAGAAGGCAAACGCAGCAGCGACAGCATAGCAAGCTTTCACAGGGGAAGAGACGCGGCAAGCCGCGTCTCCTCTGCAAATAATTCCTGCTCGACGTAATCGTGTCATCCTGAGCGGAGCAGAACGATCCGCGAAGCGAATCGTTCTGCGGAGTCGAAGGACCCCCTACACCCTGATACACATTTTCGGGCGAGTCAGGGTCAATCGCTTCGGTCGGGATGACCAGTTCCTCAGAGTTCTTGAAAGCATGCCCTACGCCGTATCCAAACCGAGCGACTTTTTGCCCGCCGCCCTCGAAACCGCCGCGCGCGAACTTCTGTCCGCGCTCGACCAGGAATCGGCCGTCGTCGCCACGGAGAACGATTGGAAGGCATACCGCGACCGCTGGATGGCCCGCAAAAACGGCGTGCTCACGCAACTCAATGATCTTTGGCTGAAAGCCTCGCCCGGCCCGAGCAAGAAAGACGTCGGCCAGCGCGTCAACGAACTCAAGAAGAAAGTCGAGCAGACGGTAGACGCAACGCTCGCTAGAATTCAGACCGGCGCATCCTCAGGACGCCTCGCAGCCGATCGCATCGACGTAACCCTCCCCGGCATCCGCCGTCCCATAGGCGCAGAGCATCCCGTCATAAAAACGATGAACGAGATGATCAGCATATTCCGCAATCTCGGCTACTCCGTCGAGGAAGGTCCCGAGATCGAGACCGATTTCTATAACTTCGAGGCCCTGAATTTTCCGCCCAACCATCCCGCGCGCGACACCCAGGATACGATCTTCATCGCCGGGCAGGATGCCAAGCCGCAGCGCGAGAAGCTTTTGCTGCGTACCCATACTTCGCCCGTGCAGATACGCACCATGCAAAAGATGAAGCCGCCGGTCCGCGTCGTGTGTCCAGGAAAAGTTCACCGCAACGATGCACCCGATGCCACGCATTCGCCGATTTTCCATCAACTCGAAGGCCTGGCCGTCGACACCAACATTACGTTCTGCGATCTGAAGGGCACGCTCGATCACGCGATGAAGGCTTTTTTCGGATCGAGCGTGAAGACGCGCTTTTATCCAAGCTTCTTCCCTTTCACCGAGCCCAGCGCCGACGTGCAGATCAGCTGCATTTTCTGCGACGGTAAAGGCACGCGCGACGGCGCTCCCTGCCGCAACTGCAAAGCCAGCGGCTGGATCGAGTTGCTGGGCTGTGGCATGGTCGACCCCAACGTGTACGGTTTTGTAGAGTACGATCCCGCAAAGGTTTCAGGATTTGCCTTTGGCATGGGTGTGGAACGAATCGCAATTCTGAAATATGGCGTGGATGATATTCAGCTGTTCTTCTCAGGTGATGTAAGGTTTTTGGAGCAGTTTGGATAACAGCTTCGAGTTTCGAGTCGCGAGCCTCGACCTATCACCCGCGGCGACCGTTTCGCTCGGAACTCGTGGCTCGAGACTCGGAGCTTCTTTTTCTCAACCATGAAAATCTCTCCCCATTGGCTCCGCGACTTCGTCGACCTTCCTGTCGACTACCGCCGACTTGCTGACGAACTCACTCTCGCCGGGGTCGCCGTCGAAGGCATTTCCGGCGAGGGCGAGAACACCGTCTACGAAATGGAGATCACGACCAACCGCCCCGACGCCATGAACCATTACGGCGTGGCGCGCGAAGCCTCCGCTCTCTACGATCTCCCGCTCCGGCCAATCGACCCGAAACTGCCCGCTGCGCAAGGTAAGTCCGATGTACTGATTGAGATTCAGGAGCCGGACCTCTGTCCGCGCTTCACGGGACGCGAAATTCGCGGCGCGCAAATCAAGCCCTCGCCCGCAAACATTGCCCATCGCCTCACTCTCATCGATCAGCGCCCCATCAGCAACGCGGTCGACGCCACCAACTATGTTCTCTGGGAGAGCGGCAAGCCGACACACGTTTTCGATCTCGACCTGCTCGAAGGACGGCGCCTGATTATTCGCAGAGCGCGCCCCGGCGAAACCCTCAAGACACTCGATGGCATCGAGCGCAAACTCACGCCCGACGATCTCGTTGTAGCCGACGCCGCAAAACCCGTAGCTCTTGCCGGAGTCATGGGCGGCTTCGACACGATGATCACCGAAAAAACGAAGAATATTCTGATCGAATCCGCGTGGTTTGACCCGGTGACCGTGCGCCGCATGTCGAAGCGCCACGGCCTTCACACCGACGCCTCCCACCGCTTCGAGCGCGGCGCGGATTTCGAATCGACCGTTCCCTCCGCGAACCGCGTCGCCGAGCTGATCCTCACCTCCGGCGGAGGCACCCTCATCGGCGACGTGATCGACATGGTCGCACGGAAGCTCGACCTCGCTCCGGTCGAACTCGATCTCCACGAAGTGGAGCGCATCCTGGGCCAGAAGCTGAGCACCCTTGAAATCAGCCGCACCCTGAAGCGCCTCGGGTTCACGATGGTGACCGGAGCCGAAGACCGCTACCTCGTTCACATTCCAAGCTGGCGGCTCGACATCGAGCGCGAAATCGACATCATCGAAGAACTCGCGCGACTCCACGGATACGACAAATTCCCCAGCACGCTCCCCGCCTATAGCGGAGAGCTCCGCGATCTTCCCGACGCCCCAAAAAACGCGCGTCTGCGCTCCACCCTGCTCGCGCTCGGCTACAACGAAAGCATCTCGCTCACCTTTATTTCCAAAGACGATGCGGCACGCTTCTCATCCGCACCCGCGCTCGACCTCGCGAACCCGCTCAGCGACGAAGCTTCGGTCATGCGCACGTCGCTCGTTCCCAGCATGCTGAATATGCTGACGTACAACCTGAATCGCGGCAACGACAACGTTCGGCTATCTGAAGCCGGAAACGTTTTCGAGGCCTCCGGCGAAAAATCGGTCGAGCGCAAGCGCATCGTTCTGGGCGCAACCGGCACGGTGGATGCCGACGTCGTCAGTGGACTGGCGCCAGGCGCGGCAACGCGTCCACTCTCATTTTTCGACCTGAAGGGCGACATCGAAGACCTGCTAGCGCCCTTCACTCATTGGGTGCTCGCCTACGAAGCGCCAGCTGCGCATGACAAAAGCGCCGACTATTACCATCCCGGACGCTCCGCCCGCGCCCTCATGGATGGCGCTGTAGTAGCCCAGTTTGGCCAGATTCATCCCGACGTAGCCGCCGCGCGCAAACTCAAGCAGGATGTCTTCATCGCCGAGCTATATCTCGATCGCCTCTATCAACACGACCTCCGCCAGGCGCGCTACGAAGCGTTGCCCCGCTTCCCTGCTGTCGAACGAGACTTCTCGTTTGCCTTCGACGATGCCGTGGAGTTCGAGAAACTTCATCAGAGCGTCATTGCCCTGGGCATCGCCGAACTGCGCAGCTTCGTCCCGGTGGAAATCTTCCGCGGAGAAAAAGTTGGCGCCGGCAAGTATTCGATCCTGATGCGAGCCAGGTTTCAATCGCCCGAGCGCACCCTCCGCGACGACGAAGTAGCACAGTGGTCGGGGCAGATTACAGAGGCGTTGGAATCGCTGGGCGGAGTCCAGCGGGCGTAGGGGGTTTCTGATTCACAGATTTCCGCGGGAGATTGGCATAGGCGCGGAATCGTCGCGGCTTACTTGCAAAGAGCTCCATTCTGATCCTTGCAGCGGTCATTCAGATTTTCCAATCCTAATCCCGCCAGCGGGTCGTAGCAGAAGCCCATGCATATGTCGTTCACAGTTCTCAGTTGTTTTTCGGTCGGAGCAACAGACTCTAAATCGTGAAACAAGTCAACGATTTCTCTCGGTGGCGTCGTCCCATACTCGCTTGTGAAGGCCAAGACCCTATATCCGGTCCGGACGTACCAGCCCTCTGCATTCGTGTTCCGCAGTGCAACCGCTGGGGCCGTGCGCAACTCTCTCACCTGAGGTGACTTCGCCCACATGCTCACCCGGGCGGTAATCGCTTCAGGCAGCATTCCCGCACCGTCACGAACCACCAACCGGTATTGGAACAATCTCCTGTCGTTTCGTTGAACGTAGACTCTCCCGTCTCTAGAGGCGCTCATGGCGGTCTCGTGGAATTGCATCCCTTTCTTCTCGACGTGCAGCACGGTCAATTCCGACAGAACTCCATCCGCAATCAAGGGGATACGATAGGGACTCGCAGAGAGGCAGTACCATAAAGTAATAACCAAAAAACAGACAGCAAGGGCAGGCCAACTCCGCTCCCGGACGGAGATTTTGCGCACCACCCAACGAGCCGGTAGCAGGCGAGTCATACAAAGGACTGTTGAGATTAGGACTGTGACAGCGAGAAGAATCTTCAGCTTTGCTAAGAAAACATCTGAAGAGATTTGAGGGTTGCCATCCGGGAGGTTAAATGCGATCCAGGAATTTAATGCGGGGAAATACCGGAATTCGATTCGCGAGAACCAATACAGACCCACGAACCCCGATACCATCCCCAGCCAATAGCTGAAGCGCGGCCTTAGAAAGACCTCTTCCGAGGCGACCAGGGATGCAAGGGCACTCAATATCGCGGCCGTCGGGGTGGGGCGATCGCCCGGTTGGAGACTCAAGAATACCCACCCTATCAATAGGGCGGAACAGAGAAAAATGATAGCCGTCGCGATTTTGGCTTTCATTCAAACTCATCCAAAGGGAATTGGCTCCATACTAATATTTGACACCGGTAGCATGATAGAGGCCATTCTCTTCGGTAACCCCTAAAACCGCGATCACCGGTTCGCCATGGTCCGAATCGTCCCCAATCCCAGCAATCGCTCATCCGCCGTAACCAGCGTCAGATCCAGCACCTGAGCGGTAGCCGCCAGAATGCGGTCGGCGGGATCCTGATGCATTTGTACTTGCCGCGCCACGAGCGCGATCTCATGCGTCAGCGGAGCTTCCCGCGTGCCCGCCGTGGCTTGCGCCAGCCAGGTTTTCAAGTCTTCCTTGATGCGAATCCTGCCTTTGTGGTTAAGGGTCAGCGCTTCCCACGTGCTCATCGGCGAAAGCCAGAGTTCGTTTTCCTTATCATGGAGATGACGCAACACGGATCGTCCGAGCCGCTGCGGATCCTGGAAATTCCACAGCCAGATGTGGGTATCGAGCAGCAGTCTCAATCGCGCAGAACCTCCCACTCGTCCTCGTCGTTCGCCGGAGACACGATGTCGCCGAGAATTTCGAACGTCCCCTTCATCGACCCGATCCAGGCCTTACGATCTTCGACCGCCGTAGGTGGTACAACTTCGGCCACGGGTTTACCAAAGCGCGTGATACGGATCGGTTTTTTCGTGGCCCGAACCTGTTCCAGCACCGCCAGGCATTTCGCTTTGAATTCCGAGATGGCCATTTCCTGCATATAGTTTCCTTATGGTCATTCTATCACACTATGGTTAATATTTTTGACCACTTTAAATACTCGCACTTGATAGCCGTGGCAGCCGCGAAGCGACTGCCACGGCGAAGTCGAAGGACCCCTGCTACACCAGCCCACCGGCTGTTCCACACCTCGCGACCTCCTGTGCTAGCCTTACTCCCCATGGCACAAGTTTCCTCCTACCCCAAGCACTTCCTGTCCGACAAAGTCGAGCACTTTACCGAGTCCGTGATTCGCGACATGACGCGCCAGGCCATGCAGCACAATGCCGTCAACCTGGCGCAGGGATTCCCCGATTTTTCGGCTCCCGCAGAGATCAAAAAAGCTGCTCAGCAGGCTATTGCCGACGATGTCAATCAGTACGCGATCACCTGGGGCGCAAAGAGTCTGCGCAACGCGATCGCCCGCCAGATGAGGGAGTGGCAGAAACTCGATATCGATCCCGAACGGGAAATCGCCGTCTGCTGCGGCTCGACCGAAGCCATGATTGCCACCCTGCTCGCGGTCTGCAACAAGGGAGACGAGGTCGTCGTCTTTGAGCCCTTTTACGAAAACTACGCTCCCGACTCCATCCTGAGCGGGGCGAAGCCCCGCTACGTCAGCCTGCATCCGCCCAAGTCCACTGCCGCAGATTCGGGGCCAGCAACCGAGCCCGAATGGACCTTCGACCCGCAAGAACTCCGCGAGGCCTTTCAGCACCACACCAAGGCCATCATTCTGAACACGCCCAACAACCCGACTGGCAAGGTGTTCACGCGCAAGGAACTGGAACTGATCCGAGACCTGTGCGTCGAATACAATGTCCTGGCCATCACCGACGAGATTTACGAGCATATCCTCTACGAAGGCGCGGAACACATCTCCATTGCCAGCCTTGACGGCATGCGCGACCGCACCATCACCATCAACAGCCTTTCCAAGAGCTACAGCGTCACCGGATGGCGCGTCGGCTGGGCAGTTGCGCCTCCCGCCATCACGAACGCGATTCGCAAGGTGCACGACTTCCTCACCGTTGGTGCACCCGCGCCGTTGCAGGAAGCGGGTGCCGTCGCCCTGAGCCTGCCGCCCAGCTACTACCGCGAACTGGCCGACCGCTACCGCATGCGCCGCGATCACCTGATTCCCGCGCTCGAGCGTGCAGGATTCCGCTGCTATCGCCCGCGGGGCGCTTATTACGTAATGACCGACATCAGCGGCTTCGGTTTCGCAAACGACATCCAGTTCGCCGCTCATCTCGTCAAGGAAGTCGGCATCGCTTGCGTGCCGGGATCGAGTTTCTACAAGCACGCCAAAGATGGCGCGCAGCAAGTGCGATTCGCATTTTGCAAGAAACCCGAGACGCTGGACGAAGCCGCCCGCAGGTTAGAGAAGTTAGGAAGGAGTTAAAGCGACGAGCAACGAGACCAAAGGCGGAGCCCCTCCCTTTTGTGAAAACCCGAAAGGACATCCCTTGCAGCCTAATCCACAACAATCTGCGCTATACTGCGCTCAAAGCTCGCAATATCGACCGAAAGAGAGTAGTGCCCATGTCCGTGAAGGCGGTGGAAGAGGTATCCGCGCAGGTTCCTGCGGAAGATTTTCAGGCGCTGGAAGAGAAAATCTATCGCACCATTGAGTTGTACAAGGCTGCGAAAGATGCTCGCGCAACTGCCGAGCGGGACGCGCAGCGTGTGCGGGAGCAACTTGAGCAACGCGAGGAAGAGAATGACGCCCTCCGTCGCGAGCTGGTGCAACTGCGCAAGGATCGGGAGGATATACGCGGCCGGGTGGAACGAATGCTGACTCAGATGGAAACCTTGGCCCACGAACAAGCCAGCTGAAGGGCGGCAACCTTCCCCTCGCGATGGAATCAAAACGAGCGGATTTGCCGAGGAGTGACATGGCGGCAGCCAGTAAACAGCCTCCGATCAAGGATCCCGCGAACGGAAGTGTGCGGGTCGAAATCTTCGACCAGGTCTATAACCTGCGGGGCTCCGACGCCGATTACATCCTCAAATTGGCCGAGTACGTGGACTGCAAGATGCGCGCCGTCTCCGAGCAGACCGCTACTGTCGATTCCGTTCGCTTAGCCGTGCTGGCCGCGCTCAATATTGCCGATGAATACCACCTGCTGAAGCGCAGCCTGGAAACTTCTTCGCCGGAAGTACGACAGCGGGCCACCAAACTGTCCAGTGCGCTCGACGAGATTTTGCAAGAAAACATCCGAACCGGCTGAATCGTTAGTAACGCGACTTTAACCTGATCTTCGCTGGCAGCAGCCCGCAGCTAGCAAACCTTCTGCCAACTATTTTGCAATTTCCTCTTGCGAATCTCTCCGTAGTTTCCTAGCATCGAACGTGAAAGCTGGCCTGCAACGTTGGTGTTGGTGGCAACCGATTTTTGAACCAATGCCGAATGAACGGGGACTCGACTCGCAAAAAGATCCGGTGTGCCATGTTCCGCCATGCGGAAAGGCCTAATGGGTCGCGGCGGGTTCCCACCGTCTGAGACGGGTTCATTCTCGGCCCATCACACGGCGACGTGGGTCGGCTTTTATTATTTAGCTCTCAGCTGCAAGCTCCAAGCTCTTAGGAAAGGCAACATCGTTCCGCGTGCTCCGCACCTTCCGTTGAACAGAATGCAATCCTCTTGATTGGACTCTTACCGTTAACAGATAATCTTTGCGTGAGCCTGAGACAAGAACATCCTCGATTGTGGCTTGCATTCTGGATTGTCGTCGTCGTGATCGTTGCCTGGTTTTGGCGCATGGCCGCACCTCAAGCTGATAAGGCCAAACTAGCCAGCTCGGTCTGTTTCTCTGAGAGCTGACAGTTGAGAGCCCCTTTCCTGCTACACTCTTTCCTGAACTCAAGTCCTCGTCCCGAGCATCTAAACTACTGTGTTCCCAAGACTTTTTCAGATCGGCAATTTCTATCTTCCCACCTCTGGCGTTCTGGTCGCGACCGGAGTCATGCTCGGCCTCTGGATCAGCGTCCGCAATTCCGAAAAACAGGGCATCAATGGCGACGACGCCT
>JBEKOW010000109.1:0-13141 GCA_049521375.1 Terriglobales bacterium
GTCTATATGACGCAGGCGCTGGACAAGATCGAAGCGGCTGCGAAGAAGGTTATTGCCGATGTGGCCGAAGGCGACATGCTGAGGACGCAACTGGCAATCGTGCGCCGCCTGGCCAAGCACGAGCCCTTTAACACCATTCCACTCCGCCAGCAGATCGCGCAAAAGACAATGGAAACAGGGAAGTATTCGCTGGCGTAAATCAGAAGCGTGTTCTCTTTATGGGCGCTGTGATCGCATCCCAGCGCCTTTTCTTATCTTCGCGGATGTTCGCGCGCTGCCAGCCGATCGCGCTAATCCTTCGGGAAATTCGGGTCCGCTTTCACTTCCTCGATCTGTTTGGTATGCCTTTCGCTGTGCGCCGAGATGAGCAGAATCCATTGGTAGGCATCCATTGTTCCCAGCATGGGGTGCGGGCCGAAATGATCGCGCAGGTCGTCATGCGTCGTGCTGACATAATCGATCGTAGCCTGGCGCGCGTCTTCGAAGGCCTTGGTGACCTCTTCGCGATTCTTGAAGCGTCCCGTGGGCTGAAGAAATTCCGGGGCCTGCACCTTGTGGCTGCGGTCTGGGATTTTCTCCAGAATGAGCTCGTCAGTCACCTTCACTTCGGCGCGTTTTTCGGGCGTGGCCGGACCCGTCATGATCTTGCCCTGCACGAATCCAAAGATGCCTGACTCGGCAATCGCGATGTGTTCTGAAACCTGCGCGATCGACCAGCGGTCGGGTGCGGGCTTGAACGTCCATTGTTTTTCCGAGAGCCCGGCGATCGAATGCAGGAACCCGTCGCGCGTGGCCTGCAGGCTTTTCAGGGCGGCTTCACGCTCTTGGGGCGAAATCGTAGTTTGCGCCAGAGAGAAGGTTGCGGCGAGAAGACAAACTGCCACTGTGGACAGTACGCGGGATAGCTTGATCTCCATAGTCTTCCTCTTTAATCTGGATTGTCAGGACGACCCCACACAAGCCGGTCAGCATTGCATTCGCCGCGGACCCCGCAATCCCTGGTGCGGAATTCCGGAGACCGCCGCGACTGCTGTGACGGCTTAGGTGTCGATGTCTTACTTACCGGGAATATAACTCAGATCCGCCCGGAACTCAACGATCTCGCTGTAAGTGTGATCGATCGAGCCGTTCAAGCGTTCCACCACCGACATGGCTTCCTGTTCGCCGAACGCTTCGCGCAGCACGTCGCGCAGCGGCTTGATGGCGGGATCGTCCTCGAACGATGCCCAGTTGGCGTGATCGACGAGCAGAACGTAGGTGCCGCCGGGTCCGCCGTTTGCGAGCCTTTCCCAGCGATAGTGGAACGGCCACTTCGTCTTTTCCGCGGCGTCGTGCATGCGCCCGATGGCGCTGCGGAAATCGTCGCCCTTCCCGTAGCGAATGTGAAAGGTAGTAACAGAGATGTATTTCGCGTCCATATCAGGGCCCGGATTGCTCACTTTGGGCATCGTCTCGTAGTAGGAGGCGGTGCGGCTCTCCACGTAAGGAGTGATCACTTTGTTGTACTCTTCTTCATCCGCGTCGTTGGAAACGGCGGGCTTGTCGAGATCGGCCCAGTGCATGCCGCCTCGGCCCACGATATAAGAGCCAGTGTGTTCGCCGCTGAGCACCTGCAAGACAAAAAGCATCTGCGGATCGTTTTGTTGTTTGTGCCATGCGGCTTTCGTCTTGCGCCCTGCTTCGTACTGCTGGATCATGCCGTTCTTGGGTGTCTGAAATTCAAGCGCGGTTACGGTGGCTTTATCTCCCTGCGCTGCCGCCGAAAGCGCAGCCAGCAACAGGGTGACACACACGGATACGACCTTGGTTATTTTCATATTCTCTCCTCCAGATTGTTGGATTGGAATCCGGCATCCCCACGTGCGCCGGAGTCTATTTTTGTTTGGGTTGGAAAACAGCCGCCATTCTACACGCAATTCGCAGGCGGTGCCGATCGCGGCCCGGCAACAGAATTGAAGAGGGGAGAAAAGAAAAAAGACGCTGTCCTTGAGGCAATCAGCGTCTTCCCATTCCGCGGATATTCTCGACCTATACTCTTTACTGGTAGCTGAAGGTCAGGTCATCCAGATAGACCGAGTAGGGCGATTGTTTGTTGTTTCCATCCATCTGGTAGTTGATCGTGACTCCGTACCAGCCCGGGGCCGATCCCGGATCGTAGTATTGGTTGAGCGTGTGGGTCACGCCGTTCAGCGTTATGGATTGGTAGAGCAACCGGTTGTCCGAAGTGCGCTGCATCTGCAGCGTCAGATGGTTCCAGGCGTTGCTGTTCGGATAGCAGGCGATTCCGGTGTGAACCCAGTGGTGGTTGACGTTGTCCCAGATATCCCATCCGTTGCCGCCCGCGACGCGGCACTGCGTTCCCCAGATGAAACTCAGGTTGTCAAAGAACTGGTTGATGTCGAACTCCAGCGCCTGCGCCAATTCCAGGTTGGTTCCGTAGAAATACACGTCGTAGGTGAAATTGTGCAGGGAAGGGACGATGGTGTGATTGGAGTCGGGCATTCCCTGCGAGGAATAGGCGCCGATCAAGGGGTTGTAGAAGAGCACGTCCCAGTAAGGACCAGTGCCGCCGATGTTGAATTGAGTAGACGACCCGGACATCGATGGCGATCCGATCCCTTGATCTAAAGAGAACGTGATTTGCGGTCCGCACGGGTTGCAGTCGACAAAGTCTGGCGGTCCCTGTCCGTCCTGATGCCATCCGGCGCTCGACTGCAGATTGGAAAACGACTTTCCCTGTTGCGGCGCACTTGCCACCGTTATCTCCAGGGATGCTTGCTGAGACTGGTCTTTGGAATCCGAAACCGAGATGGAAAAGTTGAAAGTACCCGTTTCCGAGGGAGTTCCCGAAAGAGCGCCCGTCGAGTTTCCGAGAAGCACGCCGGTGGGCAGTTGGCCGGAGGCGAGCGAGAAAGCGTAAGGCGGCGTTCCTCCGCTGACGCCGATGACCGCATTGTAAGTTGAGCCCATGGTTCCCGAAGGAAGCGTGGCGGAAAGCGTGAGCGCTGGCGAGGTCGCGCTGTTATGCGTAGCGGGAGCGGCGATGCTTCCGCAGGCCGTGAATAACAAAAGCGCGGAAGAGACAGTGATCGCAGCCGCGGACTTCAGAAAAATTCTTTGCGCAGATTGATTGCGTGGCAACCAGGACAAGGGAAGAGACATCGATCCAACCTCGGGAAAGGGGTCAAGAGGACGCTCGGGACGAGGGTCCTTTGAGTTGGACCTTATTAGAAGTGGGAGGAGCGGGCCAGATTACCGATGGCGTGAGACTTATGAGAGCCCACGGGGTGTCAGGGCTCCGCACCCACGCCTTCCCCAGTGCAGAAGGGCCTTAACTGTGAGTAGGAATCTGGGAATGATGCAGTGGGAACGGTCCGCTGGAAGCTGATTACGAGGTAATCGCGATTCAGGTTTCAACACGAATCATCAGGCTCAGGTTGCTGGGAGATGTTGGTGGACCTGGTCGGGATCGAACCGACGACCTCTTCCATGCCATGGAAGCGCGCTCCCAGCTGCGCCACAGGCCCACTTGTAAAGCGGAGGAAATTGCTACCTCCTGATTTTCGCCCACCTTTCCTGTGGCGTCAAACTAATCTAGGATATGGGAGGCAAAAAGAAGAGCACGATGGGGAACTCCATGTCGAACTTGCGTAACCATTTATCATCCGCCATCCGATCGCGGATGCGATGCGTGGCGAGTCTTGCAGGCGTGATCAGCCTCGCGTCGACCGCCGCGGTCGCGCAGACACAGGCTTCGGCCGCGCCTCCGGTGGCGTATGCGTCGGTGAGCGAACTGAATAACATTCTGGCCCAGGTGAAGCAGACCTCTGCCTCGATTGAGGCGGACCTGAGCAAGACGCGCATCGAGAAGTGGAAGACCGACGGCGGGACCAAGCGGCAGACGCAGGCCAACGTGGACTCCATCCATCGCAACCTGCAGTCGGCGCTTCCGGAGATGCTTTCGCAGATCGGCAACTCTCCCGAGGATCTGGCGGCGAGTTTCAAGCTCTATCGCAACCTCGACGCGCTCTACGACGTGTTCGGATCGGTGGTGGAATCGGCGGGGGCATTTGGATCGAAAGACGAATTCCAGAGCCTCAGCAACGACATGAATGGGCTGGAGAGCGAGCGGCGCGCTTTTGGCGAGCGCATGCAGAAGCTGGCGAGCGCGAAGGAAGAAGAGCTGGGACATTTGCGGGCGCAGGTCAAAACGCTGAGCGCGGCTCCGCCGCCTCCGCCGAAGAAGATCATCGTGGATGATACTGAGACTCCCAGGAAGCCGGCGGGGAAGAAGAAAACGACTGCGAAAGCGTCGACGACCAAGCCGAGTAAGCCCGCCAAGCCGGCGGCTGCGCCGAATTCGTCAACCAGCAATTAAATTATTGCGAAGTACGTCAGACGCTGAGCGTGAACGTGGTATCGAAGCAGGAATGACAGTAGCACCATGTGCGGGGGAACAGCTTGGCTGTCCGCATTCCGAAGAGCGTAGCTGAAGAGGCTCGTTTGGTCGAGGGAGATCGACCGGTGCTGGAAGTGAGCGCCTGGCAATGTCGCGATTAAATCCCTTGAACGACCAACCCTCACACAGTTGCTCGAACGTGTTACCCCACAGAATTTGCATGGGGAGTCTGATTGGGGCCAGGGCGTGGGGAATGAGGCTTGGTAGTCAAGCCTTGGGTTCCGGAATCCGGCGATGTCATTTGGGTCGATTTGAACCCCTCCCTGGGATATAGCTCCGCCCGAAGTTGTAAAGCAAGTGCTTGGGTTTCTGGGGACACTTCTACAAATCTAGCTGGTCGATCTTGGCGCCGCCCCGGTGTCGGGAAGCGGTAAGAGCATCGTTGTATTCTCCAAAACTGCACCGCTACCGTCCGGCGAAAGCCCTTGACAGACGCCGTTTTGAGCGTAAACTGGTGCAACTTTTTGGGACAACGGGCAAACGCCGTTGGGTCCATCACCAATTTAATCCAGACGCCGGAGGCAGCCACAGATGAATCGTGGGAAAGCGATCTTCATCCCAATCCTCGTCGCATTTCTGATGGTTTTTGTCAGCAACCTGGAAGCAGGGCATCGCGATGCTCCCATCGTGGCCCTGGACCAGAAGGCGAATGTCACGGACTTCTTCGCATTTGTCAGCTATGACGACCCGACAAAAGTGACGTTCATCATGAACGTGGATCCTTTTCTTGAACCCGGGAATGGACCGAACTACTTCCCATTCGACCCCGGGATTCTCTATACGATCAACATCGATAACAACGACGATGCGAAGTCCGACATCAGTTTTCAGTTCCGGTTCACGACAAAGATACAAACGCCGGGTTCCGCTTTTGGATTCCTGGGCGCGGGTGACGGCATTAATGCTCCCGCGAACTCGCCGCCCCCGGTAGCGCCCGGGACGCCCATTGTTCCGCCTGCCATCACGGCGTTGAGCGGGGCGGGCGCGGCGGGACTGAATTTCAGCCAGACCTACACGGTCGAGATGGTGACAGGCAAAACCTTGACTTCACTGGTGAACCAGGCGGGCGGTTCTTTGTACGCGGTTCCCAGCAATGTGGGTCCCCGCACCATGCCCAACTATCCGGAGCTGGCGGCGCAGGGAATTTACACCCTGAGCAACGGCATTAAGGTGTTTGCCGGAACCGTGGACGATCCGTTCTACAGCGACTTGGGCGGGGAATTCGACACGTTTAACTTCCGTACCGCAGCGGGCGGTGGCGTACTGTCGGCGGCGGCCGATGCGGACGACCATACTAATACCGCGGCCGACTACATTTCGGGGTACAACGTAAATACGATTGCGATTGAAGTTCCGATCGCGATGCTAACGAAGACCAAGACCCTGCTTCCGGCCACTTCGCCATCGGCGACCATCGGCGCGTGGGCCGCTACCGCGCGGCAGCGGGTTCCCAGCGCAACGGCTCCCTTCGTACAGGTCCATCGCATGGCTAATCCTCTGATCGACGATTTGGTGATCCCGCTGGGATCGAAGGATTCGTGGAGCATGAATCAGCCCGTATCCGACTCCCAGTTCGCGAGTTCCTATCTGGATCCGCAACTGGCCCGAATCTTCAATGCGATCTACGGGATCGCGATCCCGACGCCGCCGCGCACCGATCTTCTCCCATTGCTGACCTACGCTCCTCCAATTGCCGCTCCAGGAACGCCAGCTGGCCCGATTGCCGACCTGCTGCGTCTCAATACGGGCGTTTCTCCGACTCCGATGGCGAGCAGGAAGAGATTGGGTCTGCTGGCGGGGGACCCGGCAGGATTCCCCAATGGGCGGCGGGTGTCCGATGATGTTACGGACATTATGTTGCGTGTTGTCAATGGGATACTGGCGGGGCCGCAATACAACTATCCCTTGGGCGACGGGGTCAACACGAACGATGTGCCTTACCAGGAGGTATTTCCGTACGTGGCATGGGCGCAAAGCGGGCGGCAGCGGCGGCACATCGATCCAGGCGAGCCGGGCTGCACGATGGGGGCTGGCGCGGCCTGTCCGACGAACTAGCCGGGGTCGATTTTCTAAGCAGCCCGCGGGAAAGCATGACAGCCGTTTGGAGGGCGGGCTGCGCTCCAAAATTTGGAGCGTCCCATGCGCGTCGTGGCCGAGGTATGACAGGGGCAGCCTACCATCCAGCCACGCCTTCAGCGTGAACACCTGATCAAAACCCCAATCGTAGTAGTAGGACCGGGGAATCCAGCGGTTCGAGAGCCGCGAAACGAGGGCCCCCCGGTCCATGAGAAGGCCGACACTGAGCCCCTGCCCGGCCTTTCAACTGGGTCGGAAAACAACCTTGCCCGCACCGGGCGGAGTCTAAGGTCCAACCAACGTGAACTTTCTCGGTTGGTTTGGAGATGTTTTATGGCGCGTGTATGTTTGTGCGTTCTCGGCCTGCTGGTGCTCAATGCGCTCGCGGTGTCGCAGTGCTACGATCCTCCGACTCCCAGTGTGGTGGTCTGCACACCCAGTCCCGGCTCAACCGTTGTGTACATCCCGGATGTGGCGGTCCGCTTCACGCCGGTGAGCGGCGCAAAAACCAGGGAGGTCATCATTTACGACAACGGACGGGTCATGTCCAAGACGAACGGGGATCCCGGAGATATTTACGACGCGGACGTGACCGACGGGCCGCATCATTTGGTGGTGAAGGCCTGGGACACGGCCGGCAATTTCTTTGAGGCGCAGGAAGAATTCCACGTCGTGGGGCAGGGATATCCATTTTGCAAGGTGCCCGACAAACCTGGCGTTAACTTCTGCGAGCCTCCGAAAAACGCCTTTTTGGGGCTGCAATTTCCGCTTGGGGCGGCGGCACGGGGTGATTCCAGGATCAAGAATCTATCCTTCTACCTTGATGGCGTTCTGCAACAGTCGGACCCCAACACTCCCGCGGTTGCGTTTTTCGTTTCAGTTCCGAAGCAAGGGGTTCCCTATACCGCCAAAGTTGTTGCCACCGATGCCGGCGGCCATCAGTTCACCGCGAGCAAGACGGTGGAAGCTCAATATACTTATGGCGAGTACGCATGCTTCAACGGATGTGTGCCCGGCATCAACATCATCTCTCCGCAGGACGAAGCGTACGTGAGCGATTCGTTCGCGCTCAACATGCAGATCGAGGACAACCCGAACCCAATCACTTCCATGACGGCCTATCTGGACAGTACTGAAGTTGCCAGCTCCAGCGGACCTTCATTGCAGCAGCAGGTTACGGGAGCGCCGGCGGGAACTCATATTCTGACGGTGACCGGAGTTGATTCCCAGGGACTGGTCTATTGGATTCAGGAGAACGTCAATATCGACATCTCAAAATGACGAACCCTCCGGAACGCTAACCTGGTGGCGCCTCGACACCTGGTGCCGTTTGTCGTGGGATATAGGAAGTCAAAATCCCCGCCCGGTCGCATAGAACGCGACTCGGGCGGGGCACCTGGCGGTGGAGAGCCGCGGGACCATCATTGTCGGAGTATTTCCTGTCTTCGTATTTCCCTGCCACATTTTCCAGTTCGGTTCATTTTGGGAAGCGATATTTTCTCGTTTGGGATCCGGGCTGGAACAGAGGCGCCCGAACGGGTGTATAGTGTGGGCGTCAAAAAATTGCCCCTGATGCTAATCAGGGCAGGGGCCAATATCGAACCCAGGAGACGAGACTCAAACAAGAACCCAATCACGAAATCCGAGGAGAGCAGTTATGCACTCAGCAAATGGGGACACCCTGGAAGGCAGCTTCTTGAACGTCGCCGATGCTGGTCCCAAGGTCGGCTCGATCACATTCGCGGCAACCCTCTCCTTCGCCCTGGCTTCGGCCATTGGGCTATTCCTCATTGTCGTTGCGGCCCAGCCCATGGGCGCGCAAGACGAAGGGGTGATCTATAACTTTCCGGGATACTCGAACGGGCAAACTCCGCAAGCCAGCATGATCCTCGATAACAAGGGAAATTTATATGGCACGACCACGCAAGGCGGAGTGCATGGCTATGGGGCCGTCTTTGAAGTGATCGTGGCGGGAAACAAAGGGCCCCGGGAGCGGGTGCTGCATAGCTTTTCGATCAACTCGAATCCGGTGTCCAGCCTGGTTTTTGACGGGATGGGGAATTTCTACGGCACAACCGTGGGCGGCGGCAAGGTCAACGAGTACTGCCCGCAAGGCTGCGGCGTGGTGTTTGAATTGACGACGGGCGGAAAGTACACGGTGCTCTATAAGTTTAAGGGCGGGTTTGATGGGGCCAATCCGTATGGTGGGCTGGCCATAGACAGCATGGGCAATCTTTATGGCACGACGCGGAATGGCGGAATGGGCGGCCCGCAGTACGACTGTGGCACGGAGTTTGAACTCAGTGCCGGCGTGGAGACAATTCTCTATGCGTTCTCAGGGAGCGACGGCTGTTATCCCACGGCTGGTTTGGTGACGGACGGCTACGGGAATCTCTATGGGACGACTCCGCAGGGCGGCGCGGGTTACGGCACCGTGTTTGAAAGCGACACTTTCGGCGATCTCACGACGCTGCACTACTTCGCGGGTGGGAGCGACGGGGCGTATCCTCTGTCGAGCCTGGTTCTGGATGACTCTGGTTTTGTGTACGGCACAACCCAACAAGGAGGCGGCGCCGACTGCGGCGGAACCGGCTGCGGCACGGTGTACGAGGTAGACCCCACGATCCCCAAGGAGACCCGGCTCTACAGTTTCATGGGCGGCAGCGACGGCGCTTATCCTTACAGCGCATTGGCGATTTCCGGATACACGCTCTATGGCACTACCTATAGTGGCGGGGGAGCGGCGGGAAACGGAACAGTCTTTGAGGTGCAGGGGACCACGGAAACCGTGCTCTACAGGTTCGACGGCTCTCCAGACGGAATTAACCCGGTGGGGGGCGTTGTTTTCGGCACTGACGGGCATCTCTACGGCACGACTACGGCGGGAGGCACGGCGAACCGGGGCACGGTGTATTACGTGGTCCCGGAAGATTAGCTGGGCTGGACATTTCCCACTCAGGATAAGGGCGGCTCGAATGGGTACCGTCTGGCTCTTCCAAACACAACAGAGGACTTACGTCGGGAACCGGGCGGGGTCCGGCGGGGTCTAAGTAACCAAGCGGGAATTCCTTGGGAGTGGTTTCCCTGAGGAAGATTCCTGCCTGTTTGGGCCGGGATAACCCTATAATTGAGGGCACGCCGCTATGGCGGGAGCTACTACCTTGGGCAATCTGGCAGGCGCGATCGGGGCTCGAATTGAGGAATCGGCCGTTATTGCGGAACTGAAGGCCGGCTCCGAGCAGGCGTATGCCTGGCTGATCGGCGAATTTCACCAGCCCATCTACGGCCTGATCTATCGCATCGTGAATGACCCCTCCGATGCGGCCGATACCACGCAAGAAGTATTTCTAAAAGTCTTCCGCGGGATGAAACATTTTCATGGCGAGTCGAGCCTGAAGACGTGGATTTACAGGATCGCGCTGCATGAGGCTTCCAACCGGAGGCGCTGGTGGTTCCGGCACAAGGCGCAGGAAACTTCGATCGAGCCGGCGGAGACGGGCGAGAACCAGTATCCGGGAGAAGACCGACTGGTGGATCGGGGCGAATCACCGTTCGATCAGTACGCGCACGCCGAGATACGGGCGGTGGTGGAGGTCGCGCTCACGCACGTGTCCGAGCCGTATCGGACGGCGATCATCCTGCGGGATCTGGAAGAAATGTCGTACGAGGAGATTGCGGAGGTGCTGCAGATTTCGCTGGGGACGGTGAAATCACGCATCACGCGCGGTCGCGATGCGCTGCGCAAGCGGCTGGCGAGGTACGTACGGGAAGTGGGCCCTGAACTGGGATTGGTGATTCCGGCGAGCGATGCCGCGCCGGAGTTGAACGGGAATGCGGTCGGTGGAGAGGCTGAGGTGATGTCATGAAGTGCGCCGAGTACAAGAGATTGTTTTCTCCGTACCTCGACGGTCAGGTGAGCGGGGCCGAGATGCACGCGCTCCAAAAACACATGCAGGGATGCGACGGTTGCGCGCGGGAGTATGCGGAGATCCAGCGCACGTTGCAGATGATCGTGGCTTTGAATCGAGCCAGGACGAAGGCTCCGGCGGAATTGCCTTTGCGGCTGCGGCTGGCGATCTCACACGAATCGAAGCAGGCGCGCCGCCGGCGCTTTGAAGGCGTGATGGTGCGGATGAGCAATGCGCTGGATGCCTTCATGGTTCCGGCGACGGCGGGAGTGGTGAGCGCGGTGCTCATCTTTGGGTTGCTGCTTGGCTTTTTCGCGCTGCCCCAGCAACTGAGCGCCAGCAGTTCGGACGTTCCCCTGATGCTGTACACCGGTCCGCAGTTGCAACAGTCAGTGTTCGGCACATCGCTCGGCAGCATGGGAGAAGATTCGGTGGTGATCGAGGCTTATGTGGGGGCTAACGGACGAGTCGAGGACTACCGTATTCTGTCGCAATCGGCGGACGCCAAGGCGGCGCTGCCGCAGGTAAAGAACCTGCTGATTTTCACGACGTTCCGGCCGGCGCTTTCGATGGGCGTGCCGACTGCAGGGCGGGCGGTGATTTCGTTTTCCAAGATCAGCGTGAAGGGGTAGGAAAAGTCAGAAGTTAGAAGTCAGAAGGCAGAAGTAAGACCTCACTTTGCCGGCGGCGGTTTTACTTCTGCAATTTGACTTCTGCCTTCTGACTTGCTCTTCTGACTTGCCCTTCCGACTTGCCCTTCCGTTTGTTTGACCTGCCCGATGGCAACTTCGTACACTGTTTTCAGATCACCTTACTGCGCCCTCAGTCTAGGAGGAGTTTCCTGGGACAGCGTTTTCGACTGACGTTCGTTTTTAGTCTGGCCTTACTTACCGCCCGATCCGGGCTGGCGCAGAGCAATCCGCAGGTTTCTTTGGAGACAAGCGAGACCATCTTCACGGTTCTAACCGCCATCAACACGTGCGGTTATGACCAGGAACTGAATTCGTCCGATCCGTTGCGGGCGGAGATTCGTGCGGAAGTGGACAAGGCCGTTGAGAGTGCGCCGGGAGCCAAGGAAGCAACGGCTTCGATGTGCGAGTTCTATCGCCGCCACCGGGTGGGTGAGCCGACGCGCGACCTGTCGCAGTATGTGTCGCTGGCGCTTTACCTGGGCGATCCGCCGAACTTCACTCCGAAGCTGAAGCAGGAGGAATTGCCCCCGGATGCGGCCGGGATCGTGGATATCGTTCCGCTGATGCAGGCGTTTTACTCGAAGGCGGGGCTGCATGCGATCTGGGAGCGGCACCAGAAGCGCTATGAAGAATTGACCGACGCCTATCATGCTCCGTTGTCGAAGATGACGTTTGACACGGAGATCTATCTGAAATTGGCTTCGGCTGGATACCTGGGGCGGCAGTTTACGGTTTATCTGGATGCCATGGGGGCTCCGGGACAGACCAACGCGCGAAACTACGCGTCGGACTATTACGTGGTTTTTTCGCCGACGGCGGGCACGGCGCTCAAGATGCAGCAGATTCGGCACACCTATCTGCATTATCTGCTGGACCCGCTGGCGATGAAGAACGAGCCGGCATTCATACGCCTGCGACCGTTGCTGGATTCGGTGCAGAAGGCTCCCATGGACGAGGCCTTCAAGAGCAATATATCGCTGCTGGTGACAGAATGCCTGGTGCGGGCGATTGAGCTGCGCACGGGATCCGTGAAAAGCACCGAGGCTGAGCGGCAACAGGACCTCGATGAGGACGACCGGGAAGGATACGTGCTGACGCGCGCCTTTTATGATCAGCTGGCGAGTTTCGAAAAAGATCCGGTCGGCTTGCGCAGCGCTTATGCGGGGATGCTCGGCTCGATCGATGTGGGCAAAGAATCGAAGCGGGCACGGCAGATCGTGTACGCGAACGAAGCGGCCCCGGAACTGCTACGGCTGGCGCGTCCGCGAAACGAGCATCTGCTGTTGAATGCGGAGCAGCAACTGGCGGCGGGCGATCCGAAGACGGCGCAGAAGCTGGCGCAACAGGCGCTCGACGAGCAGGAAGAAGATCCAGGAAGGGCGTTGTTTATTCTGGCGCAGGTGGCGACAGCGAATCGGGATATGGAGGGTGCGCGCAGCTATTTCCAGCGGGCGCTTGAAACTGCGCACGAACCCAAGGTGATCGCGTGGTCGCATATCTACCTGGGGCGGATTTTCGATTTGAACGAAAACCGGGACGCGGCGCTGACGGAGTACCGGGCGGCGTTGAATGCGGCGGGCGCGGCGCTTCCGGAAGCGAAGATAGCGGCGGAACGGGGGCTGGACAAGCCCTATGAGCCTCCGGTGACGAGGAATCCGGAGTAGGGGGGCGTAGAGCGGTACGAAGGTTGGGAAGATCCCCAAGGGGCGGGTCATAGGGAGGAGTCTGACTGTAACTTTGACCGCAACGTTTCGCGGCTGCAAGGTGATAAAGTTAAATGTTGGCCCTTAGAGTTTTTTCTTTGGAACTGAAATAGTAAAAACCTTGAAACTTGCTTTTACGGGAGACAGCATGAAACGAGCGGCAGTCATTGCAGCAGTCATGACTCTTGCGATTTGGGTTGTGGCCCAAGGCACGCGAGTGGCGGCGCAGACGGCGCCGGCAGCGGGCCAGGCGGCACCGGTCCAGGGAACTG
This sequence comes from Terriglobales bacterium, assembly GCA_049521375.1. Classification (GTDB taxonomy): domain Bacteria; phylum Acidobacteriota; class Terriglobia; order Terriglobales; family Acidobacteriaceae; genus Acidiflorens. The sequence continues at coordinate 13,111 of JBEKOW010000109.1, forward strand.
CTCCGGCCCCGGGAACTGCTCCGGCGCAGGG
>JBEKOW010000110.1:0-13067 GCA_049521375.1 Terriglobales bacterium
AAGTACTGGCCGAACCGATCGCTTACTGCGAGGGTGCCCGCGTTATATTCCGCGTTTCCGCTGCCGTCGAGGTAATACATCAAGCCGGCGTTCTGATAGAGGGCTCCGCTGAAAGCGGCTTTGCCATCGGGTTCTACGTTGCCGGGGAATGGTCCGTTGGGGCTGAACGGAGGCCCGGGCAGCACGGAGGCTGGAGGACAAAAGGTGGCGCTATTGCTGAGACCTGCAGACGGACAGACGTTGAGGTTTTCCGGGCGGATCTGTTTATGCGCGCGCAGGAAAAGATAGCCAGCGCTGACCACCAATCCCTTGCCCAGTTGCTCGTCGATCTGCAAACTGGCCTGTTCGGAGTAAGCGATGCGCATGTTGCGGTCGATGCCTCCGCCGCTGTTGGTGACGAAAGTGCCCTCGGGTCCGGTGCTGAAGTTGGGAGGATTCTGACCGCTGGTGACAAGAGTGAGGGCGGCGCAGGCCGGGGTCGGGACCGCGGTGGAGGAAGCGAGCGCACACAACGGGTTGGTGGGGTTGTAGGCGCTGGAACCGGGATAGGGGAGGCCGAGAGCATCGAAGGTGAGCTGATTCAGGACCCAGGGGGCACTCGAGTTGCCTTGCCGGACCCATGGTTGCGGCGCATTCGGGATCACTACTTCGCGCTGGGGATAGGTGACGAAGAAGAACGTCATGTTGTAGTGGTCGTCGAAGATCCCGTAACCGCTGCGGATCACGGTGTGCTTATTCGGGGAGTAGGCGAAGCCAATACGCGGTTGAAAGCCGCGAAAATCGTGGTTCACCACCTGTGTCAACCCGGTTTCGACATCCCAGCGCAAGCCGTAGTTGATAGTAAGCTTGGAATTCATGCGCCACTGATCCTGCAGATACCATCCGAAATAGTTGTGGTTCAGCTTGACGTAGTAATCCTGCGCATTCACGTAGGCATTCTGCCAGTTGGTGGGGACTGGGGGCGGCAAGCTGCCCTGAGTGATGGGGCCGCTGCCGACCGGAGCGCCCCAAAACACGATGGGCACGCCATTGAGAGGATCGTTGGGGTTGGGACCGGCTCCGGAGGGGGGAGCCGATGCGGTGGGACAAGGTGCGCCGGGAGCGGCGGGCACATCGGCTGTCACATTGACGAAGTTGGCGAAATCGACCAGGCAGTTGTCGCCGGGCAAAATGATTCGCATGGGAGTGAAGCCCGGCCAGATCACGAAGTTCTGGATGAAGTTGGTATCGACACCGGCCTTCAGGTAGTGCGTTCCCTTGATCCAGGCGAGACTGTCGGAGACCTGTTGCCGATTTTCATAAATGGCGTCGAAGGTGCCGAAGTTGTGGCCGAAGGAAAGCTCGTTCGGTAAGTCGAGATTTGGCTGGCCGGTCACGGCTGGGAAGTTATAGTGCCGCCGGGCGTACTGAACGAGGAACGTGTTCACGAGGTTAGGCCTGACCAGGGAATTGACGGTGCCGACGAGAGACTGATCGCGCAGAAAAGTGTTATGTCCGTCGCTGGGTGCGCCGATTCCGCCGCCGTCGAGCGTGTCCCCGACGAGCACGTTCAAGTCACGCGCGTCGATGATTCCGTAATGAATGGTGACGCGGTTGTTGGTGTTGATTTGCTGGTCGAGACGGGCGAAGCCGTTGTCGTTGTCGAGAGTTTTGAGGATGTTGAGATTCTCCGGAGGCAGACCTAGAGCTACCTTGGCGGCATCGAAGACACTCAGGTTGCCGATCAGCGTGGCCGGGAAGGTCGGGGATTCTCCGAGGCGCTGGCCTTCATAGTTGGCGAAGAAGAAAGTCTTGTCCTTCTGGATGGGACCACCGAGAGTGGCTCCGTACTGGCCGCGGCGATATTGATCGTATTGGGCGGTCTGGAGGAGGGAGCGGGAATCCCAAGCCTTGTTACCCAGATAGCCATACACTGAACCATGCAAGTCATTGGTGCCGGATTTGGTGACCACGTTGACGATGCCGCCCAAGGCGCGACCGTATTCCGCGCCGAAGCTGTTGTTGACGACGCGAAATTCACTGACCGCTTCTTGCGAAGGAGTAGCGCGCTGCGAACCGGTTGCTTCGTTGATGTAATCGGCTCCGTCGACGGTGACGGCATTGCTCAGGTCGCGCATGCCGCCGAAAGAGATGCGGGTAACTTCCGGTTCGGTGAAGGTTGACTGGATGCTGGTTCTGCCGGTGGCGACGCCGGGCGTGAGGAGCGCGAAATCCACGAACTGGCGACCGTTGACCGGGAGCGACTGAATCTCAGGCGTGTCAATCACCTGGCTGATTTCGGTGCGACTGGTCTCCACGGGCGGGGCCTCGCTGGTGACGGTGACGGTTTCGCCGACGGTTGCCACCTTGAGGGAGACGTCGAGAGTCGCGGTCTGGCCGACCGTCAAGGCGAGTCCGGTTTGCACAGACTTGGCGAAACCGGACGCCTGCACCGCTAACTCGTATTGTCCGGGTGGAAGATTTGGCACTACATAGAAGCCGCGCGCATTGGAGGAGGCGGTGTACGTCCGATTGGTACCCAGGTCGCGCAGAGTTAGGGAAGCGCCACTGACCACTTGTCCACTCGGATCCAGGATCGTGCCACTGAGTTGAGCGTAGCTAATCGTCGCCTGGCCGAAAGCGCGGGGAGCGTTTCCCAGAGCCATGGCCGCAACCATCCATACGGCAAGCATCAGACGCAGTCTCATTCCTTGTGCTCCTTCGAAGTTGCAACCGGTCGATTCAGCGATTTGTGTTGATGATTTTCGATCTCAAACAATCAGCGCTGCTGAAACCCCACGTTTCGTGCTGCCCCTGACGGCGAAGGATTCTGTGTGGCGGACGCGAAATTGAAAATCCCGCAAGCCGACGCTTCGCCCCGTTCCGCGGCGTAGCATCGTTCGAAAGCCGACAAGTGTCCAATACATATTTGGTAAATGTCTGATACCTGTTGGGTATTGCGGCGGGAAAGGTATAAAATCCCTGCCGTGGAATTGCGTCACGTCCGTTACTTCATCGCCGTCGCCGAGCATCTGAACTTCCACAAAGCGGCATTGCACCTGCACGTGGCGCAACCACCGCTGAGCCGGCAAATTCGCCAACTGGAGGAATTGCTGGGCGTTACTCTTCTGGTTCGCGACAAGCGGAAGGTCGAACTCACCAAGGCGGGACACGTTTTTCTGGAAGAAGCGCGGAAGCTCATTCTGCAGGCCGGTCACGCCGCGGCCGCGGCCCGGCACGCGCAGAAAGGCGAATCGGGAACGGTTCGGATCGGGATCGCGTCCGGACTGGGAGGAGCCGTCAGCAAGGTGGTTTTTGAGCACCGGCGCCGCTTTCCCGCGGTTGAGATCGAATGCCGGGACCTTTTCTCGAATTTTCAAAACGACGCTCTCCGCAGACAGGAGATCGATATCGGCTTTCTGCGGCCACCGGTGGATCAAGTGAACCTGGATTGCGAACTTCTCTATGAAGAGGAGTTTGTGGTAATTCTGCCCAAGACCCACCGACTGGCGAAGCGGCGCGCGATACGGCTGAGGGATATCGCCGATGAACCGCTGATCATTTTCGACCGGAAGTTTTCCAGCGGCCTGTATGACAAGATCATGGGTCTTTTCAACCGGCAAGGTTTCACGCCACACCTGATCGTGACTCACGTGGAAGCGCATGAAGAAGCGGGCGCGATCATGGTCGCATCCGGCAAAGCGATTTTTGTGGGCGCGGGCGCAATCGTGAACCGGTCCGTGTCCGGAATTGACCTGGCTTCCGTGCGGCTGAACGAAGCGGAGGCCAAAATCGAAGTCTACGCGGTGTGGCGAAGAGGCGAAGACTCACCCATCGTTCGGGAGGTGTTGAATTCGGTGAATCGGGCGCTGCGTCCGCCGGGGCAAATGAAGATCGCGTGAATTGTACGCGCGCTGTTGTTGCGAGCACAGGTTAGCGCAAAAAAGGGAGGCACGAACCTGGGGCACGCAGCTTTGCCGATTGGGCCGCGACATGCTTCGCGGTGAACGATTGTAGATCACGTTATTTCGTCTGCACATTATTTCGCCTGCACAATGCGATCTGTTCTTGCTAGTCTTTTCCGCATGAAACACGTATCTATGAAATTCGCTGCGGCCTTGAGTTTTTTGGGCTTGCTCACAACCATGGGATGGCCGCAAGAACTCGCTACAGAGCGCGTTACCGGGGCGCTCGATGTGGTTGCAACTTTTGACGGTCCCATGCCGACCGGCGTGACGGTCGCGAATAATGGACGCATCTTCGTTAACTTTCCCAAATGGGGCGACCGGGTGGAATACACGGTCGCTGAGGTGGACGGGAAGACTGGCAGGACTGTGCCGTACCCTAACGCGGAAATCAATCGTTATGCGGAGGGCGACAATCCCGCGGATAAACTCGTTTCCGTGCAGAGCGTGGTGGTGGATCCTACGGGCAATCGCCTTTGGATTCTGGACACCGGCAGCCTCGCATTTGGCCCGGTGAAACCCGGGGGCGGGAAACTGATCGCCGTCGACCTGAATACAAATCAAGTAACGAAAAAGATAGTCTTTCCGCCGGATGTCGCGCTGGTTACTACCTACCTCAACGACGTGCGCTTCGATTTGCATCGCGGCGCCGAGGGGATGGCCTTCATCACGGACTCGTCGACTCCTGGCCCGAATGCTCTGATCGTCGTGGACCTCGCTACGGGAAAAAGCTGGCGACGGCTGAACAATCATGCGTCCACGCGGCCGGACCCGGATTTCTTGCCGGTCGTCGAAGGAGAAATTCTCCAGATGCGATTGCCCGGACAGGCGCCCGCGAAGTTTGCGGTCGGTTCCGACGGCATCGCCATCAGCGGAGATGGCAAGACTCTGTTTTATTGCGCGCTGACGAGCCGGCACCTTTACAGCGTGAGCGTGGACGCATTGGCGGATGCGAGCAAGACGGACGCGGAGGTCGCGGCGACGGTGAAAGACCTGGGAGACAAGGGCGGAGGGGGCGATGGCCTTGAATCGGATGCGGAGGGTCGAGTCTACCTAAGCGATTACGAGCACGATGCGGTGCGGCGCAGGATGGCTTCGGGCGAGATGAAGACGCTGGTGCACGATCCGCGGGTGCTTTGGCCCGACACGTTATCGCTGGCCGCAAACGGGTATCTTTATTTCACGGCGAATCAGATTGAGCGCGGCCCGACATTCAACAACGGGCGGGATCTGAGAAAAAAACCTTACGTGTTGTTTCGCGTAAAGGTCGATGGGAAGCGAATTCAACAGTGAGGTCACGACGGATCGTCCCAGGAGTGCTCGAGTCCTTTCACGAGTTGCCAAACGGCGCGGTTCAAAGGGACTGGAACACCTAACTCTTCTCCGCGATCGGCAATCGCGCCATTGATGAAATCCACCTCGGTGGCACGGCCGGCCAGGACGTCGAGCAACATGCTGACATTTCTCTTGCCTGGGGCGTTGGCTCCTTCGGCGACCATGGCGCGGGCGTCTCCATGCAGCGTGATGCCCAGCGCGCGCGCCACCGTCTCCCCCTCTTGCAGCAGGCCTTCGTAGAGAGCGGAGGTGGGCGCGTAACGGTGAGCCGCGCCATGGTGCAAACGCGTGAGAGCGCCCACGGGATTGACGGCTGAGTTGAAGATGAGTTTCGTCCACTGGGCACCGCGCGCATCGGGCAGAGGGACAACTTGTAATCCGGAGCGATTCAGCAACCCGGCCAGCTGTTCGACTAACGCGTAGGGCGTGCCCGAAGGCTCGAAGGGGCCAATCCATAAGTTGCTGTAGAACTCAAACCCGGCATGGCCGGGACCGCGCATGTGCGCAGCCATGGTGGTCGCGCCGCGAATGACGTAGCGCGTGTGCTCTGCAATAATTTCTTCATTGCCCAGTCCGTTCTGCACCGAACACACGGGAGCGGAACCGGAGAAGATATGAGCGCTCTGCTCAATGGCGGCGCGGGTGTGCAAACTCTTGGTGGCGAAGATTCCAAAATCACAGGGCGGGACTTCGGCCTCTCTTGACGTGGCGTGGACGCGGGCCGTAAATTCAACCGCGCCACTGATGCGCAATCCGCGCTCGCGAATGGCACGCGTATTTTCCTCGGAGACGTCATAAGCATGCACCTCGACATCCTCAAGCCGAGCCAGGTGCGCGCCAATCACGCTGCCGAGCGCTCCGCAACCCACGATGCAGATTTTTAATGCCATAAACAGACCTGCCGAAGGGAGCGACGATACCACCCACCGGAGTGCCAGTTCAAGCGCGACACATCCCGATTGACGTTCGTTTGGATTGGGATGGTATAAATTTCCAGAGTGATTCGAATCGCGGAGCCGAATTGAGCACGGTACGGGAAGCTACTTATCGTCTGTTGCGCGAGTTGGGAATGACCGTGATCTTCGGCAACCCCGGTTCGACAGAACTTCCCTTCCTGCGCGACATGCCCGTCGATTTTCATTATGTGCTTGGTCTGCATGAACGCACGGCTGCTGGCATGGCTCTGGGATACGCGCTCGGCACGAGGAAAGCTGTATTTGTGAATCTGCACTCGATTGCCAGCGCGGGCAACGGGCTCTCGGCGATTCAGGACGCGTGGTACATGCACGCGCCACTTGTGATTACCGCCGGGCAGCAGGATCGACGCCACCTTCTTGCCGAACCTTTTCTCGCCAGCCGGGCGACTGAAACCGTAAAGCCCTATGTGAAGTGGGCGTACGAAACGCTGCGCGCCGAGGACGTGCCGGCGTCCATTGCCCGCGGATATTACCTTGCCATGCAGCCTCCGAAAGGTCCGGTTTTTATTTCGATTCCCATGGACGATTGGATTCACGAATGTGAGCGGGTGGAAGTGCGCGCGGTGACGCAAACAGTTCTGCCCGATCCATCAGCACTGGACGATCTGGTATGGGCGTTTGACTCCAGCCGAAACCCGGCTCTGGTCGTGGGCTCCCAGATTGAAGAGGACGGCGGATGGGATGAGGTCGTGGCGCTAGCCGAGCGTCTGAACGCCGATGTTTATGAGGAGCCGATTCCTCCGCGCTGGACATTTCCCCGCTCTCACCGACTTTTTCGCGGAGGCCTCCTGCCCGCCCAACGGCCGCTGGCGGAACAACTCGCTGCTTACGACGTGGTCGCGGTGATAGGAGCGCGCATTTTTTTGTACTATGCACACGTCCCCGGGGCAACGGTGAAGGCGGGAACCAAACTATTCCAGGTCACCAATTCACCGCTCGATGCCGCTTCGGCCGTGGCGGGGCGCAGCATTGTCGGGAACGTCGCGTGGGCCGCCGAATATCTTCGTTCTCACGTTCAGGGGAGAGGGCGTTCCGGCGAATCGCTAACTCAACTACCGGCGCCCAGTCCGGAACATCCCATCACACCGGCTTATTTATTCAGCGTGCTGAACCGATTGATGCCGAGTGATGCCGTGATTGCCGAGGAGTGTCCGTCTTCAAAAGGCGATCTCGATTGCTGGATCACGCGGGACGAACCCGGATCGTTCTACTCAGTTCCCAATGGGGTATTGGGATTTGGATTGCCCGCAGCAGTCGGGCTCCAGATGGCGCATCCGGAGCGACGCGTGGTATGCCCGGTGGGCGATGGCTCGATGCAATATTCCGTTCAGGCGCTATGGAGCGCGGTCCAATATAAAGCGCCGGTGATCGTAATTGTTTTGCAGAATTCCGACTATTCGGCACTGAAGGGCTTCTGCGACTTTACGCAGGTGGGCCGAAATGTTCCGGGGATGGAGATTCCGGGCATCGACATGGTGAAAATCGCGCAAGGCTATGGAATGACCGCGCAGCATGTCGATCGCGCGGAGGAGTTAGAAGCCTTGCTGCGAGATGCCTTTGCGTCGAACGAACCGCGCCTGATTAACGTTGTCGTTGGCAAGGGCGGACAGAAGTGCATGGGAATGGATCAATCGGTGAATCCGCCAAAGTACCAGTGAGAATACCGTCGATGAGGGAACTATGAAGCAACCTCCAGATCGTAAAGAACAAGATGCCAAGCCGCTCGATCGCCGGGGGTTTCTCAAGACTACGGGCTTGCTGACTGGTATGGTGGCGGCCGGAGGTTCGCTGGCTCTGATCGCTCCGGCGCACGCATGGGCGATCGATCTGTCGGCGTTCAGTAGTGCAGAAGGCGCGACGATACTGATGATGGCCCGGACGATCGCTCCGCACGACAAGTTGGACGATGCCGCCTACGCACTGGTGATCAGCGCGCTGGATTCGGACGCAACCAGGGACGACAAGTTGCGCAGGCTGATGAAGGCGGGAATCGCGAGCCTAGGCGCGGATTTCGCCAAGAGGGATGAAAAAGTACGGGTGGCGACGCTGAAGAAGATCGAATCCTCGGAATTCTTTCGAACTGTGCGGCTAAAGACACTTCAGGTTCTCTACGCAACGCCGATGGCCTACAGCTACTTCGGGTACGAAGGCGAAGCTTTTTCCAAAGGAGGCTACCTGCTCCGCGGCTTTAACGATCTGCGCTGGCTGCCCGACGTGCCGCTCGAAGACAGCGGGCCGGCACCGCTTTGAAGCGTGTGGAATCTCAACATGGCGACCATCGATTTCAAAGACAACACTGCGGTTGTAATCATCGGCTCAGGCGCCGGAGGGGGAACGCTGGCGCACGAACTTACGCGACGAGGCATCAAGGTGGTGCTGCTGGAGGCGGGCAAGCGGCAGTCGCTGGAATCGTTTTCGCAGGTTCCGGGCGAGGCCTTCGGCCAGCTCACATGGCTGGATCCGCGAACGCAGAGCGGCAATTGGGGAGTGGCGCGCGACTTTCCAACCATGCCGGCGTGGCACTGCAAGACGGTGGGCGGAACTACGGTTCACTGGACCGCTTCCGCGCCCCGGCTTCGTCCCTGGGAGTTGCGCGCGCTGAGCACGTACGGAAAAATCGCGGGCACTTCGCTGATCGATTGGCCGGTTGGCTATGAGGAACTGGAAAACTATTACAAGATTGCCGAGCTCCGCATGGGGGTCACGCGGCGCAACGATATGCCCGGCCTGCCGGCCTCGAATAATTTCAAGGTGATGTATGCGGGCGCCAAAAAACTGGGCTACAAGCAGGTCCACACCGGCCACATGGCTATTAATTCGGTTTCCCGCGACGGACGCGGCTTCTGCATCCAACAAGGATTCTGCGTGCAGGGCTGCAAGATGGGCGCGAAGTGGAGCACGCTTTATACGGAAATCCCCGACGCGGAAGCGACCGGAAATCTCGATCTGCGAACCGAATCCACTGCGACCCGGATTGAGCACGCTGCTGACGGGCGTGTGAATGCCGTCGTCTATCGCGACCGCGAAGGCAAAGAGCAGCGCCAGGAAGCGCGCCTGGTGTGCATTGCCGGCAATGCCATCGAAACGGCCCGCCTGTTGCTGCTTTCCGAGTCCGCAAAATATCCCCACGGGCTGGCGAATTCCTCCGATCAAGTCGGGCGCAACTATTGCCACCAGATCACCGGTTTTGTCTGGGGAATATTCGACAAGCCGATTTATTCATGGAGGGGAGCCACTCTGGCGGGGGTCGTCGAAGACGAAGTCGTCAACCATCCTGAGCGCGGTTTCGTGGGCGGATACCGTATCGAATTGCTGGCACTCGATCTACCGACGTTGCCACTGGTTGGATTGCCTTACGGGTGGGGCCGCGATTTCGCTTCCATCATTGACAACTACCGCAACCTCGCCGGCCTTTTCATCAATGGCGAAGATATGCCTTGCGCGGACAATCGCATTACGTTGAACTCGAACGTCAAAGATGCGTTCGGCCTGCCCGTTGCCAACGTTCATGTCGACGAACACGCGAACGATCAGGCAATGCGCAAACACGCGCAGGGGCAGATGTCGAAAATGTTCGAATCGATCGGCGCGAAACGGGTGGTGCTCGGGCCGGTGCCTCCGGCCACGCACAATCTTTGTACAGCGCGCATGAGCCCCGATGCGCGCGACGGCGTTACGAATGCCTGGGGCCAAACGCACGACATCAAGAATTTATTCATCTCGGATGGGAGCGTATTGAGCACGCCAGGCGCGGCGAATCCCACATTGACGATTGTGGCGCTGGCCTTGCGCCAGGCGGAGTACATCAGTCGGCAGATGAAAGCGGGAGAGGTGTGAACCGATTATGTGTGCGAACTCGTCTTGTGGGTTACAGGGCCTCGCATTGACCGGTCAAACCCTGCACCACATTTGGGGTTTAGCCGGTGACTCGTTCCGCTCCCAGTCCCGTATTGGCCCGCACCACGAGTTCGTCAAAGCTGGCTTCCGCGCCCGGGTCGCGGCTGGCGAGCGATCCGGCGATCGCCGCCAGAAATCCCAGCGGTACGCTGACAATGCCGACATTCTCCAAAGGGAACCACGGTCTCGCCTGAATTAAGTGATGCGACATTGCGCTCGGCGAATCAATGCCCATAACATCGGGGCCGACGAGGATGAGGGCCAGTGTGGCCGCAAGTCCCGCGGACAAGCCCGCGATTGCGCCCGCGGTCGTAAAGCGACGCCAGTAAAGTGAAAGTACAATCACCGGAAAATTTGCGGAGGCGGCGACCGCCATCCCGAAGGTCGCGAGAATCAGGACGTTCGATCCGGGGCCCAAGGCGATGGCGATCAGGATGGCCGCCGCGCCCACGGCCATGGCCGCGAGGCGCGCGACCACAACACTTTCACCGGGCGTGCGCTCCAGGCCGCGATGAATCACGTTAGTCCAAACATCGTGAGCAAACGAAGTCGAGGCGCTGATCATCACGCCCGCGACTACGGCCAGAATCGTAGCGAAAGCTACCGCCGACACAACCGCGAGAAAAAAGTCTCCGCCGAGCGCCTGGGCAAGCCGCGGGCCCGCCATATTGGTGCCGCTGTGGGCAACGATATCGTCGGGTCCGAGCAGGATGGCGGCGCCCAGTCCGAGAATCGTCGTCATCGCGTAGTAGCTGCCGATCACGACCATCGCCCACACGACGCTATTGCGCGCCGTCCTCGCATTCGGGACGGTGTAAAACTTGACGAGAATGTGCGGCAGTCCGGCAGTGCCAAAGGCGAAGATCAGGCTCAGGGAAAGCAAGTCGAGCGGGCCGTGCGGCGGCCGGAAGCGCAGACCCGGCCGCAGAAAATCGTTCGTCACCAACTCGCCATTCTGGTGATATGCGATCCGGCTGGCGGCAGCGAAAAAGTCGAGGAGATGAAAATGGAATTGCCGTAGCACGAGTCCGGTCAAAACAACGGTGCACGCCATGAGCAACATAGCTTTGACGATTTGCACCCAGGTCGTTGCCAACATGCCGCCGAACACGACATACACCATCATTAAAAGACCGACGCCGACGACCGCCGTGTTATAGCCAATGCCGGAGCCAGCGAGGAGCAGCGCGACCAGCGCTCCAGCGCCCACCATCTGGGCGATCATGTAAAGCGTGGCGATGGTGAGAGTGCTGAGCGCGGCCAAAGCACGCACGGGTCGAGGCCGCAAGCGGTAGGCGAGCACGTCGCCCATCGTATATTTGCCGGTGTTGCGCAACGGTTCGGCCACGACCAGCAGGATGGTCACGAAGGCAACGAAGCCGCCCACCGCATAGAAAATGCCGTCGAATCCCTGCAGCGCGATGAGGCCAATGAGGCCGAGAAATGAGGCCGCGCTCATGAAATCTCCAGCCACGGCAAAACCATTTTGCCAGGCCTTGATGCGGCGTCCCGCAGCGAAGTAAGCGCTCGCTCCGCGCGACCGTCTGGCCGCCCAACCCGTGATGGCGAGAGTGCTGGCGACGAATGCGAGGAAGACGGCGAGCGAAACGGTCACTCGCCGTCTCCGGGAGGCGCATCCATTGGGAGGTGGTCGACCTGCGCCAGGACGTCTTTGGTCAGCCGATCGAATCTTGACGATGCGACGAGATATAAGCCAGCGATCGTCCATCCCAGCACAAATTGCAAAAGCGCAAACAGGTAAGCGACGTTGATCGTTCCAATTAGCCTAATAGACGCCAGTTTCGGGGCGTAGCCCACGAGAATAGCAAAGCCGATGAAGTTGAAGAGGAAAAAAGCCAGGGCGGGAATAATGAACATCCTCTTGACTGCGAGAAGGTCCTTGAATTGTTTACTGGATGCGATGCGGGCGCAGTCTGAGTGCTGCGTCGGTTGTTCGGGCAGGTTTTCGTGACGGGGTTCCATGGGCACGTTTCCGGCTGCACTCCTGCTAAAACGGATAGTGCCGGGCGGTAGTTTGAATCGTGATCCAGCGGAGTTCGGTAAATTCTGCGATCGCGGCCCTGCCGCCAAAACGTCCATAGCCGCTGCCTTTGACGCCGCCGAACGGCATTTGGGCTTCGTCGTGGACAGTGGGGCCATTCACGTGGCACATGCCGGAGTCAATCCGCTTGGCAACTTCCACGGCGCGAGCAATGTCGCGCCCGAAGACAGCAGACGTCAGGCCATACTCAGTGTCATTCGCCAGGCGGATCGCCTCTTCCACAGTATTGAAGCGGGTGATGGAGACCGACGGGCCAAAAGATTCCTCGCGAAAAATCTGCATCTCGGGAGTGACATGATCGACGATCACCGGCGGCATGATCGTGCCCTGCGCCTCGCCTCGGAGAAGAACCTTGGCGCCGTGCGCGAGGGCGTCCATGACGAGAGCGTTCACCCGTTGCACGGTGGGCATGCCAACCACGGCTCCGAAGACTACGTCGCCTTTCTTCGGATCGCCGCAGGGAAGGCTCCGCACCTTGGCAACAAATTTTTGCGCGAAGGCGTCGGCAATTTCCTCATCTACGAGGATTCGCTCGGTGGACATGCAGATCTGCCCCTGATTCATGAACGCGCCGAACGCCGCTGCATCCACGGCGGCATCGAGGTCGGCATCATCGAGGACGACGAGGGGCGCCTTGCCGCCCAATTCGAGAAGGATCGGCTTGAGATGTTTCGCCGCGGAGACGGCAAGAATTTTCCCGACGCGCGTCGATCCGGTGAAGTTGATGCGCCGCACCGCGCGATGCGCGATCAGAGTCTCAACAATGGCCGAGGCGCGGGCGGCGTCGTGCGTGAGAACGTTGACCACGCCATGATCGAGTCCCGCTTCGCGGAGCACGGTGCCGATCAGCCG
>JBEKOW010000111.1:0-12995 GCA_049521375.1 Terriglobales bacterium
AAGCCATGTTTCACGATCGCCTTCTTGGTGGCAGGGCCAATAGCGGCGATTTTAAGATGCTTCAACTGCCGGCGCGTGATGCGAAGTTTGCGCAGGCGCTCCCACATCGCTTCCACACCGTTTGCGCTGGTAAGAATGAGCCAGTCATAACTTTTAAGATTCTTCAAAGCCTGGTCCATCGGCACAAACGACTGCGGCTTGCGGATTTCGATGAAAGGGATTTCGATCACGCTGGCGCCCAGGCTGCGCAGACTGAGGGACAGGCTGCCGGCCTGGTGCCGCGCCCGTCCAACCAGTACGCGAGTTCCGGTGAGCGGATGAACTTCGTTTGGCTTGCGCATGAGGTAGATCGTCGCTCCCAGCTAAGAGGAAATCATACACGCGATGAAGAACAATTGATTTTGCAGGAACATCCCGCAGCACCCTTCTTCGGTTCTGTTACTGAGAGCTCAGCGCGGACAGATGTTTACGGTTGCTGGGGCAAGGCGAAGCCTTCGCCATACACCTTTTCGAGGATTGCATCGCCGCCGCGACCGAGGAGCGTCTCTCCGACTTCTTCGCCTAAACGCACCGGTTCGGTGCCCACGCGTGACTCCCGCAGAACCTTCGTGCCATCCGGATGAGCGACGAGTCCGCTGAGATGAAGCTTACCGCCGCGCATCTCCGCAAACGCGCCTATAGGGACCTGGCAACCACCACCGAGTTTGTTGAGCAGGGCACGCTCGCAAGTTGTAGTGGCGCGCGCGGCCGCGTCATCGAGAAATTCCAGGAGCAGGCGGGTATTGGTGTCCCCCTTGCGTATCTCGATACCTAAAGCGCCCTGGCCGGCGGCAGGCGTCATAACCTCAGCGGAGATCACTTCGCGAACCAGTTGTGTCTTGCCGAGGCGGTTTAATCCAGCCGCGGCCAGAATGATGGCATCGTAGTCTCCGGCCTCAAGTTTGCGCAGGCGAGTGTCTACATTGCCACGCAGGGGATGAATGATCAGATCGGGACGAATGGCCTTCAACTGAGCCTGGCGCCGCAGGCTACTGGTGCCCACGTTGGCGCCCTGCGGCAGGGCTTCGACGTTCGCGAATTTCACCGAACAGAAAACGTCGCGCGGATTCTCCCGCGTCGTAATGGCGGCGATTTCGAAATCGGAGGCAAGTTCGGTGGGCAGATCCTTCAGGCTATGGACAGCGAGATCAACGCGATTTTCGACGAGGGCTTCTTCAATTTCCTTGGTAAACATGCCCTTGGTGCCGACTTTGGCCAGAGCAACATCGGTGATTTTGTCGCCCGTTGTCTTGATGATCTCCAACTCAACCGTGTGACCCTGCGCGCGCAACAGATCAGAAATATGATGAGCCTGCCAGAGCGCGAGTTGAGAACCACGGGAGCCAATTCGCAGGCGAGCCATCAGTTTTTTGCTCCCGGGCGAGTGTTCGATTGGCCGACAGCTTCGGTTTCACTGTCCTTTTCGCGGTCGTGCAGGTTGAAGAGGCGGCGCACCAGATCGACGACGGTGGTGGACTCGGGATCGCGCGCAGCCGTTTTCAGAGTGCTGATTGGAGTATGCATGATTTTATTGACGATTCCGCGCGTAAGAGCTTCGACGGCCATTTCCTGATCCGTGGTCAAGGGCCCAAGACGCCCGCGCACGCGGTCGATCTCGGCCTGGCGAATCGTCTCCAGGTGATCCTGCAGGCTGACGATGGTCGGAACGACATCCAGAGTCAGCAGCCGCACATGGAACTTATCGACTTCACCGTTGACGATCGCCTCCGCCTTTTCCGCTTCTTTCTTGCGATCCGCAACGTGGGAACTAACCGCCTGCTGGAGGTCGTCGATATCGTACACGAAGATTCCATCGAGCTTGTTCATCTCCGGATCGACGTCGCGCGGGACGGCGATATCGATGAAGAACATCGGCCGGTTGCGACGGCGGGAGAGAAATTTCTCGCCATGCTCGGGGCGGAAAATAAAGTGGGGCGCGCCCGTCGAAGTAATGACGATATCGGCATTGTCGCAAGTGTCGTAGAGGCGGCCGAACTCGATTGCCTGTCCGTCAAATTTTTGCGCGAGCCGGATCGCGCGATCGTAGGTGCGGTTGGCGACGAAAATGGACGAGGCACCGTGAGCAAGCAGATGCCGAGCCGCCAACTCGCTCATCTTTCCGGCACCGACGAGGTACACGCATTTGCCGTTCAAGCTGCCGAATATCTTTTCGGCGAGTTCAACCGCAACCGAGGCGATCGAGACCGAGGAAGATCCGACGGCTGTTTCGGTGCGCACTCGCTTGGCGACCGCAAAAGCGCGAGTCAGCAACTGATCGAGTTGCGCACGAACCGCTCCCACCGCGCGCGCGGTGGCATAAGCTTCTTTGACCTGGCCAAGAATCTGGGGCTCGCCCACCACCATGGAATCAAGGCTGGCGGCCACTCTGAAAATGTGCCGAATGGCCTCGTCTTCCCGAAATTCGTAAAGATGGCTTTCAAACTGGTGGGGATCGAGCTGAAAGTATTCGCCCATGAACTCGCGCAGATCGCCCGTGCCATTTTTCATGTTAGCGATGAATTCCACGCGGTTGCAGGTGGAAACGATCATGCCTTCGGAAACCGAAGGATGCTCGGCCAGCTTCTTGCAGGCGTCGGGGAGGCGGGATTCCGGAATTGCCAGACGCTCCCGGATTTCGACCGGAGCCGTCTTGTGGTTCACGCCGATTAGCTGGAATCTCATGACGCGATGAACCTGTGCATTCCGCTGAAGTAGTTCGCGATCCAGGCCACGATCGCGGTCACGAAAGCTACGCTCGCGAGCATGGCGGCGCGGCGTCCACGCCAGCCGGCGTTCAGGCGCGTGTACACCATCAGCAGGTATACGGCCCACATCAAAATGGAGAGCAAAATTTTGGGATCGCGAAAATCAACCCGGCCATACGCGGATTCGGCAACGACCGATCCGGCGATCAAGCCCAATGTCATAAACGGGAAACCCAACATCAAGGACCGGTACCCGATGTCGTCGATGATCTGCAGAGCGGGCAAACGAGAGAACATTCCGCTGGAGGACTTCGACTTCAGAGCCCGCTCCTGCAGCAGGTAAAGAATGCTGGCGCCAAAGCTCAGAAACAGCGCCGCATAGCCCGTAAAAATCATGAGGATATGAACGAAAAGCCATCCACGCCGGACGGCAATTGAAGTAAAGACCAGAGGCTGCTGGCCGGTCGCGGCCACAAAAGTGAGGAGAAAAACCAGGGGAAAAACCACGATTCCCGGCGTGGTCGTCTTGTAGACCAGGTAAACAAGCATAAAGACGACCATGATCAGAAAAGCCAGCAGGGATTCGGAATTATGAATGGATGCCGAGGTCAGTTGGCCACTTTGCACAACCGCTTCGGTCAGCGAAACCAGATGAAAAACCATCCCCAGATAGGAGGCGTGGAGGGCGACCTTGCTGAGAATTTCCGAGGTACGGGTCAGCGCAACCAGGGCGTAAAGCAATCCCACGGCATAAAAAACCAGCGCGACCCTTAGCCAGACCAGTGTCATAAACGTTTCGTTGTTTGCCGACCGGAGGATACCTGCCCCACCCCGCCGTGGCAATTATAGTTTGCCCCGCGGGAAAGGCACTGGCAAACGGGCATTATCACAGGTACATGTGACGCACATCACAACAAGGCTAGTCGACTCCCAGGGAGGTCAGCGCTTCTCCCAGAAAGGCGGCATCAAGCGGCAACTGACGGCCATCCGCCTGCATATCCTCAACCTCGTCGAAAGCCCGGAAAAGGCGCATCTTGACGGCGGCGTATTGCTCGGAGTCGCCCAGAGCGCGCCCGTGAGTTTTCGCCCAGTCAAGGAGAACTGAGCCGGGGAGAAGGATACTAACCGAGTAGGTCACTTTGCGATCCGAGGTGACATCGAAGATGTATTCCGTCGTTTCCCCGGTACCCGCAGCAGGGCGCTTCCCAACGAAATAGTACTGATATACGTATCCTTGCGAGCCGGTGTACGTCTTGAGTCGGCGGACTGTCATGACTAGCCTCGAGCCACGAGTTCCGAACGGCGAGCCTCGAGCGATCACAGCCTTTGCGCGGAGTCCGAAGTTCGGGGCGCCCTACTTACCGCTATTCGCCGTTGAAACCACACGGCCGTATTCACTGGCCCGCGACAGGCGGTCGAACATACGCCAGGCAGCCAGGGAAATGTTGCTGATCGCTTCCTCTCCGGCCCGTTCATCGCGCAGGTATGTCGTCATCACGCAGATCACGTAGGGCCGGCGCTCGACGAATACCACTCCAGAATCGTTGCGCACCCCTTCGAGCGCTCCCGGCTTGTTGGCAATCTTCAGGTCGTCGGGGAGGAGACGCGGAATCCAGCTATCCTTGTGCGTAGAGAGAACCTTGAAGAAATCTTCGGTCATCTCTTTATTAAGGATTTCGCCCCGATACAGGGATTCGAGCAACCTCATCATCTCGTTCGGAGTGGAAATATTCTCGCGGCCTTCGGCAGCGGCTTTGACATCCATCATCTTGCGGCGCAACCTCGTCTGCGCGAGTCCCTGCGCACTTAGGAAGGCGTTCACATTCTCCATGCCGACGCGGTCGATTAACACGTTCGTCGCGGAGTTGTCGCTGACGGCGACCACCATGGTAGCCAAATCCCGCAGCGTGACCCGGGTGACGCCGGGCGTGAGGCCGCCCATGATGTCGCTATCCTGCACGAGATCGCCGGTGTTGACCGTGTAAAGGTCCGTGAGTTTGAGCTTGCCTTGCTGAGCCTGCCGGTAGAGTTCCGCAAGAACGCAAATCTTGATTGAACTTGCCTGGGGAAAAACGTCGTTCGCGTGAAGCAGGTAGCGATGGCCGTCGGTGAGATCGGCGATGGCGACCCCCATCACACCGTCGAGATTGCGATCGACGTCCAGGATGGATTTCTCCAGCTTCATCCAGAGCACTTGCTGTTTCTCGCTGGGAGGCGGCGGAGTCGTCTGCCCGAGTGCCGCAACGCCAAGAGGCAATGCCGTCAGACAAAATACCGCTCCATAGAGACAGCCGAGCGCAATCCTGCTACCCGCGGCTTCCGTTCTGCACTTCGCGTCGCGAATCAAAGCTTTGCCTCGCGTAAACGTTTCACGGCGGTTTCGGAAGTAAGTGGAGAATAATAAGTCTCTTTGAAGGTGTAGGACTTTGCCTTGGCTTCGAGTATGGGCAGGATCTCGATGTGCCAATGGTAGTCGTCTGCGAGCGTCTGCCAATAACCGAGCGCCTCGGAAGGGTGCTGGCTATTGGGCGAAGTGTGAAGCACGAGGTGGAAAGCCGCGGCGACAGTAAGGATGCGTTGCAGAGTCCGCCGCAGAAGAGCGGCCAGGTCCGTCATGTTGCTGACGCGTGATGTCGCCGTGCTTTCGAATGCCGCTTCATGGGTGCGCGGCAAAATCCAGGTCTCGTAGGGAACGCGTGGCGCGTAGGGGCAGAGGGCAATATACTCGCCGCGCATTTCCAGCACGCGCACGTTCTGCCGTTCCTCCTGGGCAATGATGTCGCAAAACACACAGCGCTCCTTACTTTGAAAATAGTCGCGGCCGGCGCGCAGTTCGTAGAGCACGCGCCGCGGCACAAAAGTCGTGGCTGTAAGTTGGGAGGTGGGATGGTCGAATTCCTGTCCCGCGCCCTCGCCGTGATTCTTGAAGATGCTGACATACTTAAGTCGGGGATCGCGCTTCAGGTCCTGAATGCGCAGCGCGATCAGGCGCAAAAACTGTTCCACTTCGTTGTCGGCGACGTTCCAGATATGCCCGTCATGCCGCGGGTTCTCGACCAACACTTCGTGGGCGCCAACCGCTCGCATGCGGTCGTATAAGCCTTCGCCGCGGCGCGCGGCGTCGCCTTCGACGTGATAGAGCGCCTGGGGATGAACAACCGAACGAGCCGACCAGGGATTGCCACCCACACCGGGCAAGGTCGCGACCACCTGCGCAGACTCGGCGGCTACGCCGCAAAACTGGCAGGCCTGAGGGCGCGGGGTGGGCTCGCCGACATCGTCGCCGATGATGACCCAGGAACGGGTGATGGGATCTTTACGAAGTTCCATGGACGTAAGAAGAACAAAACGCGAGATCGGAGTCAAATGGATCGATCGACGCGCTGCAATTGCAAATTAGCAAATTACAAATTACAAATTAGCAATCGATTTATGTCCGATCCCTCCACGCCGCTGATGCGGCAATATGCCGCGATCAAGAAGGAGCATGCCAACGCTCTGCTCTTCTTCCGGCTCGGGGATTTCTACGAATTATTTTTCGAGGATGCCGTTCTTGCCGCGCGCGAGTTGCAGATCACGCTCACCTCGCGCAACAAGGAAAAGGGCGTCGACATCCCCATGTGCGGCGTGCCCTACCATGCCGCGGAAGGCTACATTGCGAAGCTGATTCGCCGTGGATTCAAAGTTGCGGTCTGCGAACAGGTGGAGGATCCGCGATTCGCAAAGACCCTCGTGCGGAGAGAAGTGACGCGCGTGGTCACTCCCGGCACCGCCGCCGACTCGTCGTTGAACGCCGAGGAAAACAATTTTCTTGCCGCTGTCGCAACCGCCGGAGATCGGGTAGGATTTGCTGCGCTCGATCTCTCCACAGGAGAATTCCGCGCAACCGAGTTTACGGGGGAGTCCGCCGGTCGCCGCATTCAGGAAGAACTCGAGCAATTGCGGCCGAAAGAGCTTCTTTATGGATCCTCGGCGCCTTTGTTTGAAATCGCAAAGAGGCCTGTCATCCAGCCGTCTATCAAGGCAGCGACGGCAGGTGTAATGCCGGCTCGGCATGAGGCTGGTTGGACCGAGACTCCGCTCGACGACTGGATCTTTGCTCCCGATCACGCGATTCCGCTGCTCGAAAATCACTTTGGAGTGCTTTCGCTCGAGGGCTTTGGCCTGGCCGGAAAACCGGCTGCCGCTTCCGCCGCTGGCGCCGTTCTTTATTACATCCGTTCGACGCAACGCGGGACGCTCGATCACATCGACCGCATCGGTTTCTACGAGCGCCAGAAATGTCTTGTGCTCGATGCGGTTACCGTGCGCAATCTGGAATTGATCGAACCGCTCCTCGCGGGAACCGACGCCGGCGCGACGCTGTTCCGTTGCCTGGATGCAACCGTCACGCCGATGGGCAAACGTCTGCTGCGGGCGTGGATGCTTCGTCCCTCGATAGAAGTGGCGGAGATCAACGCGCGGCTGGAGTCAGTCGAAGCGCTGGTCAAAGATATTGTCAGGCGCGAAGAGTTGCGGCGAACGCTGGACGGAATCCTCGATCTGGAACGGTTATTGAGCCGCGTGACCCTCGAGACGGCAAATCCGCGGGACGTTCTCGCGCTGGCTGCATCGCTCGCGCGAATTCCAAAACTTCGAAGCACTATCGCGGGATTAGCCGTTGCGCGGCTAAGCACGCTGCACGCCTCGCTCGATGAACTAGGCGATCTGCGCGGGAAGATCGAGGATACGATCATCGCGGAACCTCCTCTCACCCTGAGCGAGGGCGGCGTGATCGCGGCCGGAGTCGACAAGGATCTCGACGAACTGCGCGACCTGAGCCGCAACTCCAAGCAATACCTGACGCAGGTCGAGCAACGCGAGCGCGAGCGGACCGGTATCGCCTCCCTTAAGGTGAAGTTCAATTCGGTTTTTGGTTACTACATCGAAATCTCAAAAGCCAATCTGCAGAATGCGCCTACGGACTATGCACGCAAGCAAACGCTGGTCAACGCCGAGCGCTTCACGACTCCCGAACTGAAAGAGTACGAATCGAAGATCCTCGATGCGCAGGAGAAGATTGTCGAGATCGAGCGCCGCCTGTTTGCCGGGTTGCGGTCCGCGATTGCCGCCGAGGCGAAGCGTATCCGGCAAACCGCGCTCGCATTGGCCGAAGTCGACGTGCTCACCTGCCTCGCGCAGATCGCTGCGCTCCGTAATTACTGCCGGCCAGTATTTATTGAAAGCGCCGAGCAGTCCGGCGATCTCGAAATTATCGATGGCCGCCATCCGGTAATCGAACAGCAGGAACTGGCGGCGGGAACCGAACGCTTCGTATCCAACGACCTGTACCTGAATTCTTCTCCGCAGAATGCCACGCACAATATCGTCATACTCACGGGCCCGAACATGGGTGGCAAGAGCACCTATCTGCGCCAGACCGCATTGATCGTAATCATGGCGCAGATGGGCTCGTTTGTTCCAGCGCGGTCGGCAAGGCTTGGCATCATCGACCGAGTGTTCACGCGCATTGGAGCGAGCGACAATCTGGCTCGCGGCCGTTCGACGTTCATGGTCGAAATGACGGAGACCGCGGCGATCCTGCACACGGCCACCGCGCGCTCACTCATCCTGCTCGATGAAGTCGGACGCGGCACTTCGACCTATGATGGCCTCGCGATTGCATGGGCCGCCGTCGAATATCTTCATGCCCACGTGCGTGCCAAGACTCTTTTCGCGACCCACTATTTCGAACTGACCGAACTGGCCGAGCAATTGAGCGGCGTCAAGAACTATCACGTGTCGGTGAAAGAGGCGGGGGGAAGCGTCGTCTTTCTGCGCAAAGTCGAACCCGGCGCAGCCAGTCGGAGCTATGGCATCGAGGTTGCCAAACTCGCTGGACTGCCAAATGAAGTCGTAGTGCGCGCCCGCGAAGTGCTGGCCGAGCACGAGTCAGCCGAACACCGCCTCACGGGACACCTCACGCCGGGGTCGGAACCGTTGCGCCCGACGCAGTTAACGATCTTCACTCCGCTGTCGCAGCCAGTGCTTGAGAGGTTACGCGAAGTCGATTTGAACAGGCTAACGCCGCTGGAGGCGCTAAACTTACTGGCGGAACTGAAAAAAGAAATCTGACCGCCGAGACGCAGAGTAGGCCGGGAAATGTCGTTGGTCATTCGTCGTTAGTCGTTCGCGCATCGCTGGGTGAGCAAACAGAGCAGAAATGAGCCAGAAGAAGCTAACGCCTGCGCGCATGAAAGTAGGCCAACTACTCATCATCGGCTTCGACGGAACCGAGATGTCATCGCGCCTCGCTTCGCTGCTCACGACGGTTCAGCCGGCCGGGGTGATCCTCTTCGCCCGCAACATCGTGAGCCCTGCGCAAACGCACGAACTGCTCCTCGCGTGCCAGAAGTGCGTGGCGACTCCGCTCTTTACCTGCGTCGATCTCGAAGGCGGCCAGGTGGACCGCTTCCGCAACGTGCTGGGAGCGGCGCCCTCGGCGGCCGATGTTTTCGCCACCGGCGACCCCAAGCTGTACCCCAAACACGGCCGCCTCATCGGAGAGAATTGCCGCGCCCTCGGCTTCAACCTCGATTTCGCTCCGGTCCTCGATCTGGCGTTCGAGGCTTCGAGATCGGTAATGAGTTCCCGCGCAGTCTCCGCGAATCCGAAAGAAGTTGTTGCGTACGCGCGCCAATTTCTGCGTGGCCTCAACGACGCCAAAGTCCTTGGCTGCGGCAAGCACTTCCCCGGATTGGGCGAGGCCGATCTCGATACTCATCGTGAGCTCCCCAGCGTCAACAAGCCATTCAAGAAGCTGTGGGAGGAGGATCTCGCGCCCTACCGCATCATGCGGCGTGAGTTGCCGCTGGTGATGATCTCACATGCTGCATTCCCGGCGGTCACCAAAGACCAAACTCCGGCCTCGCTTTCGACGAAATGGATTACCGACATTCTGCGGAAAAAGATCGGCTATCGCGGCCTGATCTGCTCCGACGATCTCGAAATGGGCGGGGTGCTCGCCGCTGCCCCAATTGAGCAGGCGGCGCTCGGGCACATTCGCGCCGGTGGCGATCTCGCCCTGATTTGTCATCAGGAGGATTTCGTCCGGCGCGCCTACCAGGCGCTGGTTGTCGAGTGCGAGCGCGATCGGGGATTTGCGCGGCGCGTGCGGGAATCGTCGCGGCGCGTGCTGGCGTTCAAGAAAAAGCGTCTGCCGTCCGGGCCAACTTCCATTCCCACTGCCGCTCGTGTCGAAAAGCTTACCCGCCGGTTGTGGGAATTCGGCGAGGAAATTCGCCTCGCGAACCTCGACCATCCGTCGCCGAACCATGATTTGCTCCCAGACGAGGTAAGCCGCGCATGATGGTTGCCGGCGTGATGAGCGGCACCTCGGCTGACGGAATCAACGTCGCGCTCGTGCGCTTCGCTGACGGTCGTAAAGGTGGCAAAGGCCCGTCAACACGCAAGCACAATCCCCCTGAATTTGCCCTTCTCGCCCACGAGGAATACCCGTTCCCTGCCCCGGTCCGCCGCGTGATTCTGGAAATGATGAATGCGGAACTGGCCAGCGTCGCCGACCTGGCGCGTCTCAATTTTCTGTTGGGCGAACTCTACGCGGATGCCGTAGAGAAGACTGCGCGCAAGCATCGCACAAAGGTTGAACTCGTCGGCTGTCACGGCCAGACCCTTTACCACCAGGGAGTGCCCGCATCCTTTTTCGGTCGCAAACTCGCCGTCACCTGGCAAACGGGAGAGGCCGCGATCATTGCAGCGCGACTGGGCGCGCCCGTGGTTTCGGATTTTAGACCGTCCGATATGGCCGCCGGCGGCAAGGGCGCGCCACTGGTCCCCCTCCTCGACTATTTACTTTATCGCGATCCGCTCAAGGGTCGCATCGCGCAAAACATCGGCGGCATCGCGAATCTCACGGCCATTCCAGCGGATGCAACATCCGGGCAAGTGGTTGCGTTCGACACGGGCCCGGGGAACATGGTCATCGACGCCATCATGCGCGAGCTTTTTGACCGGCCGTACGACCGCAATGGCAAAGTTGCCGCCTCGGGAAAAGTAGTGGAAAGCGTGATCCGGCAGTTGATGCGCGCGCCGTTTTTCCGGCAACGCCCTCCGCGCACTGCGGGCCGCGAGGAGTTCGGACGCGAATACCTGAGCCGGTTTCTGCAGCTTTGTCGCAGTGAACACAAGCCCGACGTGGCGGCCACCGCGACGGCACTGACAGCGCGATCAATCGTGGACGCAATCGTGCGCTTCGTACTGCCTGGCCAGAAAAGTTACCGCGAGTTCATTGTTTCCGGCGGCGGCGCCAGAAACCGTACTCTACAGGCCATGTTGCGGAGCGACCTTGCGGCGATCGGAATCGAACTTCGTTCTTCCGATGAATTTGGCATCCCTACCCAGGCCAAAGAGGCGGTTGCATTCGCCGTTCTAGCGCATGAGACCTGGCATCGCCGTCCGTCGAATGTTCCGTCGGCCACGGGCGCGAAGCGGGCCGCGATCCTCGGGAAGATTTCCTATGCGTAGGCAGAAAGCTCGCCCGAGACCAACAAGCAGGTCCTTCCCTTCGCACTGGATGAGAGTTCATTCGTGCCTATCCATTTCGCTCAGGAATGCAATCGCTCCGCGGTTAGCATCCTTCTTCAGAACGACAAAAGCTTTGGGCGCGGTCGCCCTTTTGTCCTCGCTCCTATCCTGTTCACAGCCTCCCGATCGGAACACGCTGGTCATGATCATCGAGAGCAGCCCGACGAACCTCGATCCACGGGTTGGGATCGACGCCCAGTCCGAGCGCATTGACGCACTTATATTCGACGACCTGCTTGATCGCGATGAGCATCTGAATGTGACTCCCGGGTTGGCGGAAAGCTGGCAGATTCCCGATCCGCTGACTTACATCTTTCATATTCGGCACGGGGTCAGGTTTCAGGATGGCCGTCCGCTTACATCGCGGGATGTGAAATGGACTTTCGATTCCCTGCTTCAGGGAAGAATTCGCAGCACACGCGCCGCCGCCTACCGGTTCGTCGATCATCTGGAGGCACCCGACGATTACACGGTTATCTTTCATCTGAAGGAGCCCTTCTCGCCCCTGCTCTGGAATTTGTCGGATGGTGCGATGGGCATTGTTCCATACGGCAGCCTGACCGAGATGGCAAGCGCCCCGATTGGCTCGGGGCCGTTCCGCTTTGTCAGCGCGGAACCCGATAAGGAAGTGGTACTTGCGCGAAATGAAAGTTACTGGGGCCAGAAGGCCAGTGTAGAACGCCTGCGCTTCACAGTCGTGCCCGATACCACGACCCGCGCCCTCGAATTGCGCAAGGGCAGTGCCGACATCGCGAGCAATGCGCTCACATCCGACATGGTGCTTGCGCTCGAGAAGGAGCCTAACTTAGAGGTGGAACACGCGCCGGGAACTGTGCTTTCCTATCTCGCGTTCAACTTGCGCGATCCAATACTGCGCGACGTGCGGGTGCGCCAGGCCTTTGCCTATGCCATCGATCGCCGTCCGATGATCGAATACCTGTGGCGGGGCTTCGCCCAACCTGCGGCCAGCCTGCTGCCACCGCAAAGCTGGGCCTACGACCCCGATGTGCCGAAGTATGAGTTTGCACCGGATAAGGCAAACAAGATTCTTGATGAGGCAGGCTACCCCGCTATTAAGGGGGTGCGCTTCCACGTCACGATGAAAACCTCAACCGAGGAAACGACGCGACTGATGGCCGCCGTGCTGCAACAACAGTTGCGAGCGGTAGGCATTGTGCTCGACATTCGCACCTTTGAATTCGCCACGTTTTTTGCAGACGTCACCAGCGGCGCCTACCAGGTTTATTCGCTGCGCTGGGTTGGCGGCAACGAGGATCCGGACATTTTCGAGTACGCCTTCCATTCGGATAAGTTCCCGCCCCACGGCGCCAACCGCAGTTATTACGTCAATCCAAGAATCGACGCGCTCATCAATCAGGGCCGCGCGGAGACCGACCCCTCCCGGCGCAAACCTGTCTATGCCGAGATTCAGTGCATCCTCGCCAGCGACATGCCTTACATCAATCTTTGGTTTCTCGACAACGTGTTGGTTCATTCCAGGCGCGTGCGGAACCTGCCTTTGAATCCCTCTGGAAATTACGACTTCCTGAAGACGGCCGAAATCACCGGCCGATAGCAATCTCCGTTTGGCATTTCCTGAAATTCTGCGTGATACCATCACATTTTGGCCGAGCTTCTTGCGGAGTTGCTGGACGCATCAGGCCGACC
>JBEKOW010000112.1:0-13597 GCA_049521375.1 Terriglobales bacterium
GTGGGATATGCCTTCCAGTTCGGGGCCGCTGGCATCAACGCGTCTCCCTCGAACTTGGGAGGCCTTCCCCTGCTCAACAAATTTCTGCTTGGCAGTGGGCAATGGGGATTTCTCGGCGGCAAAGGATTCTTCTTATCCGGGCCCGCCTATGACGCCTCCAGCAATGTCTTTGCGCTCTTCGAAGTCGTCTTCATGGAAACCGCCGGGTACATCATCGTGGGCGCGGTTTGTGAACGCATCACCTTCTGGGCTTTTCTCTTATGCGAGCTTTTCATCGGCGCGATCCTCTATCCCGTCTATGGGTGCTGGGTCTGGGGCGGAGGCTGGCTCTCGCAGGTTGGGTCGACCATGCACCTTGGCCACGGTTACGTCGACTTTGCAGGATCAACCGTCGTGCACGCCGTAGGCGGATTCTGCGCCATGGCTCTGGCCATCATTCTCGGCCCGCGGCTCGGCAAATATGGGCCCGGTGGAAGAATTCGCGTTTTCCCCGCGCACAACGTCGTCTACGTGGTCACGGGGACGCTCATCCTTCTTTTCGGATGGATGGGATTCAATCCGGGCTCGACTTTGGGTGCCACCGATCTGCGCATCTCCGGCATCGCGATCAATACGAATCTGTCGGGAGTCGCCGGAGCCGCTGCAGCCATGATCCTCTGGTATTTCGTTTTCGGTAAGCCCGATATCACCATGGCCTGCAACGGGATGTTAGCCGGACTGGTGGCCATCACGGCTCCTTGCGCGTTTGTGTCGCCCACAGCATCCATCGTGATCGGAGCCCTGGCCGGCTTGCTGGTGTGCGGGGGCGTTCTCTTCAACGATCGCGTGCTGAAGATCGACGATCCCTGCGGTGCGATTTCCGTTCACGGCTATTGCGGATGGTTTGGCGCCATTTGCGTGGGCATCTTCGCGGATGGCACCTACGGCGCGGGATGGAACGGAGTGGGCACAGGCAGCTATCTGGGACGCGCTGGCCAGGGAGTTACCGGACTAATCCATGGTGACTCCAGCCAGTTTCTCTGCCAGTTATTTGGAGCGACTATCTGCGCGGCGTGGGCTTTCGGAGCGACCTTCATCGTATTCTGGTCGGTCAACAAGGCACGCTCGATGC
Organism: Terriglobales bacterium; assembly: GCA_049521375.1. GTDB lineage: Bacteria > Acidobacteriota > Terriglobia > Terriglobales > Acidobacteriaceae > Acidiflorens. The sequence goes on from JBEKOW010000112.1 coordinate 1,112, forward strand.
GCGTTACGCCCGAAGCCGAAATCGAAGGACTCGATTTGCCCGAGTTCGGCATGCCCGCTTATCCGGAAGACGCGGTGGTACCCGCATCCTACTGAATAGCGGTCGATTCGTTCCGTGAACTGCGGGCTGCAGACTACCCGCGTTCAAACGCGTGCTTCTGCTCGAGTTGGCGCAGAGCTTCCGCCATCTCTTGTTCGAACCTATCCTTCTGATCCATCAGCGCGGACAACGCGGAGGCGTAGCGGCGCGCCAAGGTGAAGAGGCCTTGCTGCGCCAGATTGGCTGCTGTTTCAGCGATGTGATCGGTCGTGGTTTGCGTGTAGTAGGCTTCGGTCGGATCTCCCAGCCAGACCTCGCCGCCTGCGAGTCGCGTCTGCCAGTAAACCTTCCGCTCGATCATCCGCCCGATCTCGTCGTCTTCCGCCTTTCCGAAACTCCAGTGGCCGCGCTTAAAGTCGTAGTGGCGGCTGGAAAAGTGCAATGGAACCAGCTTGCCGGACTTCACGAATTCAATCTGCTGGTTGTCGATCTCCTTGCGCAGCGCGTTGATGACCAGCCCTTCGGTGTCTTTCCGATCGAGCGAAGGCAGCACCTCGCGCAACGTCGCCGATAGATTGATCGCGACCAGAGCCCGCAGGTTCTCCGAGTTCTCCAGGACGATTTCGGAGTGCAGAACGTCGAAGTCGGCGCCCGAAGTCGCGCGCCGGAAGGGCCACTCAAACTTGAAGCTGACTGGCAAACCGGTCCGCGTTACGTAAATAGTCTTCGTTCTGGAATCTTGTGTGGGAGCGTCCATAGTCAATTAGAGAATGTTACAGGCTCTATTCTAACGCGCCGGATTCAAGCGGTCGCCGGGTTAAACCTCACCCCAGACGGGCCAACTGGATCATGTTCCAGAGGGCGCCCGCGCCCAGCAGTCCGCATAGGCCCGCCGTCACGAAAAGTTTTTGGCGGGTCTCGATTAGATCCGCGAATATGCCGGCGACAAATACAAAAATAAAAGGCATCAACACCAGATGAAATCCCTGCCCCGGAAAGCCCGGGGAACCCACCGCCAAAATGAACAGCAGCCCCGCGACCAGGAGCGGCGCGGTATTGCCGAAGTAGCGAGTCCGTTTCCAGGCGAAGTACGCGATCAACGCGACCGGCAAAGCCAGTACCAGAGCTGGACTGCCCTGCTGAATCATGTTGAGCGTCTGCGCATACGAGGGGCGCATGCGGAATGCGGACGGCTGAAGGTCGAGCCAGCGTGCATGCAGCATCGCGCGCCAGAAAACCACGGGCTGAAAAAAATAAAAGGCGAAGATCAGCACCGCCCCGACAGCGACAGCCGCTGCCCAGATCGCGATCGCGGCCTTCGGCCTCACCGGCGCCACCCAAAGCATGATGGGCAATACCAGCAGCCCCAGGATCGCCAGCGAAAACTGGTTGCCTGTCGACATGGCTACCGATAGGCCGAGCAGAAGAATTCGGCGCGAGTTCCACAGCATCACTTCCCGCGGTGCATACAAAGTGTGTGCGACCGCAATCCCGGTGAAGATAATGCCGAACGCACCCCACGCCCCGGCCATCTCGCCGAAGTTCTCGGCGCCGGCCACGCCCAGAATCATGGCGGGCGAAAAACAATAGAGCCCGAGCGCGATATATCCACCGGCATGGCCGTAAAGACGGCGCGCCACGTACCAGAGTGAGCCACCCAACATGACTCCAAAAAACAGGTACGGCGCAGCCTCCCAGATTTGTCCCGGCGGCGAATCGGGCGGCAGGAACTTCAGCGGCACAAGAACCGGCGCCGCCGCCGCCAGATAATAAAGAGGAGAGCGGTCCTCGTCATATCCGTCGCGCACTCGGAGGTGTCCAGCCCGTCCGGCAGAAGGCACGCCCGTAGCGGCTTCCGCGCCCAGTGTTTGCGGAGTTCCGGCGATGGCGCCGCGCTTCCACTGGTCGAGCCCATCGTAGATGCAGAGAGCGCGATTGGAATCCGGCAGCGCCCCGTGCACGGTTTCTACGCGGATCAGCCATACGCACTGCGATAAATAGACAAGCAGAAGCGCGGCCGCGATGAATTGCGGTTTGCCAACCGAAGCGGGATCGAGAATTCGGCGTATCAAGGGCAGACCGAGTGTTTTACCATGGCGGAGACTCAGATGGACAACAATCTGCCGCCCACGCCCAGTTTGCCGCCCGATCCGCCGTCTCCAAACAAGGAGGAATCGTCCGCCGCGCAGCCTCTTTTGCCCGATTCGTCGGCACCGGCAGATTCGACGTGCGCGGATTCGAGATTAACGGTGTCGAGGTTGGAAGAAGAGGGCCGCCGCGAAACCGCGCTCTCTCCGTTTGCGGAAATCTTCGGCGGCCCGGACAGCCTTTATCCCGGCGCGCGCTGGCTCATCTATGTTGGCATGGCGCTTCTGCTGTTCGGGCTATTCAACTCTGTGATGAACAGCTTCCGGCCGCAGCCCGTCCCACTCTGGTGGACCATGGTCGGAGAACTCCGCATGATGCTGGCCGCCGTTCTTCCCGGATTCGCAATGGCGCGCATCGAAGGCCGGAGCTTTGGCGACTTCGGACTCCCCGCTAAAAGCGCTTTTGGGCGCGATTTCTGGGCCGGAGCGGTTTGGGGCATCGCATCGCTCAGCGCGCTGATGGTTGTCCTTCGCCTCCTTGGAGTTTTTTCTTTCGGCTCGCTCGATCTGCACGGCGCGCGCATCTTGAAATTCGGTTTCTACTACGCGCTATTCTTCCTGATGGTGGGGTTCTTCGAAGATTTCCTGATGCGCGGCTATTCCCAGTGGGTGCTGGCGCATGGAATGCACTTCTGGCCCGCCGCCGCCATGCTTTCCGTGATCTTCGGCCTGATGCACCTGGCCAATCCCGGCGAAGCGAAAATTGGCATCGCCGCCGTAATAGCGATTGGCTTGTTCTTCTGCCTGGCGCTCCGCCGCACGGGCAATTTATGGTGGCCCATAGGCTTTCACACGTCGTGGGATTGGGGCGAGAGCTACCTCTATTCAGTCCCCGATAGCGGAGGCCTTGCCCCCGGCCACCTGCTCAACTCGTCCTTCCACGGCCCGGATTGGCTGACCGGAGGCTCGGTTGGGCCCGAAGGGAGCTATTTACTCTTCGTCCTGATCGCGATTCTATGGATCCTATTCGACCGCGCGTACCCCGAGGTGAAGTACAAAGTGGGTTAGTGCGGCGCGGGACACTCCCGTCGGTGATTAATAGCATGGATTGCCAATCGTGCTAAAATGTGTTCATGGCAAACACACGAAGCGCCACCCTCAGCGTTCGGCTCAAACCGGAAACCAAGAAGCGGCTGGCCAAGCTGGCCAAGGCCTCGGGGCGCAGTTCGAATTTTCTGATCGCGGACGCGGTGGAAGTGTATGTTTCCGACCAGGAAAGAATGCTGGCGGAGGTTCGTCAGGCGGATCGCGAGGTCAAGTCGGGGCACTACATCCGGAACGAGGATATGAAGGCGTGGCTGCTGTCGTGGGGAACCAGGCAGGAGTTGCCCGTCCCGAAGTGTGTGTGCGGTAAGGCCCATGATGATGAGGCGCTGTGCCAGTAGAAATTATCTGGTCCGCCCTGGCACGAACCCGCCTGCGGGAAATTCGGGCATATGTGGCGCCAGACAAACCCGAGGCAGCGGAACGGCTCGCCATCCGGATTGTCGCCATGGTCGAGGCGCTAAGGGATCATCCCTATCTCGGCCGAGCCGGGGCCGAACCCGAGCTTCGGGAATTGGTGATCGGGGGTACGCCGTATATTGTGCTATATCGCGTGCAGGGTTCGCGCGTTGTTATCAGCACAGTCTGGCATGGGAAGCAGCGGGTGGAAGGCTAGAAGCTCTCGCCTGTGCAATTAGGCCCGTTCAAAAGGAAGTTCATCGGAGCGGACGACGACCGCCCGTCCTCACAACAAAATCGATGCCGGGCGGGCAGGAATGCCCGCCCCGCACACGCTAGATATCCAGGTTTTTCACATCCAGCGCGTTGTCTTCGATGAACTTTCTGCGGGCTTCGACGTCTTCGCCCATGAGCGTAGTAAAGATCGTCTCGCATTCAGCGATGTCTTCCAGCTTCACTGACAAGAGTGTGCGTCGCTCGGGATCCATCGTGGTCTCCCAGAGCTGTTCCGCTGTCATTTCGCCCAGACCTTTGTAGCGCTGCACGGTATATTCCTTGCGGCCCTCGTTCAGGACGTAGTCGAACAGATCGCGGGCAGTGTTCTTCTCGACGATCTGCGGCTCCTTAGCGCGACGAGCGGCCGGCTTCGCAGCTTTCCTGTCGGCTTTCTCGGCGTCCGTCATCTGCGAACTGGCCTCAGCCTCGGCGGAATCGTCCTCCTGCGCCTCGGCCTCGGCTTCGGCGCCGGACTTGCTGGCTTTCGGCACGCTCTCCACCATGAAAGGCGGTTTCAGATACTCCTCGATCTGCTTGAACTTCGAGATCAGCTGGCGGCACTCCGGGGTGGAAGCCAGTTCCCAATTGATGACATGCTCGGCGCCCTGGGAGTTCACGTAGTGCGCTTCCCACAGGTTGTGTTCCTCGTCAAAGCGGCTTTCGACGCTCTTCAGCTTCAGGTCTTTCTGCAGCCGCTTCAGCTCTTTCTCCAACTTCTCAATTTTGCGAGGCGCGGTCTTCTTGTCGCCTTCAAAGTCGGCGCGCTTGGCAAGATCGAGCTTGGGGAGTAGTTCAGTAATCTGTTCTTCTCGCAAACGTTTGTTGAGCTTGTCGAGAAATCCCAGGTACTCGTTGAGCACGGTAATGAACTTGGTAAGTGCTCCGCCCTCAAGCTTGGCTGCGCCTTCCCCGTAGCGGATGACGAGCCCGTCGGACGCGCGTTTGACCATAACTTTGACGAACTCGTGCTCGTTCTTGATGTACTGGTGCGTCTTGCCCTTCTTGATGCCAAAGAGCGGCGGCTGCGCGATGTAAACGTTGTTGCGCTTGATCAGCTCCTGCATGTGCCGGAAGAAAAACGTCAGCAACAGGGTGCGGATGTGCGAGCCGTCCACGTCCGCGTCGGTCATCAGGATGATCTTGCCGTAGCGGACCTTGGTGGGATCGAAGTCTTCTTTCGAAATGCCGGTGCCAAGCGCTGTGATCATGGCGCGAATTTCCTCGTGCGCCAGCATCTTGTCGTAGCGGGCTTTTTCGACGTTGAGAATCTTTCCCTTGAGCGGCAGAATCGCCTGAAAGCGGCGATCCCGCCCCTGTTTCGCGGTGCCGCCTGCGGATTCGCCTTCGACCAGAAACAGCTCGCAGCGATTGGGATCTCGTTCGGAGCAGTCGGCAAGTTTGCCGGGAAGGCCTCCACCATCGAGCGCGCCCTTGCGGCGAGTCAAGTCGCGAGCCTTGCGGGCGGCCTCGCGAGCGCGGGACGCATCAATTGCCTTGTTGATAACTTTTCGTGCTACCGTCGTGTTCTGCTCGAAAAATGCGCCCAGCTTTTCATTGACCACGGCCTGTACGACGCCGGCGATATCGGAGTTAAGCTTGCCCTTGGTCTGGCCTTCAAACTGCGGCTGCGGCAGTTTCACGCTGATCACCGCGACCAGGCCTTCGCGAACGTCGTCCCCAGTGAGGTTTTCCTTGACGTCTTTGAACAGCCCCATCTGCTGGCCCGCGTAATTGATCGTGCGCGTGAGCGCCGTGCGGAAGCCGGAGAGATGCGTTCCCCCGTCCACGGTATTGATGTTGTTCGCGAAGCTGAAAACCGACTCGGAATAGGCGTCGTTGTATTGCAGGCCGATTTCGATGTGAACCTGGTCCTTGTCGGCCTCCATGTAGATGGGCTTGTCGTGCAGCGTCTGCTTGCCGCGGTTCAGGTGCTTGATAAATTCGACGATGCCGCCGTTGTACTTGAATTCGGTGCGCTTGGCTTCGCCCGTCTTCGAATCGGTGTTCCGCTCGTCGGTGAGCGTGATGGTCAGCCCGCGATTCAGAAATGCCAGCTCGCGCAAGCGCTGCGATAAAGTGTCGAAGTTATATTCGGTAGCGGTGAAAATCGAGCGATCGGGCAAGAAATGAACACGCGTGCCGCGCTTTTTCGTCGCCCCGGCTTTCTTAAGCTTGCTGGTGGGCTCGCCCTTGGAATAAGTCTGCTCCCAGGTAAGACCGTCGCGCCAGATTTCAAGATCGAGTTCCTCGCTGAGCGCGTTGACGCAACTCACGCCGACGCCGTGCAATCCGCCCGAAACTTTATAAGTCGACGAATCGAACTTACCGCCCGCATGTAAGGTAGTCATGACAACTTGCGCGGCAGGAACCTTCTCACCATCAATATCCATGTTATCGACTGGAATACCGCGGCCGTTGTCCACGACCGTGATCGAGTTATCAAGATGAATCGTAACTTCGATCTTGTCGGCATGACCGGCGAGCGCTTCGTCGACCGAGTTGTCAACGACTTCATAAACAAGATGGTGAAGTCCCATGTCGCCCGTCGAGCCGATGTACATCGCGGGGCGTTTGCGCACGGCCTCCATACCACCGAGCACTTTGATGGAGTCGGCGTTGTAGTCGCCGTTTGAGGCTTTGCCATTCTTGTTCTTGAGGTCGGCGTTCTTCGCGTCAACCAGTTCCGTGTTCAGTTCTTTCGTGGCCATTCTGCTCCGTTGGAAAAAGCCGGCTCGGCGCTTAGGCTGGAGGGCGCTCCCGGGATGACTCCGGTGACTTCAAATCATTGAAATATCGGATACTTAGCGCTCACCTGAGTGATTTTATTTTACCACAGAAAGGGCAACTTCGGAGGAGCGCTCCCGGCCCGTAAGCGCCGTCTTTTGTGGCTCTTAGCGTGCCCCCATTTTGCGCGATTCGAGCCTGGCCCAATTTCTCAATTCGCGCTCGCGAGGGGCTTAGCGCCGGGTCTGCATTCCGCCAAAATGTAGGCCTTCGATCAGGTCGTCGACCTCGTCCTCGCTGCCTGCGATAAAGGTGAACGACACGATCTGTCCCTTCGAGAGCAACACCAGCGTGGTCTGTCGCATGGTCAATGTCTCGGAGATCGCCTTCGTAAAATCCGCGCGGATGAGTTGACGCCCATCGATCTCCGCTACGTCGGGATCGCCCTCAGGCTTGAATCCCTTCGCGGTCGCAAGTTCGGTGAGCGGCCCGAGATAATCCTCCGCCTTCTTTAACCCGGGATAAGCGGCCGCGCTTTCGGAAGCAATGACCACCGCAGAGTTAATCGTCTCTCCAATCGCATCCGGCGGCCGCTCGAACACCGCAAGCAGAACTTCGCCCGCGGATTTTTCCTTTCCCGACTTATCCTTTGATCCCGGATTGTCCCCCGCGTCCTCATCGCGCATCTCCCGCGTGCGATCAACCCATCCGTAGGGAATCCGGAATCGGAAGCCGAAAGTTGCATTGCGATAAAGGTGCGAGTCGTCATTCGAGGCGGGCCTGGAGGAAGAGGCAGAAGGTCTATGCTGCGTCTGCGAAACCGCGACAACGTAGAGGCCAAGCAGCAACACGAACGTGAAACCGCGAAAAATCATGAGGGCTGCACCCAGTTTACATGCCTTATCCTGTCAGCACCGTGAGATCGCCGCGCCTCTTCTACACCGACCACTACGAGTTGCCGCTTCCGGCGGGGCACAGGTTCCCGATCGAAAAATACCGACTACTGCGCGAACTGCTCGAAGCGGACGGCGGCTTTACCTTTGAACCAGCGCCCCTCGCCGGGATTTCGACGATAGAACTGGCGCATGATCCCGAGTACGTGCGCTCTTTCGTCACAGGGAGGCTAAGCGAATCCGCCATCCGCCGCATCGGCTTTCCGTGGTCCGAAGGACTGGTGAAACGAACGCTGGTGTCGGTCGGGAGCACGCTGGCAGCCACGCAAGAGGCGCTGCAACATCGATGGGGAGGAACTCTCGCCGGAGGCACGCATCATGCCTTCCGCGGCGAAGGTTCCGGCTTTTGCGTGTTCAATGATATTGCGGTCGCGATCGCATGGTTGCGAGCCGAGTATGAAATGCGCCGCGCCGCCGTGGTCGATCTCGATGTGCACCAGGGCGACGGCACAGCCGAGATCTTTCGAGACGATACGCATGTGCTGACGCTCTCGGTGCACTGCAAAAACAACTTTCCACTCCGCAAGCAGCAGAGCACGATCGATGTCGAACTGGAAGCCGAAACGGGCGACGACGCTTATCTCGCTGCACTCGCCGGTGTCCTGCCAAAAATCATCGAGTTTCGTCCCGAAATAATCTTCTACCAGTCCGGCGTGGATGGCCTCGCCGAAGACCGGCTGGGCAAGCTGGCGCTCACGCAGTCTGGCTTGATTGAGCGCGACCGTCAGGTGATGAAACTGGCCCAAGCCAATGCCATTCCACTCGTCATCACGCTAGGAGGAGGCTACGCGCAGCCCATTCACCGGACCGCCGAAGCTCACGCCAACACCTTCCGCACGGCCCGCGAAATCTTTTTGTCGCGGCCATGAAATCCAGCGTCGGGTCGCAAGTCCCGGTACAATTTTGTCGGCTGCCTGGCCAGCAAACAAACCTATGGACCTGCTGCTTACGGAAAACGAAGTTCGCGTGCTCGGCGCGCTGATCGAAAAAGACAACACCACGCCCGAGTACTATCCGCTCTCGCTGAATGCGCTGGTCAACGCCTGCAACCAGAAATCGAATCGCGATCCCGTCATGCAGCTTAACGAGAACGCTGTCCGGGAAGCCCTCAGCGGCCTGCAGGAGCATCGCCTGGCTGGCCCCGCCGGCGGAGCGGATAGCCGCGTCACAAAATATGAGCACCGCACGCAGGAGGTATTCAACTTCACTCGCGGAGAAGTTGCTGTGCTCTGTGTGCTCCTGCTGCGCGGTCCGCAAACGCCTGGCGAACTCCGGGGACGCTCCGAGCGCATGCATCATTTTGAGACATTGGACGACGTCCAGTCGGCTCTGCAAAGGCTCATGCAGCGTCAGCCGCCGCTGGCCAAAGTTCTGCCGCGCCAGCCCGGAACAAAAGAATCGCGCTACGTGCATCTGCTAGCCGGAGATGTAGCCGTAGCTGAGATCCCGCAGATGACCGCCGCATCCACCCCCGATCAAGGCAACGGTGAAAGAATGGCCCGCCTGGAAAAAGAAGTCAGCTCTCTGCGTCAGGAACTAGCCGAGATAAAAGAGCAACTGGAAAAGTTTCGGAGACAGTTCGAGTGACGAGGCAGTTGAAATAACCGAAGTCATCCTGAGCCGAATGACTGGTGCGCGAAGCGCACCAGTCATGGAGTCGAAGGATCCCTATACCTGACAGTGCGCTAGGCGTACTCCCACCGCCGCGCCACTCTCCGGGCAATGGCAAACAGCACAACCGCGATTCCCGTCAGAACAAGGACCTGTGGCCAGAGGTGGGATATCGGCTCGTCGCGCCAGAAAATTTTCGTGAATCCATCAATGGCCCACGCATTGATCGTCAGCAACCCCGCCTTCTGCATCGATTCCGGCATCAGGAAGCGCGGAAACATGCTCCCGCCAATCGACGACATGACCAGAATAACGAGCGTAGAAAGGGCGCCCAGTTGAGCCCGGGTCTTGCAGATGCTGGCCAGCAGCAATCCGAACGACGCTACGGCCACGGATGTAAATACCCCCATCACCACGAATCCCGGAATGTGCGACCAGAAATCGAGCTTGAAGACGGCCCATCCCCACAAAAACATAATGACCAGTTGTGAGAACGCCAGCACGGAGTTGTACGCCAGTTTGCCGAGCATCAGCGAAGTCATGGTGACCCGCGATGCCAGCACGCGGTCCAGGGTTCCGCTTTCGGACTCATCCAGTAGCGCGCCAGCCGCGCCACTCGCCGTAAAAAGCAGAAACATCACTCCAATCGCCGCCGCATAAAAGGAGACCATGGGATTATCCTTGTTCTCGCCCACCACCGCTCGCGATGAGACCGCAATGATTCCACCCCCGCCTCCGTTCCCCGAAGCCGGCGTCCGCGCTCCGCCATCCTGGCGCTCACGCAACGCGCGGAGGCTGGCGTCGACCCGGTCCTGCTGCTCGCGGGTCAGCCCTCCGGCAAATTGATCGAAGTATCTGGACCCCTGCTCGGCCATAACATCGGGCATTGCCGTCATGGCTACTTTCTGCAGAAGTCCGGCGACGATCTGCGGCGCAATCATATCGCTGTTGTCTTTGAGCAGTTGGATAGCAGGGCCGTTCGCGTTCGCTCCGAAAGAAATCGGGCTCTCCCCGAAGCCGTGCGGAATAATGAGCGCAACCGGCGCTTTGCCTTCTTTCACAGCCACTTCCGCGGTCGCCGCCGTGTAGTCGGCTTGTTCGACACCTTTGGCGGGCGCGGGCCGCGTCTTCACCACCAGCGAGCCTTCGCTCTCCAATCCCTTGACCAGCCTCTGCGAAGCGCGCGTCTGGTCTTCGTCCACCACGATCACGCTGATCTTCGGAGTCGTGTCGCGCCGCCCGCCGAATATCACGGCGAAGATGCTGAAGAACACAACCGGCAAAACGAAGCTCAGCGCCAGCGCGCCCCGATCGCGTTTCAGTGCAACCAATGCGGTCCGAATGATCGCAAGAATCATCATAGTGAGGTCGTCTTTGTGCTGAAAATCATGGTGAAACTCCTAGGTTGAATAATGCCGTCCTACGGTGAAATCAGTCGCGCAACTCTCTGCCCGTCAAGTGCAGAAACACGGATTCCAGGTTCGGCTTGCGCAGTGATATATCGAGCAACTCGAGCCCGGCCTTCGCGGAATCCTCGAGCAATCCCGCAATCTCCGTCGGATGCTCAATTGTGAATTGCGTGGCTCCATCCACCGCTTGTCCGCCGTGCTGGAGGACCCACGCCGTGACCCGCTCATCCGCCCCTGCAAACCTGGCCAGCACCTGGCTGCGCGATCCGAAAGCATCCCGGACGAGTTCCGCATTCGTGCCCAGCGCGATGATCTTCCCATGATCCACGACCGCCACCCGGTCGCACAAGCGTTCCGCCTCTTCCATGTAGTGGGTGGTGTAGATGATCGACATGCCCTCATCGCGCAGCTTCTCGATCATTTCAAAAATATGATTGCGCGATTGCGGATCGACGCCCACGGTCGGTTCATCCATCAGAACCAGTCGGGGCTGGTGAATCAGTCCGGCAGCCATGTTGAGCCGTCGCTTCATTCCGCCGGAGAGATTACGCACCAACTCTTCAGATCGATCGGTCAGCGTCGCCCAGCCCAGGCAGCGGTCCACGGCTTGCTCAAGCGGGGTGCCGCTCATGCCGTGGTACCGTCCAAACGATTGCAGGTTTTCGCGGCAAGTCAGGCGCGGATAGAGCGCTAGCTCCTGCGGAATCCATCCCAGCGCATTGCGCGCCGCCGTAGAATCCGCGGGTGCGCCGAATACCTGGATCGTACCCGCGTCTGGAATCACGCGCCCGACAATGCTGCGGATCAGCGTGCTCTTTCCCGCGCCGTTTGGTCCCAGCAGCCCCAGGCATTCCCCCGCGCGCAGTTCGAGTGTGATCCCGTCCACGGCAGTTACCTGCCCAAAGCGCTTGACCAGCCCCTCAATCCGCAAAGGCGGAGAAGAAGTCGAAGTGGTGAATGAAGCCAAGGGCGCCGTCTCCTGAAGAGTTTCCACCATACTATGAATACGCTGCAAAGTCCGCGAAGGTTTCGTGAAAATACTGGTTCGACCAATCGCAAATTCAAGGCTGCGCCTACAGCACGCGTTCGTGCGCGTATCCCGCTGCACCCAGCGCCGAGATGATTTCAGCAATGTGATCCGGTCCCCGAGTCTCCATCGTAATTTCGATGGCAGTCTCCCCCAGGTTCACGCCGTGGTAGGCGCGGTCAGGCGCGGTCATAATCGGTCTCAACGATGTTGGCGCGATGTTGCGCCAGGATTGACGTCAGCCGGTGCAGCGCGCCTGGAAAATCTCCGAGGTGAACGCGCAGCCGCACCAGCCTTCCATCCTTGACCAGGCCGCGCTCAATGATCCGCGAGAGCAGGGTGACGTCGATATTGCCTCCGCACACCAGCACCGCAACTTTCTTTTCGACGCATGGTAGCTTCCGGTTGACCAGCGCCGCAATGGCTGCGGCTCCGGCGCCTTCAGCCAGAGTTTTTTCCCTCTCCAGAAGCAATAAAATCGCGTGCGCGATCTCCTCTTCCTCGACGGTTACGATGTCATCCACATATTTCTGGACCATGGGAAGCGTTCGCTCCCCGGCCCGACGCACGGCAATACCATCGGCGATGGTGGATGCGGCACTCACCGTGACCGGCTTGCCTTCCGCCACCGCGACTTTCATCGACGGCAGCCGCGAAGGTTGCACTCCGAAAACCTGAATCCGGGGATTCATCTCCTTCAGCGCGCAGGCAATCCCGCCAATCAGTCCGCCCCCGCCAATCGGCACTACCACTACTTCCAGGTCGGGATGCTGCTGCATGAGTTCAATCCCGATCGTGCCCTGGCCTGCAATCACGGCGTCGTCATCAAAGGGATGGACGAACGTAAGCCCGCTCTC
>JBEKOW010000113.1:0-12868 GCA_049521375.1 Terriglobales bacterium
GTGCTGAATGCGTCGTATGAGCCGATCAATGTCTGCGCGGCGCGACGCGCTATCGTGCTTGTTCTCAAGGGGATAGCGATGACTGAAGAAGAGAATGGACACTTCCTGCACGCCGCCCGGGTTGCCATGCGCGTGCCTTCCGTCATACGGTTGCTGGAATACCGGCGGATTCCACACCAGTCGCGGGCTCTGTCGCGCAAGAACATTCTGCTCCGCGACCGGAATACCTGCCAGTACTGCAGCACGGCACTTCCGTCGGGCGAGCTTACGCTCGACCACGTTATCCCGCGGTCGCGGGGCGGGCTCTCCACGTGGGAGAACCTGGTGGCCTGCTGCCATCCTTGTAACCGACGCAAAGGAAACCAGTTACCGCACGAAGCCAACATGCGTCCTTCACGCGAGCCGCGCTCTTTTAACCTCCACACGTCACGGCACATCATGCGATTGATGGGGCACTCGGACGATAAGTGGAGGAAATACCTCTTCTATTAAGGGCGGGGAGTTCCTTGGCCTGAATGTTCCACGTGGAACACTGTGCATAACGAATTGTACGTACAGTTGTGCGCTAACAATGGCGAAGGAAATACAAATGAAACGGGCGAAAATTTAAGGACTGCCGTACGGACAGTGAGAGATCGCTGAAACGTCCGCCGCCCTTCCGGTCCCCTCACTTCTGTGAGGCAGGTTGGAGAGGTGGGATACATCCCGTCCGTATTCGTCGGTTATTTTCCGATGAATAAGAATTAAAAGCTTGACACGATCCAAGAAATGAAAGATTCTTCCCCGCGGTTGTGGTTCTGTTGATTTAGCCGGCGAAACGCAAGGTCCGCCGGTGTTTTTGGGCCCTCGCAGTGTCCCCGGGAGTAAGCAACGAATAAGTAGTTACCAGGAGCAGGAGGAATCCATGCCGACCCGTGTGTTTTCACGCCGGAACCGCCTCGCGCTGTTGCCGGTTTCTCTTCTTACCCTTGCTATCGTCCTGCCGTCGCTGGTTATGGCCAAGGATGGCCGGGATTTTGCCGGGCATTATGCGATCAACCATGTGGTCGAAAAGGCCGCCACCGCCGGCTCCGGCCGCGGGACGCAGGTCAGCCTTACCATGACGCTGCAGATTTTCAATCACAGCGAGTTCGGCGACATCAAGACGCCGGCGGTGGGACTCATGGAATCTGGCCCGTCGCACGCCTGGCTGGGCAAGTTCGGGGCGGTGAAGGTTCTGCCCGCGGGACGCGATGCGATCGTCAGCGGCGACTTCACAGTGTCGAAAGAAGTGTTCGACAGTTGGAGCCGGCGGGGAATCGGGCCGAAGGTTGTCGTCATGTACCGCGACGACTCGGGGCGGATGCTGCGGCAGAACGTCCAGCTGACGAGGCGTCCAGCGCTGCCAGCGGCGACGGGGGAGTGATTCCGGGCTGGGGGAGCTTATTTTAAGCTCCCGAGCGGCACGACGGAAAGGCCGCGCAGAATGGCAGCGCTGAAAGCGCTGCCCACCCAAAAGCGGGTTCCAACGAGAGACCTTGAAGACATTCAGGAGAGAGATTATGCGCGAGCTTCGAACATTGTCGATGAGTCTGATGGTGCTGGCACTATTCGCCTTGATGTCGGCGAGCGCCCTGGGGCAGCAGGATCAGATTAATACGATCATCGGCGGGGGACCGAACGATATGCCGGCCTTGGACGCCGACATATATGGGGCTTACGGCGTCGCCGTCGATGGTTCGGGAAACTTTTATTTCACGTCTTATTATCAACACCGCGTTTTCAAGGTGAACTCCTCCGGCTTTCTAACCGTTGTAGCGGGCAACGGCCTGATGGGCTACAGCGGGGACGGAGTGACCGGCGGCGCGGCGCAGGCCATGCTGAATTATCCCCAGGGCGTGGCGGTCGATAGCCACGGCAACGTATACATCGCGGATACCGACAACTGCGTAGTTCGAAAGGTGGACACAACCAACACCATTACTACGGTCGCCGGATCGGGAAGTTGCGGTTACGACGGCGACGGCAGTCCGGCGACGTCCTATGAGGTGTATTACCCCACGCAATTGGCGGTGGATTCCTCAAATAATGTCTACATTGCCGACCTGTATAACGGGCGCATCCGAAAACTCACGGTGTCGAGCGGCACCATCAGCACGGTGGCTGGAGGCGGAAGTGGCACCAGCTATTGCGCGAATGGGACGTTTGCGACGTCCTGCAGTTTCGGCGTTACGCCTTCGGTGGCGGTGGATAGCGCGGGCGACATCTTTCTGACCGATGCCTACGAATACGTTCTCTACGAGGTGAAGGCCTCGACGGGCAAAATCACGACGGTGGCGGGTACGACGGTGCCGGGTGGAACGGGCGACGGGGGAGCGGCGACGAGCGCGGAAATATATCCCTACATTTACGGGCAATTGGCGGTGAACGGCGCCGGGACGACCGTCTGGCTGGCGGATTTCTACAACTACGCCATTCGGCAGATCACGGTGGGCGGGAGCATAAAGACGGTCGCGGGGCAGAATGACATCTGCAATGGCCTCTCAGGTTTGGGCGGGCCGGCTACGAGCGCGTGCGTGGGATATCCGGTGGGCATTGCCGCCGACAGCGCGGGCGATCTCTTCCTGACCAATGGTTACGAATACGGTAACACCTACGTCTTGGAAGTGCCGTGTTCGGTCGGCGGGTCGTGTACGCCGCCGACAGGAGATACGGCGGGCGATCTTTACGCGGTCGCTGGAAATGGGAACGGCAGCGAGTCCACACCGGTGAACGGCGTGCCCGCGCTGGGCGTGACGCTTTACAATCCCTACGGAATTTATCAGGATCCTTCCAACAACATTTACATTGGAGACTTCAACAATAACCTGGTGCGGGAGCTGTTGAATTCCAGCGGCGACGTGAACGCCTTTGCTGGGGATGGAACTGGGGGCTACGGGGGCGATGGCGGGCCGGCCACGGCGCCGGGGGCAGAAATTTACGGCCCGGTGAGCATAGCGCGCGACGCCAGCGGGAACATTTTCTTTGCCGATCAATATAACTCGGCTATTCGCGAGGTGAACACGGCTGGCACGTTGAGCACCTTCGCCGGAACGGAGTCTAACGGCTACAGCGGCGATGGCGGGCCGGCGACCAGCGCACAACTTTTTTACCCGACCGATGTGTACATCGACAGCTATGGCAACATGTTCATCGCCGACTTCTATAATCACGTTATCCGAGAAGTGGTGTGCGCGACGGCGGGCGCTTACGCATGCGTGCCCCCGGCGGGAGAGACGGCGGGATATATCTACACCGTTGCTGGAAATCATGCGGCCGGAGGCGGGTATGCGGGCGACGGCGGCCCGGCCACGAGCGCGAGATTGTACTATCCGCAATCGGCGGCGACGGATGCTGAAGGGAACTTGTATATTGCCGACTCGAACAATAACCGGATTCGCATGGTGAGTGCCGCCACGCAGATCATCAACACGGTGGCGGGCAATGGGAGTACGGGCTTCAGCGGGGATGGGCCTGCGCTGGAAAATAGCGTGTATTATCCCGTCGCGGTTCGGGCGGACGCCAATGGCAACATCTTTATCGCCGACACCTACAACAGTCGAATACGTTGGATTGACGGAGGCGGCACGATAACAACTTTTGCCGGCAACACTGCCGGATTTAGCGGCGATGCAGGCCCCGCCATCAGCGCGGACCTTTATAATCCAGGCGGGCTGTTCGAGGACGCTTCCGGCGACTTCCTGATCGCCGACACTTCAAACTACCGTATCCGCAAGATCAACGCCTTTGCCGCCGTCGGACGTTCCACTGGCAGCATTGTCTTTGGCACCCAGCCGAAGGGGATTGCGAGTTATCCGTTTGAGGTGACGCTGAGCGGGATTGGGCCGGCGGCCATCACGAGCCTGACCACGACCGGGGATTTCAGCGAGTCGGATGACTGCGTGGGCAGCCTGCCGAATGGGACAACCTGCACGGTGGCTGTCTTCTTCACGCCGACGGTGGCCGGAGCGCGCTATGGCACGCTAACCGTCAACACCAATGGCTACTTCAGCACGAGCACATCCATCAGCCTGGAGGGAACGGGAACCGGGCTGACGATTACTCCCAACCCGCTGGCTCTGGGTTCAACGCCGGTGAACACTCCGGTGACGAAGTCGGTAACGGTGAAGGGAGCGACGACCTACTCGTCGGTGACGCTTACGGGCGACACCACCGACTTCACCATCGCAACCAATACGTGCACGGGGGCGGTCTCTTCCACCTGTTCGGTGGGGATTAAATTCGACCCGCTGACAACCGGGGCGAAGAAGGCGACGCTGGTGCTCAAGGACAGCGATCCGACCAGCCCGCAGGCAGTCGCGGTCACGGGGACCGGGACGAGCTACGAAACTTTCACTCCGGCAGCGGTAACGTTCGCGGCGGCGGTGGTGGATGGCAAGACCAGCACGAACACGAAAGTGACGTTCAAGTACACGGGATCGGGAACGCTTTCACTGACGGCGCTGACGCCCAGTTCGTCGAGCTTCAGCGTGAATGAAACCGGAATCACGACAAGTGCGTGCGCTCCGGGAACGACAAAGCTGACGGCGAACCAGGTGTGCTACTTCAACGTGGCATTTTCGCCGGGGACGGCGATCGGAACGGTGACGGGGAACGTGACCGCCACGTTCACCGGGGATACGAATAACTCCTCCTCGTTGCTGCCATTGACGGGAACGGGAACGGAGGTCAGCCTGTCACCAGCAACCCTGGCGTTTGGCACGGTCGCGAGCGGGACGAAGAACGAGACATTGACCGTTACGAACGTGGGCACAACTGCGCTGACGTTTAACGGCACGCCAGCGATCTCGGGAACGGGCTCGGGGCAGTTCAAGGTGCTACCTTACAGCGCGAGTCCGGTGACGAGCACTTGCCTGAACGGGAGCGTCACGCTGAACAACGGGCAGAACTGCACGTTTACGGTGCAGTTCACGTCGACCGGGGCGGGGACTTCGTATTCGGAGACGCTCAGCATCTCCGACAATGGGGGGGCCAGCCCGCAGGCGGAGAAGATGACGGCGAAGGACTAGCTTTTGGCAGAAACGCTACCATGACCGCAACGTGCGCGACGCCGAGGAGTTCACGGTGAAGGCTGCGCTACCTGCACCGGAATCCGGTGAAGCATGGCTGGTGAAAGAGCCAGCCGAATGGAAGTGGAGCGGGAGCGGATGCGGGCCACCAGCCAGATCCGCCGGACGCTCACACAATCCCAGCTATGCTCGCGCGCCGACTTCTTCTTTTTGTCTGGCGGCGTAGTGCGACTCGACGTAGTCGTCGAGAATCCTGGTGAACTCGGCTACGATTTTGTCGCCTTTTAGCGTGGTGAACAAGCGGCCATCGACATAGACCGGGGCTTTCGGCTCCTCGAAGGTTCCGGGGAGCGAGATGCCCAGGTTGGCGTGCTTGGATTCTCCGGGGCCGTTTACTATGCAGCCCATGACGGCGACTTTCATCTCTTCGACGCCGGTGTGGGTTTCTTTCCAGACGGGCATTTGCTCGCGCAGGTAGGTCTGGATCTGCTCGGCCATTTCCTGGAAGAAGGTGCTGGTGGTGCGTCCGCAGCCGGGGCAGGCTGTGACTTGCGGGGTGAAGCTGCGGATTCCCAGCGATTGCAGGATCTGCTGGGCTACGCGAACTTCTTCGGTGCGATCGCCTCCGGGGGCGGGGGTGAGCGAGACGCGGATGGTGTCTCCGATGCCTTCCTGCAGCAGAACGGCCATGGCGGCGCTGGAGGCTACTATGCCTTTTGCGCCCATGCCGGCTTCGGTCAGTCCGAGATGCAGCGGGTACTGGCAGCGCGCGGCCAGGCGGCGGTAGACGTCGATCAGGTCCTGCACGCCGCTGACTTTGGCGCTCAGGATGATCTGCTCCGGGCGCATGCCGTACTGCTCGGCCAGTTTCGCCGAGTTGAGCGCGCTGATGACGATCGCTTCCATGGTGACTTCGCGGGCGTCTTTCGGCTCGGGCAGAAGCGAGTTCTCGTCCATCATTTTTGTCAGCAGGGACTGGTCGAGCGATCCCCAGTTCACGCCGATGCGCACCGGCTTCTGATATTTGACGGCCACTTCGATCATGGTGCGGAAGTTGTCGTCGTTCTTGCGTCCCACGCTCACGTTGCCGGGGTTGATGCGGTATTTGGCCAGTCCTTCGGCGCACTCGGGATACTTGATGAGAAGCTGGTGTCCGTTGTAGTGGAAGTCGCCGACGATGGGAACGCGCAGGCCTTGCTTCTCGAGGCCGTCGTTGATGTAGGGGATGGCCTTGGCGGCATCGTCGTTGTTGACGGTGACGCGCACCACTTCGCTGCCGGCGCGGGCGAGGGCGGCGACCTGCTTGATGGTTCCGGGGATGTCGGCGGTGTCGGTGTTGGTCATGGACTGCACCATGACCGGTGCATTGCTGCCCACGCGGATGCCGCCGATGGAGGCGGTATAGGTCTTTCTGCGGAGAATTTCAGCCATAAGAACCTCTATTTTAGCAGTTGGCGGGGGTTTTCAGGGCGGTGGTGGTCTGTCGTTCCCAGTTTTCAGTTGCCAGTTCTCAGTTCTCAGTCTTCGGATTCCCGGCTCTTTTTTTGCCACTCCAAAGCGTTAGATTTTCGGGCTGAGAAAGAGGATTTTGTGCTTCTCGTCAATCACTTACGCATGGAGTACCGGCAGGTTTCGACGCAGTCACGCGCTGAGATACTCTTTCATACAGCGCACACATGGCGTGTAGCCTTCCTTCATGGCCTCCTGCGCTGGGATCGTGCGGAGGTTCACTTTGTCGTGAATGAACGGGCAGGAGGCCTGGTGAAACTCTTTTCCCCTGTCGGAAACTACTACCAGCATTTCGGGGGGGACGCCCGAGCCCCGTTTTGCCATTTGCGAACGGAGGGCCGGGTAGGCTGAGCCGGTTGAGCGCGCCAACTCGAAGCTACCGGCGAAGAGGATGGCGGTGGCGGCGGCTACGATCCAGCCGAAAAAATTTCTTCGGCTGCTTTGCATGTTTTCCTCTAATCGCAGGCGCAGGCGGGAACTGTATCCCAGGGGAACCTCTGACATTCGCTCGTCGCCGTATAACTCGATGACATTGCGGGTGCCTTCAAGAACGGAGCGGCAGCGGCCGCATCCGTGGATGTGATCGTCCATGGCAGAGCGCAGGGCGGGATCGACGTCTCCCTCGAGATAATTGGAAATCTCGCGCCACACTTCTTCGCAGTGAACTACCATGGCTTTGTCCCCTTTTCGAAAGAGAGCTTGGAACTCCAGCGGCCGCCGAGCCCTGGGGCCAACATGTCCCGCAACATGAGGCGCGCCCGCAACAAGCGGGTTTTCACCGACGCGTGGGAGATTCCCAGGGCCTTGGCGGTCTCTTCGATGCTCAAGTGCTGCATGTCACGCAGGACGAAGACTTCGCGATATTTCTCTCCCAGGGCGTGCATGGATTCGGCCAGTTTCTGGCGCACCTCTTTTCGTTCCAGTGTTTCCAGGGGAACCTCCCGCCAGTCGGCAAAATCGCGCGGAACATAATTGCCCTCCTCGTCCTGGTGATCGGCGATTGGGTCCATCGCGCGAGTCTGTTCTCTCCTTCGCTTCATGCGCGCCTCGTTGACGGTAATCTGAATCAGCCAGGTGCTGAATCTGGCGTCCGCGCGGTATTGCCGAATGTGCTTGAGGGCCTTGAGCATGCTCTCCTGGGCGGCATCTTCGGCATCGGCCGGGTTGCGCAAAATGGCCAGCGCGGCGGCATACACGCGCCGTTCGTATGGGCGGACGAGTTCGTAAAAAAGATCATGCTCACCGTCCCGGATGCGCCGGATCAGCGCCTCCTCGGTGAATTGTTCCGCTGGCGTATCCAGCGAAGCGAGATCTTGCGGCATGTTCCTCACGGTATGGGGGAGTTCGCAGCGAGTTTAAGAATCCCCGGTGCCGACAAGATTACCACTCGGGTGAACGTCGGGGACCATCTCGGGCTGCTGAAAAAGCGAAGACCGGCGAATGTGTACATGCGGGTTCCGTAGGCGAAAATGCCACCTGGATAGGATTCGCGAGAGGAGGAAAGGTTACGGGGGCTCACTTGCCGGGTGGGTGTACGAGCAGGGGTCCACCGGCGGTTCACTTGACCGGAGCGGGAGGTTCGACAGCTCTTCCTGGCTTCAACTGCGGCGGCGGGACCTCAGGGCATTCTGGTCAGGCCGGGCAGGGTCTTCACGATGTCGTTGTAGATCACCATCACGGCAAACAGCACCAGAAAGACGAACGCGGCCTGGTAGATGCGCTCTTTGATCGGGAGGCTGATGTCCCTCTGCATGAGGCTTTCCACAAACAACAGGAGGATGACGCCTCCATCAAGGATGGGGATCGGGAGCAGGTTCATGATACCCAGGTTCAGGCTGATGGCGGCGGTGATGAGCAGGAGCGGAGTCCAGCCCTTCTCGCGGGCGGCTTCACCGACGGCGCTGCCGATTCCGATGGGGCCGTCGACCTGGCGCATGGAAACCTTGCGTTCGGCCATCTTGCGCAGCAATTCGAGGATCAGGAAAGAACTCTTTTTATTGTCTTCGAGCGAGCGCTGGAACGCCTGCGGGAGGGTCAGCTTGACGACTTTCATGGGATTGCTGGCGATTCCAATCCGGTAACTCGGTTCGCCGGAAGCGCCGCTCGGAGCAAGCACGGGTTTCAGGTTGAAGGTTAGTTTCTGGCCGTCACGAAGAGCGACGATCTGCAGCGGCTGATCCTTGGTATGGCTGAGCATGTCAATTAACGCAAGGATCGCAGGAATGGGTTGGCCGTTGACGGTCTGAATGACGTCGCCGACCCTCATGCCGGCTTCTTTTGCGGGCATCCCCGACTCGACCATCGTGATGATGACGGCGGGCTCTTTTGGATCCAACCCGAGGCTGCCATACTGATGACTTCCCATGGCCTCAGGGGTAATCTCCTTTTCAAGGGTCTTGCCATCTCGCTCAATCGTAAAACTGAGCGGTTGATTCGGACTGAGCGCTGCCTTGACTTCGATCTGCTCCCAGGTAGGGTTGGAGACGTCATCGATTTTGACGATGCGGTCGCCGACCTGAATCCCGGCCTTCTCGGCAGGACTCTTGGAGGTGACCCAGCCGATGTCGGCGGGACCATCGAGGTAGGTGGGGTATTCAAAGTGGGCCATGTAAACGCCGGTGAGCAGGCCGATGGCGAGCAGGATGTTCATGGCGGGGCCGGCGAGAGCGACGATAAAGCGCTGCCAGCGCGGATGGGAAAGAAATTCTCCCGGATCGCCGGTGCGCTCATCCATGGGATTTTCGCCCGACATCTTGACGTAGCCGCCGAGCGGCAAAATATTGATGCGATAGTCTGTTTCGCCCCGTCTGAACCCAACGACACGCTTGCCGAAGCCGATGGCGAACTGCTCCACTCGAACTCCGAAATACTTGGCGGCGGCGTAGTGTCCGAATTCATGAATCAGGATCATGAACCCGAGCACGATGCCCATGACAAAGATAGTGTGCAGGATGGACAAAAGCTGGGGCATTGTATGAGGTTACTCCGTAAATTCCGTCAGGAAATGGCTCTGATGGGCGATCCCGTCTGGCTGCGCTGTTTAACGACTTCCAGGGCGACGCGGCGGGCCTCAATGTCGAGAGCTAGTACTTCCTGTATAGATTCCAAATCAGCTGTTGACGTTGCAGTTATTACATCTTCGACAATGCGGGGGATATCGTCGAAGCCTATTTTTTCTTCCAAAAACGCGGCGACCGCGACTTCATCGGCGGCATTCAAAGCAATGGTTTTGGTGCCTCCGGCCGCGGCCGCCTCGTAAGCCAAACGCAGACAAGGGAATTTGACCATATCCGGGGGGCAGAAATCCAGGTGCCGCAGGTCCATGACCGGGAAGCGCAGCTCGGACGGGATCCGGTCCGGGTAGGTTAACGCATACAGGATGGGGAGGCGCATGTCCGTCACCGAAAACTGCGCCAGGATGCTGCCATCCACGAACTCGACCATGGAATGGATCGTAGATTGTGGGTGCACAATGACTTGCACGCGTTCGGGTGGGAGATCAAAAAGGCGGCAGGCTTCGATGACCTCAAACCCCTTATTCATCAATGTGGCGGAGTCGATGGTGATCCGTTTGCCCATCTTCCAGGTGGGGTGGTTGAGGGCTTGTTGCACCGTTATTGATGCAAACTCCGACTGGGGAGTGTGCAGGAACGGGCCTCCCGAGGCGGTCAGCCAGATCCGCTCGACCTCGTGCATGCGGCCTCCACGGAGGCACTGGTGCACGGCGTTGTGCTCGCTGTCGATGGGAAGCAGCGGCTTGCCCTGGCGGCGGGCCTCGGCGGTAATCAGTTCGCCGGCTACAACGAGACATTCTTTGTTGGCGAGGCCAACCGACTTGCCGGCTTTGACGGCTTCATAAGTGGCTTCGAGGCCGGAAACTCCCACGATGGCGCTGACCACGAAATCAACTTCGGGATGGGTGGCGACACGAACTATTCCCGTGGAGCCGTAGACCACTTCAATGTCGGAAACGCCCGCCTGCTTGAGGCGGGAGTGGAGCTTTTGAGCGGCAGCTTCGCTGGCCACGGAAATGACGCGCGGCTTCCAGCGGAGGGCCTGCTCATAGATCGAGTCGAGGTTTTTGCCAGCGGCGAGGGTGGCGACCTGGAAGCGATCGGCGTAGCTTTCGACGATGCTGAGAGTGCTTTGGCCGATCGATCCAGTCGAACCGAGGATGGCGATGCGCTTCATGCGGGTGGTGACACTCCATTCTACGGGATTTCACTCCATGAAGGACGTGGATGGGGGAGAAGCCCTGGTTGGAGCTCGCTGGCCGCAGAGAGTCCAGAGAAGCTGCTTAAAGCATTCCTCGAACACCGTCGATTAGTGACCAAGACGGTTGTTGGAGAATTCGGGTGCGGTTCGCGATCGAAAGCCGAACTCCTGGCGAGCGTCGGACGCACCCACTCAGAGAGGGTTCCGGCCGAACTGAGAGAGAAGGCACGCCAATGCTGGGGCACTTTTTCGTCCGAGGTGGATAGACCCGATGCGAGTGACAATTAAAACCAAGTTGCTCGGTTCGGCAGTCGCGTCACTGGCGTTTCTGGCCGGCGTGAGCGCGACCGGATATTGGGGCCTCATGTCCGTTCAGAGAACGACGGTCGAGGTAGCCGCAACCGGGGCAGCGATTCGTAATCACGTCGAAGCGGGGATGTTCTTCGATATGACGCGGGACGATATTGCGGCTGCTTTTGCCAAAGGGGGGCAGGAGCGGCAAGACAGCCTCAACAATCTCTCCGTGCACGCCAAAGTGTTCGCGCAAAGGATGACCGCGGCCCGGGAGGCGGTGGTCAATCCCGCTCTTCGAACCGCGCTCGACGAAGAGAACAAACAGGCGCAGGACTACTCGAGGGCGGCCGATGGACTGAGCGCCGCTTTCGCGAATAATCCGTCTTCGGTGACGGCCGCAGCCCAGCGTTGCGCCCAGCTGTCCAATCAAATCGATGAAAAGATCTCGGACACGGGCGACCAGTTGGAACAAAGCGCAAAACAGGACGAACTAGCCGCGAAGAAAACGGCGGAGCGAGCCACGCGCGCCATGTTTATGATCTGCGGCGTCTCGCTGCTGATGCTCCTGCTGGGGAGTTTCACCCTGGTGCGCACGATTACCGGGTCGCTGGGGCACTTGACCCGGATGATTCAGGACATCGCCGAGGGCGAAGGCGACGTCACGACGCGCCTGGAAATAGCCGGGGGCTTCGGCCACGACGAATTGGGCGAAGTCAGCCGCTTCTTCAATCTCTTCATGGATAAACTGCAGAGCATCCTGCGGGGGGTTGCGGCGCACACCCAGAGGCTCGGCAACGCCAGTGAACAACTTCTTGGGGCCACCGAACAAATCACTCTCAATTCGCGGGAGACCGCCGTCCAGTCAAAGTCCGCTGCCCGCGCCACGCAGCAGGTTACCGAGAACCTGCAGAGTCTTTCCACCGGGTCGGGCGAGATGATGTCAACCATCCAGAACATTGCCGCGAACGCGCACCAGGCGGCCAGAGTGGCAGCCTCCGCCGTCGGCGCGGCCCAGGCCGCGAACTCGACGGTCGCGGAACTGGGCCAGGCGGGAGTGGAGATCGGGGTTGTCGTCCAGGACATCACGACCATCGCGCAACAGACCAATCTGCTCGCCTTGAACGCCACCATTGAAGCGGCGCGCGCCGGAGGGGCCGGCAAGGGGTTTGCCGTGGTCGCCAACGAAGTGAAAGAGCTTGCCAAGCAGACCGCGAAAGCCACGGAAGACATCGCCCGGAAAATTACCGCCATCCAGGCGGGGACCAAAAGCGCGGTAGCCGCGATTGGAACGGTGAGTGAGGTCATCGGTCAGATCAACAACATCTCCGCGACCATCGCAGCCGCCGTCGAAGAGCAAAGCGCTACCACCAATGAAATGACGCGCAACACGCGCGAAGCGGCCGTAGGGGCGGGCGAGATCTCGGCCAACATCGCGGCCGCGGCCCAGGCTGCGGAGGGTACGTCGTCACGCGCGGAAGAGTCGCAAAAAGCGGCGCAAGACCTGGCTTCCATCGCGACGCAACTCAGCGGATTAATGCGCCAGTTCAAGATCGAGCGCAGCGAGCGCCGGATCGACGTGTCGGTCCCCGTCCGACTGACGACCACGGACCTCGATGGCCAGCCCATCGACCAGCAAGTCATGACGATGAACGTGAGCCTAAGAGGAGCGCGTTTGACCGGCGTCCGGGCCAAGCTGAGAGTGGGCGGCGAAGTTTCTCTCGCCCGTCAAAACAAGGTTGAGCAGTTTTTGATCGCCGCCATCGGAGAAGAAAATAGCGCAACAACCGGGCAACTGAGCGTCT